>NZ_JBXAGC010000005.1:0-181007 GCF_058793725.1 Acidovorax sp. GW835-FHT14B10
GGTTAGGGTTAGTACGTGGATCAGTTTTAGATGGAAAACCTGGGGGTTACTGGGTCACTTCTGGATGGAAATCAACACCCACGGGGATGAGCGCCATTCCGATGGCCAATGGAGGTGTACTTCATGGGTAGTATCCGCAACTCAGACACCATGGGCAGCCTGTTCATGGACTTCAGATTTCAGGGCCAGCGGTGCCGGGAGTACACGGCACTGACCGACACCCCAATCAATCGCAAGAAGCTGGCAAAAGTCCTCGCCAAGATCGAGTCCGAGATCAATGCAGGCACCTTCGTATACGCCAACTACTTTCCCAACAGCAAAGCGCTCAAGCGTTTTGCACGGGCAAACCTTGAGAAGGCGGCTCCCACTGCGGTGATGGAGGCGATCGCAGAGTCGGCTGAGATGACGGCCGTAGAGCCGAAGTCGACTGGCCCATTGTTCTGCGAATTCTCGGCCCAATGGTTCAAAGAGCACGAGATCGAATGGCGACGCAGCCATATCCGATCCCTGCGCTCCACTCTGGACGGTCGACTGATCCCTCACTTCGGACAAAAGGTGGTCAGCAGCATCACCAAATCCGACATCCTTGCCTATCGCGCCACACTCGCCAAAGTAAAAGGTCGCGGAGACAAGGAAGGACTCTCACCCAAACGGATCAACGAGATCATTGGCACGCTTTGCCAGATCATTGACGAAGCCGCCGACCGATTCGAGTTTACGACGCCCACGACCAACATCAAGCGACTCCGAGTGCGCAAGGTCGATGTGGATCCGTTCAGCCTGCAGGATGTACAGAGCATTCTGGCGACCGTCCGTGCGGACTATCGCAACTATTTCACCGTGCGCTTTTTCACCGGAATGCGCACTGGAGAAGTCCATGGCCTCAAATGGCGCTACGTCGATTTCGAGCACCGCCTGATTCGGGTCCGGGAGACCTTCGTTCTTGGAGAGGATGAATACACCAAGACCGACGGCAGCCAGCGCGATATCCAGATGAGCCAGCCGGTAGTCGAGGCCCTCACCAAGCAGTACGAGGTGACGGGAAAACTGTCCGACTACGTGTTCTGCAACCTGATGGGCGCGCCATTGGATAACAAGAACTTCACGGACCGCATCTGGTATCCATTGCTGCGCCATCTGGACATGACTGAACGCAGGCCTTACCAGATGCGCCACACCGCGGCGACCCTGTGGCTGGCTTCCGGTGAAGCGCCCGAATGGATCGCACGCCAGCTCGGCCACACCTCCACTGAAATGCTGTTCAGGGTCTACAGCCGATACGTGCCCAACCTCACGCGCCAGGACGGTTCGGCCATGGAGCGTCTACTGGCCAGTCGGCTTGCCACCGGCAAGGTCTTGCGCATGGACGGCGCTCACCTGCAGCAAGTGGGCGATAGCAACCTATTCGCCGAAGCAGGGGGCAGCGAGCGGGCGCCCATGCCCGTGCCCAAACCCCGAGGCGTTGCGGTTGGAGCCTCAGAACGGGCCCGAACAAACCGGTCACGCACATCGCAGGACATCACCCTGCCCGAACGCCATGCGGGCGAAGACCCGCAACCCCCGCCCCCGGGCGCGATGCGTACTCACGTCAGACGGCTGAACCCGCTGCACGCCTGAGGCCGCACTAAGCCACCGTCGACACCTCCGAGCCCCGCTGGCACCAAGCAGCGGTCTGGGCGGAGCTTTGTCCGACGCAGGCCCCTCGCTGTGTCATCGCCCACCTCATTCACCTTCAGTCTTTCATCGCCAGGAAACCATGAACCCCATCACTGTGCGCCGATATCCCCGAGCCCCATATTCCGAGAGCTGTTACGTGCCACCGGCACCAGCGGCTCCACAGAATAGGTCGTTGACCTCCAGAGTTGAGCAAATTCATGGAGTCGTGAACCTGCTCGATCACCTGCCAGCCTGCGCCAACAAGAGTCTTCGTAGCTTTATCGCCGATGTGTTCGACAAGGCACTTCTTGCGGCGTACTCCATACCGGCGAGGGGCGCCTGGGCACCCGAGTGTTGCCAATCTGCAGAACATTCCCTGCTCGGCTGGAGCCTTCAGATGTCCAAACGCGCCCGACGGTATCCGGCCCTGCACGCATGGGAGCGGGATGTGGCAGTCGCAGCCGCTTTGGTCGCTCCGTGTGGACTGGCGGGCTACCTGCATGACCATCCCGACCGAGACCCTGTGCTAAGCCTGAACAGCGAGGAACGCGAAGAAATTGTCGCGCGGCGCCTTGTGATCCTCGACGCCCCCTTGCGCCGCTTGCGATCACGTGATGCCGAATGCGGCAGCACGTTGGGCGCAGTGCTCGACGTCAGTGGAGACGAAGAGCTCGACCGCCAGCAAGTCGCGCGTATCACCGCCGCCATCGGCTTCATGGCAATCCTCTGACTATGCGCCCCACACGCTGAACAACTGGACCCCAACATCCATGAAACCCACATCCAATCCAATATCCAGGAACGCCTCTTCCGCTGGCTCCACCCCTACCCACTTTGTGCAGGAGCACAAGGGCCTGTGCATCCTGGCGTTGCCAGCAAGCTTTCGCAAAGCGGTCCCCGCAGAGCGCTGGGGGGAGATCCACCGTGAACTGCATGCCCAAGTGCTGGAACTCATTGAGCGACTGCCCGGAGCGGTTCACTTCGTCGCGATGCCCCTGTGCGTAGCCCAGATCACCGGCGACATAGACCCGGCAGAGATCGGTCAGCGGTTGACTCAAGAGGACTTCATCCTCGAGCCCCGCGGGCGGACAGGAGAAACCAGCAGCCGTGCGACCCCCCGCAGGGCAGCCTCCAAGAAAGGAGCCTCCCGTGCGTAATCACCGAGCCCGACAAGGAACTCAGGACATGTTCGGAGCCCCCCAGAGTCAGCGTGCTCTGCAGGTCCAGGCTGAGCAACGTGCCCAGTTGCTCGGGCAACTACCGCTGCTTTCTAACCAGGCGCTGGTGCCATTCGTCACAACGGTTTTTGCATTGGATGAACTGGTCGCCGCATATCTCCTGCCTTTGCGTTCTGCGCCCCGAGAACTGGATGAAGGAGATCCGACTGCACTTTCGCAGTGTTTAGCTGCCATGGGGCGTGCCCGCCGTTGCAGAACCTTGGTCCTCAAATCCAGCTGGGAGCCCGTTGCCGTGGCGCTGTTGGTCAACCCCTGTGGCTACTACCTCTGCCTGCGCGAGCTCATGTTTGGACGTCACTACGTATCGACGCCTGACATGTACCAGCGGATTAGCCATGTCAGGGCAGAGGTGCTGACCAAGCCCCTGCAGGCACTGTGTGAAGCCGACCCCCAGGTCGGACGTTATCTCGCCTGGATCTTGGGGTTTGGTTCCTACAAGGGGCTGGATGTCCGGCGGGCGGTCGACATGCAGAGGGCGGTGTATCGCGAGACGCTATGGATGAGCTGAGACATCGACATGACCACGAAAGGAATCAACGATGCACTGGATCATTCACCTGACGCTCCTGGCGTTGAGCGCCATCAACGCGTATCTCATCTTCCGCAGGGATTGGGATCCCATGGACGCCTGGCTCTTTGTGGCGGGTGCTGCGGTGGCGCTACTCCTCACGTTACTCCTGCATCTGCTCTTGAAGGTCAGGTCCGAGGAGCGCATCGCGCTCCTGCACGAAGTGGCCAAGACGGCTAAAGCCGATCTGGTCGCCTTCCTGAAACTGCTTCGCTTCTGGCGTTGATAGCGATCTCCATTCCATGTCGGTCGCGCGAGATGTGACCGGTGCAGAACCCAAACAGAAATTTCCATCACCATGAGAACAACGAACATTCAATTGCGCGCGCACATCTGCGAACGCAGCGCCCAGCTACGACGCATCGCTGCCGAGCTCAAGACCGAGCTTTTTGGGATTGATGACATCATCGATCGCGTGATCGACACAATACGGGCGTGGTACGTCCTGCCCGACATCATCAACCGGCCAGTCATCGTGAACCTGTGGGGACTCACCGGTACGGGCAAGACCCAACTCATTCGCAGCCTGTCCAAAAAGCTCGGGTTCTATGACCGCCTGATCGAAGTTCAGATGGACGGCTATTCCAACGGAGGAGGGGTGTCGATCGGCTCCATGTTGTCGGACTCCGCGATCGCCGAGGGCACTCCCGGAATCCTCGTGCTCGATGAATTCCAACGATTCAGGACCATTGACCGCGAGGGGCGCGAGCGCAAGGTCGAGCACTACATGGACGTGTGGGGCTTGCTCTCCGACGGGAAATTGCCTCCCAACATTAGCTTCCTTGGGGATATTGAGCGCAGGTTGGCCGAGGCTGCATATCGTGACGAACACAAGCGGGTTGGCGTGAAGTCGGATGCTGACGAGGAGGATGTGGTCGTTGGGCTGTTCGCGCGAACGCCCCGCAATGATCTTACGAAGTTCGCTCTGCCGCCGTATCAGGCCCAGGAATTTAAAGCGATGTTGAAGCTCAAGGAGTCCATCATGGAGATCATGACCTGGTCTCCGCAGGATCTCCACAGTCGCTTGGTTGACTTCATGCAGGACCCCCATGCGTGGGAGACAGATTACTCGAAACTGCTGATTTTTGTCTGCGGCAATCTGGATGAGATGTATGCAGATGCCGCAAGTCGCGTGGAAGACTGCGACACGGATGCTGATGTGTTCCATGCCATGACCCGCAAGCTTTCGCTCATTGATGTGAAGCGGGCGTTGAGTGAGCGCTTCAAGCCCGAGCAAATTGCCCGTCTTGGCAACAACCACGTCGTCTATCCCAGTCTGAACCGCTCGACCTACCAAAAGCTCATCGAGGTAGCGGTGCACGGGTACTTGCAGGAAATCGAGGCGTCCAGTGGACTGCGCTTTGAAGTGACCGATGCGGTCAGGGAGCAGATCTACGCCAATTCGGTGTTTCCCACCCAGGGCACCCGTCCGGTTTTCTCTTCCGTGCATGGTCTGATGAGTGCACCTCTGGTGGACTTCACACTCTGGGCGCTGGAGCAGGGCGCCGGGCCAGGTGAGGAGCTGACCATAGATGTCGACCCAGATGCCGGACTACTGATCGCGCGATGGGGCCACCGGATACATACCGTACCCGTAGCGTTTGAGATCAGCAAGCTTCGTCAGCGACCCGACCCAGACATGCGGGCAGTTCTGGCGGTGCACGAAGCGGGGCATGGTCTGATATACGCCTTGCTCTTCCGGCAGGCTCCGCTGGAAATTCGCATCAACATGGCGACCTTCTCCGGGGGCTACAACAGCTTCAATGCGCTCAAAGTCAAAACCCGCGGCAATCTGCTCGACGCGGTGTGTGTTGCGCTCTCAGGTCGCGCTGCCGAAGAGATGGTGTTTGGCATGGAGTCGCTGAGCTCGGGCAGTGAGAACGATCTCAAGCTGGCGACGCAGCAAATGGCCGCCTTTATCCGGCATGCCGCGTTTGGTAAGCGCATCAGCCATGTGGATGTCAGCACGGAGGCCGGGGAGGATATCAACACGGATGTGGCCGGTACCAATTCAGAAATTGAAGCAGGTCTGCAGACCCAGTACGAACGTGCGCAGACCCTGCTCGCTGAAAACCGGGCTATCTATCTTCGGATGGTCAACGAGCTCATCAACGAAGGTCAACTGGCGCCGCAGAAGATCCGGGAGTGGTTGGGACTGTCGCAGCCGGAGGTGCCCAAGGATGCGTTGGAGCCATTTGATGCAAAGTTGAGAGAGTTCGAACGACGCCATTCCCAACGGCTCACGAGTGTCTAGGGAATCCGGGGCGATTCATCCAATTTGAAGCACTGCGCCCTCAAGACAGTTGACCGAGCGCAGGGACCTGTATCCATCTGTGATCGTGACGGTAAGATGGGACGAGTGATTTCTATGCGTCCAACCCGCTCTTTTGAGCCGGGTTGTGCGGCCAAATTCTCTCAGCCTCCATGCTCGACGACATCAAAAAAACCCTCTGGGCCACCGCCGACAAGCTGCGCGCCAACATGGACGCCGCCGAATACAAGCACCTGGTGCTCGGCCTCATCTTCGTCAAATACATCTCCGACACCTTTGCCGCCCGCCGTGCCGAGCTGACGGCCCGCCTCACCAACCCCGACGACGAATACTTCTATGGCGACGCTGACCCCGCCGACATCGAAGCCGAACTGGAAGACCGGGACTACTACAAAGAGGTCAACGTCTTCTGGGTGCCCGAAGGTGCGCGATGGGAAGCCCTGCGCAACGCCGCCAAGCAGCCCGACATTGGCAAGCGCATTGATAACGCACTGACCCACATCGAGGTTGAAAACCCCAAGCTCAAAGGCATCCTCGACAAGCGCTACGCCCGTGCGCAGTTGCCCGATGGCAAGCTGGGCGAGCTGGTGGACTTGGTATCTACCATCGGCTTTGGGGCCGACCCCGCCGTGGCCCGCGACGTGCTGGGCCAGGTGTACGAATACTTTCTGGGCATGTTCGCCAGTGCCGAGGGCAAGCGGGGCGGGCAGTTCTACACGCCCGCCAGCATTGTCAAAACCCTGGTCGCCATCCTGGCGCCGCACGAAGGCAAGGTGTACGACCCCTGCTGCGGCTCAGGCGGCATGTTTGTTCAGTCTGAAAAGTTCATCGAAGCCCATGGTGGAAAAATTGGCGACGTGTCCATCTACGGCCAGGAGGCCAACCCCACCACTTGGCGCCTGGCCGCCATGAACCTGGCCATTCGCGGCATCGACTACAACCTGGGCCGCGAGCCTGCCGACACCTTCACCCGCAACCAGCACCCCGACCTGCGGGCCGACTACATCCTGGCCAACCCGCCCTTCAACATCAGCGACTGGTGGCACGGTAGCCTGGAAGGCGACCCGCGCTGGGAATATGGCGACCCACCCCACGGCAACGCCAACTACGCCTGGTTGCAGCACATGCTGCACCACCTCAAACCCACGGGCCGCGCAGGCATTGTGTTGGCCAACGGCAGCATGAGCAGCAGCCAGAACAGCGAAGGCGTGATCCGCGCGGCCATGGTCGATGCCGATGTGGTCGAAGTCATGGTGGCCCTGCCCGGCCAGTTGTTCTTCAACACCCAGATTCCCGCCTGCCTGTGGTTTTTGGCCAAGCAAAAGACGCGCAAGGGCGAGGTGCTGTTCATTGATGCCCGCAAGCTGGGCCGCATGATCAGCCGCGTGCAGGCCGAGCTGACGGATGAGACGATTGCCCGCATCGAAGCCGTGGTGGCCGCCTGGCGCGGCGAACCGAGCGCAGGCAGTTATGAAGACGTGAAAGGCTTTTGCCGCAGCGTGCCTCTGGCAGAGATCGCGCAGCACGGCCATGTGCTCACCCCCGGCCGCTACGTGGGCGCGGAAGACGTGGAAGACGACGACGAAGCCTTTGCCGACAAGATGCAGAAGCTCACCGAGAAGCTGGGCGAGCAGATGGCCAAGGGTGTGGAGCTGGATGCGGTGATTCGGGCGAAGCTGGGGGGGCTGGGGTATGAGTTCTGACTTGACCACCCTGACCCCCGAATACCGCCAGTGGCTGGCCGAGCTGAAGGCCCGCTATCGCCAGGTACAGCTCAAAGCGGCGGTTGCAGTCAACACGGCCATGCTGCAGTTTTATTGGGAACTGGGCACCGACATGGTGGCCAAGCAGACCCAGTTTGCCTGGGGCAGCGGCTTTTTGCGCCAGATCAGCGCCGACCTGATGCGCGAGTTCCCCGAGGTGAAGGGGTTTTCCAAGCGCAATCTGGAGCAGATACGGCGCTGGTACAGCTTCTGGAATGCCTCACCAGCAATTGCGCAGCAGGCTGCTTCGCAATTGATGGGGATTCCTTGGTGGCACCACGTCACCATCCTGACCAAGTGCAAACAGCCGGACGAGGCGCTGTACTACGTGCAAGCCACGCAAACTTACGGCTGGAGCCGCAGCGTGCTGACCCACCAGATCGAAAGCGGCCTATGGCAGCGCGAGGGCAAGGCCATCACCAACTTTGCGCAGACCCTGCCCGCCGTGCAATCCGACTTGGCGGTGCAACTGCTCAAAGACCCGTACCAGTTTGACTTTCTCTCCCTGACCCCAGAACACACCGAACGCGAGCTGGAAACCGCCCTCATCGAGCATGTGACGCAGTTTTTGCTGGAGCTGGGCGCAGGCTTTGCCTACATGGGCCGCCAGGTGCCGCTGCAAGTGGGCGAGCGCGATTTCTTCTTGGATTTGCTTTTCTATCACGCACGCCTGCACTGCTACGTGGTGGTCGAGCTGAAAACCGTGGACTTCGAGCCCGAGTTTGCGGGCAAGCTCAATTTCTACCTGAAAGCCGTGGACGAACAACTGCGCCGCGAGGGCGACCAGCCCACCATCGGCCTGCTGCTGTGCAAAAGCAAAGACCGACTGGTGGCCGAATACGCGCTGAGCGATATGCAAAAGCCGATGGGCCTTGCGACCTACAACCTCAGCCATACCCTGCCCGAGGCACTGCGGGGGCAGCTGCCCAGCATTGAGCAATTGGAGCGGGAGTTAGGGCTGGATGCTGCGGGTGGCGATGATTCGGGCGAAGCTGGGGGGCTGGGGTATGAGTTCTGAGTGGGCAAGTGGCAAGCTGGGTGATTTCATCGAACTCAAAAGAGGGTATGACCTCCCACAGGCCAAACGTGAGCCTGGAAAAGTGCCCTTGGTTTCATCATCGGGCGTTAGTGATCGCCACAGCGTGGCGATGGTGAACGGCCCTGGCGTTGTAACCGGTCGATATGGAACGATTGGACAAGTTTTCTATGTCCAAGAAGATTTCTGGCCGCTAAACACCACTCTTTACGTGCGCGACTTCAAGGGCAACGATCCGCAGTTCATCCACTACTTTCTGAAAATAGTCGATTTTTTTGCTTATTCGGACAAGGCGGCAGTGCCCGGCGTGAACCGCAATCACCTGCATGAGGCTTTGGTAGTTGTTCCGCCGATTGATTCCCAGAAAAGCATTGCTCAATTCTTAGGTGCTCTCGACGACCGCATCACCCTCCTGCGCGAAACCAACGCCACGCTCGAAGCCATCGCCCAGGCTCTGTTCAAGTCCTGGTTCGTCGATTTCGACCCCGTGCGCGCCAAGATGGAAGGCCGCCCGCCCGAAGGCATGGATGAGGCCACCGCAGCGCTGTTTCCCGATGGGTTTGAAGCGTCGGAGTTGGGGGAGGTGCCGAGGGGGTGGCTGTTGCAGACATTCCGCGACACTATCCAAATCATCGGTGGCGGCACTCCAAAAACCTCCAATCCGGATTTTTGGGGTGGTGACATTCCTTGGTTCTCCGTGGTTGATGCGCCCGGGCCATCTGACGTATTTGTGATCGACACAGAAAAGCACATCACGGAAGCGGGATTGCATGGGTCATCCACCAAACTGCTGCCCGCTGGCACAACCATCATTTCAGCTCGCGGAACTGTTGGAAAGCTGGCTCTTTCCGGACGGTCTATGGCAATGAATCAATCTTGCTACGGGTTACGAGGCAAGGCGGGCGATACCTACTTCACCTACTTCAGCGCAACGCGTTTGGTACAGCAGTTGCAGCAGCGAGCACACGGCTCCGTCTTTGACACCATCACACAAGAGACCTTTTCAGGCGTGTATGTCGCTTGTCCCCAAGCTCCAGTAATCCAAGCGTTTGATGCAGCCGTGGATGCGCTGATGGCTCGAATCCGAGCAAACCTGTTCCAAGCCCAAACCCTCTCCTCCCTCCGCGACACCCTGCTCCCCCGCCTGATCTCCGGCCAGCTGCGCCTGCCCGAAGCCCAGGCCGCCACCGAGGCCGCCCTGGGCGGTGCGCTGTAAGTATGAATGCTTTGTTTTTGATAGCTGCTTGCGCTTGCTCCATAAGCGCTAGAGCCGTTTTTTACTTCAAGTGTCTTGTCGGCCTGGCCCGCTGGGGGCAGCTCTGCGCACGGCCTGCCGGTGCCGCTTGGGGGGCTGGCCCACAATGCAGCCAGCGCCGCACGCGTGCGGCGGCGTCCCTGACCCTGGAGCCTGCGTATGCAAATTGAGTCCATCGAAATCAAGAACTACCGGCTGTTTCGCCACGCCAAGCTCAGCACCATTCCGCGCTTGTGTGTGCTGGTAGGTGCCAATGGCACGGGCAAGTCCACGTTGTTTGATGTGTTCTCGTTCCTCAAGGACGCACTGGCCATGAACGTGGGCAAGGCGGTGAGCAAGCGCGGCGGCTTCAAGGAGTTGGCGAGCCGGGGCTTTGCCCACGAGCCGATTGAGCTGACGCTGCAGTTTCGGCTGGAGATCACGGGCAAGGAGCGGCTGGTGACCTACCAGTTGCGCGTCGAGCCCGACATGATGGGCCGCGCCGTGGTGGCGCGCGAGGTGCTGCGCTACAAGCGCGGGCCGCACGGCAAGCCGTTTCACTTTTTGGACTTTGCGCTGGGCCAGGGCTATGCCATTACCAATGAGGAAGACTTCTCCAAAAAAGACGAAGACCTGACCCGCGAGGTGCAGGCGCTGGACGCGCCCGATATTTTGGCGGTGAAGGGCCTGGGGCAGTTTGACCGCTTCAAGGCGGCCAGCGCGCTGCGGCTGATGATTGAGAACTGGCACATCTCGGACTTTCATGTGTCAGAGGCGCGGCCCAGCCAGGAGGATGGCTTTGCCGAACACCTCTCCACCCGGGGTGACAACCTGCCGCTGGTGGCGAACTTTCTGTTTGAGCACCACCCGGATGCTTTTGCGCGCATTCTGGAGGCCATGAAGGCCCGTGTGCCCGGCGTATCCCTGGTGGAGCCCCGCCAGACGGAGGATGGGCGGCTGGTGCTCCGGTTTCAGGATGGCAGCTTCAAAGACCCTTTTGTGGCACGCCATGTGTCCGACGGCACCATCAAGATGTTTGCCTATTTGGTGCTGCTCAATGACCCGCAGCCCTACCCACTGCTGGCAGTAGAGGAGCCCGAGAATCAGCTCTACCCCGAGTTGCTGCCGGAGTTGGCGGAAGAGTTTCGCAGCTATGCCCAGCGCGGCGGGCAGGTGTTTATCTCTTCACATTCTCCCGACTTTTTGAATGCGCTGAAGCTGGAAGAGATTTACTGCCTGCGCAAGGTACAGGGCTTCACGCAGATCAGCCGCGCGGCGGAGTCAGCCAACTTGCAGGCGCTGGTGGATGCGGGTGATTTGCCGGGCGCGCTGTGGAAACAGGGTCTGCTGGAGGGCTTGAACTGATGGCGGGGCGGCTGGTGTTTTTGCTGGAAGAGCCCTCGATGAAGCTGTTGCTGGAAGGGCTGCTGCCCCGCCTGATGCCCGGTTGGGTGGCTGGGCAACACTTTTTGTGTGTGCCGCACGAGGGCAAGTCAGACCTGGACAGAAGCATTCCGCGCAAGCTCAGTGCGTGGCAGATTCCGGGGGATAGGTTTGTGGTGGTACGCGACAACGACGGGGCAGATTGCGGGGATGTGCTGCACAAGCTCCAGTCCATGTGCCGCGCCGCTGGCCGCCCCGACACCTTGGTGCGGCTGGCCTGCCAGGAGCTGGAAGCCTGGTATCTCGGCGATCTGCAAGCCGTGGCCGCAGCCTTCGCCCACCCCAAGGCCGACAGCGCAGCACATCGCAAAAAGTTTGCAGACCCCGATGCATGGCGAAAGCCGTCGGTGGAACTGGAGCGTTTGGTGCCGCGCTTTCAAAAAGGAGCTGGCGCCCGTGCCATGGCCCAGCACCTGCGTGAGCCAGAGCACAACCAATCACACAGCTACGGCAAGTTTGTGGGCGGGGTGCGCCGAGTTGCGGGGGAGATGGGGCTGTGATGGAAACGCGGATCGAACCGGAGGAGGCGGGGCTGATCAAGACCGACGAGTCGGACACGACCTCCACGCACTACGCGCACTATCTGCCGTTCTGGGCCTGAAAAGTGCTTAAACGCAAACCTTTTATCAGCGAGGGGTGCTTGAAAAATTCATACATATCAAGGGTTTACGTGTTTAAACGCAAACTCGCTTACGCCACCCTCCGCGACACCCTGCTCCCCCGCCTGATCTCCGGCCAGCTGCGCCTGCCCGAAGCCCAGGCCGGCACCGAGGCCGCCCTGGGCGGTGCCCTGTAGGCATGATTGCTCTGCTTTTTATAGCTGCTTGCGCTTATCCATAAAGCGCTAGCGTCCAATTTGGCTTAAGAATCTGCTCCAGGACCCGTGTGATGTTCTCACCCACCTCCCTCGAAGACCTGGCCCTGCTGCGCGAAACGGTGGAGCTGGAGTGCAAGCTGGCCCAAGGCCAGAACGGCCAGGGCGAGGTGCCCAAGGATTTCTGGCCCACCTACTCGGCCATGGCCAACGCCCACGGCGGCGTGGTGCTGCTGGGCGTGCGGGAGAAGGATGGGGTGTTCTCCATTGCGGGCATTCCCAACCCGGCGAAGGTGCGGGCAGACCTGTTCAACAACCTGAACAACCCGGGCAAGGTGAGCGCCAATCTGCTGACCGACGCCGATGTGCAGGAGTGGGTGCTGGGGGACAAGAGCATTTTGGTGGTGCGCATTCCGCAGGCCATGCGCAAGCAAAGGCCGGTGTTCCTCAACGGCCAGCCGTTCGGCCATACGTACAAGCGGCTCAACGACGGAGACCGGCCGTGTGATGAAGAGACGGTCAAGCGTATGCTGGCCGAGCAGGTGGAGGATGAGCGCGATGCCCGAATTCTGCCGGGCTTTGGTATGGGGGACATTGATGGCGAGAGCTTGCGCATCTACCGCCAGATGCTCAAAGACGAAAAGCCAGGTCACCCTTATCTGGAGCAAGACGACTTTACCTTTTTGACCAGCCTGCGCGGCTGGCGGCGTGACCGCCAGACAGGCCAGGAGGGAATGACGCTGGCGGGCCTACTGATGTTTGGCACCTGGGCGGCCATCCAGGAGGCCGCGCCGCACTATTTTCTGGACTATCAAGAGCGTCCAGAGGCCAAAACCGAATTGCGTTGGGTTGACCGATTGGTACCTGATGGTACCTGGACGGGCAATCTTTTCGAGTTTTACCGCCGGGTGTACCGAAAGCTGGTGGCCGACCTGAAAGTTCCGTTTTCGCTCAAAGACGGCCAAAGGCAAGACGACACGCCGGTACACGTCGCCTTGCGTGAAGCGTTGGTCAACACCCTGGTGCATGCGGACTACACGGGCCGGGTGTCGGTGTTGGTGGTCAAGCGGCCAGACATGTTCGGCTTTCGCAACCCTGGTTTGCTTCGGCTGCCTGTGGAGCAGGTGATTCGGGGTGGCGAGAGCGATTGCCGCAATCGCATCCTGCATCAAATGTTCTTGCTCATTGGCCTGGGTGAACGTGGGGGCTCGGGCATGCCCAAAATTTACAGCGGCTGGCAAAGCTGCCACTGGCGTCAGCCGCTGCTGAGGGAAAAGGACATGCCAGAGCAAACCTTGCTGGAATTGCACATGCTGGATTTGCTGCCACCTGCGGTGCTGGACGCACTGCGGGCGCGGTTTGGTGCATCGTTCGATCAGGTGGGGGCGCTCGACAGAATGATTCTGTCCACGGCCGTGATCGAAGGTGTGGTCAACCATGCGCGCATGACCGAGATTTCCCCCCAGCATCCTCATGACATCAGCTTGGCGCTGGCACGGTTGGAGCGTGATGGGATGTTGCTCTCCCAAGGCCAGTCTCGTGGCAAGGTTTATTACTTGCCGGGCGCGGCTCCCGTTACCCCGGAGCAGGTATTTCCCGCAGCGTTCAGCTTCGGTAGTAATGGCACTAGCTCCGGTAGTAGCACTGCAAGCTCCGGTACTAAGGAGGATACCTCCGGTAGTGATCAGCCCGTGCGGCCGGAGCAGGCCACGCCTCGCACTACGGAGGGCGTCAACACCCACACTGCAACCAGGGATGAGCACGGTTGTCTACTGTCGCCCTTGCTGGATGCGCCCGTCTTGGATGATCTCAGCGCCCTTTCAGATACATTGAAGGACGACCTGTTGCGGCGAGCCGCCCTACCCCGGGGTAAGGCACGGTTGGAGCGTCCAGCCATGGTGGAGGTAATCTTGTCGGTATGCGAAGGACGGTATGTGCGGCTCAGTGCATTGGCTGAGCTTTTAAACCGGGATCCAGACGGTTTGCGCAAAGGCTATTTGGACGCATTGGTCAGGGAGCATCGCATTCGGCGCGCATTTCCTGGTACGCCAACCCATGAGTTGCAGTCCTATCGGAAAGCCGAAGAATGATCGGGGGGCTTTCTGCGGGGGCCTGCAACAGGTACCTGCGCTACATCGAGCTGATGAAGCTGTAGCCACAGGACAAAAAAGCGAGAGGGAGCCGTGACCGAAGACCAACTGGAACGCGAAACGCTGGCCTGGCTGCAAGACGTGGGCTACACCCACCGCTACGGGCCTGACATTGCCTTTGACGGCACCACGCCAGAGCGCGCGGACTACCGGCAGGTGCTGCTGCCCTTTCGGCTGCGCGAGGCCATCAACCGCCTGAACCCCAGCATTCCAGTGGCTGCCCGCGAAGACGCCATCAAGCGCGTCACGGATCTGGGCATCCCCTCCTTGCTGTCGGCCAACCGCGCGTTCCACAAAATGTTGGTGGGCGGTGTCCCCGTCCAGTATCAAAAGGATGGCGAGACACGCGGCGACTTCGTGCGTCTGATCGACTGGGCACACCCCGAGAAGAATGAATGGTGGGCGGTCAACCAGTTCACCATCAAAGGCCCGCACAAAACCCGGCGCCCTGACATCATCCTGTTCGTCAACGGTCTGCCGCTGGTGCTGCTGGAACTCAAAAACCCCGCCGACGAGAACGCCAACATCTGGAAAGCCTTCGACCAGATCGAGACGTACAAAGAGCAGATACCGGACGTGTTCCAGTACAACGAGGTGCTGGTGATCTCGGACGGCACCGACGCGCTGATGGGTTCGCTGTCTGCCAACGCCGAGCGCTTTATGGCTTGGCGCACGATTGATGGAGTAAACCTCGACCCACTGGGGCAGTTTCAAGAACTGCAAACCCTGGTGCGTGGTGTGCTGACCCCACAGTACCTGCTGGACTACATCCGTTACTTTGTCCTGTTCGAGGACGACGGTCAGCTCGTCAAGAAGATTGCAGGCTACCACCAGTTCCATGCTGTGCGTGCAGCCATCGAAGAAGTGGTGACCGCCTCCCGGCCCGGAGCTTCCCGCAAGGGCGGTGTGGTGTGGCATACCCAGGGCAGCGGCAAGAGCATCACCATGACCTGCTTTGCCGCCCGTGTGATGCAAGAAGCCGCGATGGAGAACCCCACCATCGTGGTCATCACCGATCGCAACGACCTCGATGGACAGTTGTTTGGCGTGTTCAGCCTGGCCCAAGACCTGTTGCGCGAGCAGCCGACACAAGCGTTAACCCGCCCGGACTTACGCGCCAAGCTGGGCAATCGCCCCTCCGGTGGCATCATCTTTGCCACCATCCAGAAGTTCATGCCGGGGGAGGATGAAGATACCTTCCCGGTGCTGTCCGAGCGCAGCAACATCGTGGTGATCGCGGACGAAGCTCACCGCACCCAATACGGGTTCAAGGCCACCCTCAAAGGCAAGCCCGGAGAGGAGAAATACCAGGCGGGCTACGCCCAGCACCTGCGCGATGCGCTACCCAACGCCACGTTCGTAGGCTTTACCGGAACCCCGGTCAGCAGTACCGACCACGACACCCGAGCAGTGTTTGGTGAGTACATCCACGTCTACGACATGCAGCAGGCCAAGGAAGATGGCGCCACCGTGGCCATCTACTACGAGTCCCGCCTGGCCAAGCTGCGCCTCAAAGACGAAGACCTGCCCAGCATTGACGACGAAGTGGACGAGCTGGCCGAGGACGAGGAAGAAAGTACCCAGGCCAAACTCAAAAGCCGATGGGCCGCCCTGGAAAAAATCGTAGGCGCCGAACCCCGCGTTGCCAGTGTGGCCGCCGATCTGGTGGCGCACTTTGAAGAACGCAGCACCGCCCAATCCGGCAAAGCCATGGTGGTGGCCATGAGCCGCGACATCTGCGTTCACCTCTACAACGAGATCATCAAGCTGCGGCCCGACTGGCACGACCCAGACCCCGAGAAAGGCGCAATCAAGATCGTGATGACCGGCTCCGCCAGCGACAAAGCCCTGCTGCGCCCCCATATCTACGACGGCAAGGTCAAAAAACGACTGGAAAAGCGCTTCAAAGACCCCGCCGACCCGCTCCGCCTGGTGATCGTGCGCGACATGTGGCTCACCGGCTTCGATGCCCCCTGCGTTCACACCCTGTACGTGGACAAGCCCATGAAGGGCCATAACCTCATGCAGGCGATTGCCCGCGTGAACCGGGTCTTCAAGGGCAAGCAAGGCGGCCTGGTGGTGGACTACATCGGCATTGGCAACGAACTCAAAGCCGCCATGAAGGAGTACACCGCCAGCAAAGGCCGGGGCACTCCCACCGTAGATGCCCGCGAGGCGTATAGCGTCCTCATGGAAAAGCTCGATGTCCTGCAATCCATGCTGCATGGCTGCGATTACAGCGACTTCCTCACTGGGGGGCACCAGACCCTGGCACGAGCTGCCAACCACGTCCTGGGCCTGCGGGAAGAAGGTGGCAAGGATGGCAAACGCCGCTTTGCTGATACCACGCTGGCACTGACCCAAGCCTTCTCCCTGTGCTGCACCCTGGACGAAGCCAAGGCTGTGCGGGAAGAAGTCGCCTTCATGCAGGCTGTGAAGGTCATCCTGACCAAGCGGGACATCACCGCTAAAAAGCGCACCGACGAACAGCGCGACGAAGCCATCCGCCAGATCATCAGTAACGCCGTCGTGTCCGACCAGGTGGTGGACATCTTTGATGCCGTGGGCCTGGACAAACCCAACATTGGGCTGCTGGACGATGAATTCCTGGCCCAGGTGAAAAACCTGCCCGAGAAGAACCTGGCGGTTGAACTACTGGAACGCTTGCTCGAAGGCGAGATCAAGAGCCGCTTCGGCAGCAACGTGGTGCAGGAAAAGAAGTTCTCCGATCTGCTGGGCAACGTGATCAAGCGCTACCAGAACCGCTCCATTGAAACCGCGCAGGTCATGGAAGAACTGGTCGAGATGGCCAAGAAGTTCCGCGAGGCCGCCAGCCGGGGCGAGTTGCTGGGGCTGACCGAGGACGAGGTGCGCTTTTACGATGCCCTGGCCACCAATGAATCAGCGGTCAGAGAACTGACCGACGAAACCCTCAAGAAGATTGCCCATGAGCTGACCGAGAACCTGCGCCAGAACCTGACGGTGGACTGGTCCGAGCGTGAGAGTGTGCGGGCCAAACTGCGACTGATGGTCAAGCGGGTCTTGCGCAAGTACAAGTACCCGCCAGACTTGCAGGAAGAGGCGGTGGACTTGGTGCTGCGGCAAGCGCAGGTGTTTGGAGACAACTGGGGCAGCACCTAGCCGGACTCCGGGGCGAACCGACGCGCCAATATTGATGAGCACTTCGCTCAGGGATTCTTGGTACCGAAGGCTTTCACGGCATCAAGCACGCCCTTTGCGAGCGTGCGGATGCCGCTCAAGTTGTAGCTGCCACCGATCTGTTCATAGGCATAGCGGGCTTGAATGAAGTAGTTCGAGCACTCGGCAAGAAGCGGTGCCAGCTGTTCTCCTGACGCCGCCAGAAATTCAGACTCAATAGCAGCCTGAGTGGGCAGTTCAAGAGACGCAAACACATCCGACAAGTTGTGCCCATGTGCCGTGGACATGATCTTGGCAGCCTTCACAAGACCATCCGAGGTTACGCCCCCGCCAACCGCGCCGCCTTTTTCCACTTATTCGCGATTCCAGGCCGCCATCAGCATGGTGCCGACTTCATCGTAGTCCGTATCCTTCTTTTCGGCGACTCGCCGCACGCCAGTCCGCACAGCCCGCTTGCCACTCTTGGCTGTGTGAGATGCAGCTGAATCGGTCAGCAATCCACCCAGCAATATCCGGTAAAACTCCTGGAAGGCATCCTCGATGGTTAGGTTGGCCTGGGCAAGGAATGCCGGGCGGCGCAACCTCAGTGCCGCTCCCAGCATCACCTCAGACATGACCAATCCATGGCAAGGGGTGAAAACACCCTGCCGCACTCCTTCGTCGATGAGTTGGGACATTCGCATGGTACGGGCATGCTGGTAGTGGTCGAAGATGCCTCGGGCAACCGCAGAGTCTTCGACATCCTTCAAGAACTGCACACCAATACGGCTGGCCGCATGGACGCCGACGCTGAGGTAGACAGCGAGAGCCGTCGTCAAATCTTTTTCACTGTGGATCAATGCCTCCCCCTGTTCCAGGAGGCTGTCAAAAAAGCGTTGCACGACAGCGCAAAAGATCTCTTCCTTTGTCTGCGCAATGTCATAGAGGCGCCGCCGCGAGCAATGCATACGCGCGGCAATTTCACCCACGGTCAGACCTTTGATGCCCTCCGTTAAGAGCAAATGGGTCAACGCATCGAAGAACTCCTCGTCTGTGAGCTTTTTTTTCATGCGGGTTTCTCCCAATAAAAAGCGGTACCAAAACAATTGACCCAGTACCTATCTAGATGTCCAATGGTACTAATTTACATCAATTGGTACCAAATGAACAGCCTGCTCAACGTACCGCACAGCACACGATTTCTGTTTGCCCGTTGGTGCTGAAGGCGTGCGAATTGTCAGCGACGGCGAGACCACTGAAATTGACCTGAACAAAGAAGCAACGCAATGAATCTTCTCGACTATTTCGATGCTGGCGTCGCCAGCCACCCGGACGCCCCTTGCTTTTTTGACCACGGGCGCGACACCACGCCCATGACCTATGCTCAGGCGGGTGCGCTCACCTGCCAGATCGCCCGAGGGTTGGATTCCTTGGAGTTCGCGCCGGGCTTTCACGGCGCGGTGCTCAGCGGCAACTCCGGAGCCGCATTCGTGGCGTTGCTCGGGGTTGTACGCGCTGGAGGCGTTTGGCTCCCCGTCAATGCGCGCAACAGTGTGGAGAGCAACATCGAGTTCCTGCAGGACATGGACTGCGACGTCTTGTTCTACCAGGCCCGATATGCCGGCCAAGTCGCCGAGATCCGCGGCAAGGTTCCCCGCATTCGCCATTACATCGCCTTAGACGAGACTGATGAGCAGGACCTGTCGGTTGCCCAGCTGATCCAGGGCCAGTCGTCCGAGATGTTTGCAGCGCCGCTGCAACCACAGGGACTGGCCATGATCATGGGTACCGGTGGCACCACGGGGCGTTCAAAGGGGGTCATGCTCAGCCACCGCAACCTGACGGCGACCATGGCCAACCACATGTCGGCGATGTATATCACCGACCACATGACCGTGCTGGCAGCGGCGCCCATCACCCATACCGCAGGACTGGTGTCGCTGCCTTTTATGGCGCGAGGCGGCCGCGTCATCCTGATGGATGGGATTGATCCGCAGAACCTGCTCAAGGTGATTGAGCAGGAGCGGGTCAACATGATGTTCCTTCCTCCTACGGTCATCTATACGTTGCTGGCCCAGCCCAACGTTCGCGATTTCGACTTTTCTGCGCTGCGCTACTTCATGTACGGCGCCGCACCCATGTCACCCGACAAGCTGGCCGAGGCCATTGAGGTTTTCGGCCCAGTCATGCTGCAGATCTATGGCCAGGCGGAAGTGCCGGGCGCCATCTCCGTGTTGCGCGTCGAGGATCATTTCATTGACGGACAGGTGGCCCCCCGCCAGCGCCTGCTGAGCGCAGGGCGCCGCTTTCCCTTCACGCGAGTGGCCATCATGGACGACGACGGTCAGGTGCTCACTAAGCCGGGGGCTGTGGGCGAAATCGTCGCGCAAGGCGACATCGTAACTACGGGTTACTACAAAAACCCCGAGGGCACCGCCGAAGTGCAGCGTCATGGCTGGCATTGCACCGGTGACGTGGGCTATTTCGACGAGCAGGGCTTCCTGTTCATCGTTGACCGCAAGAAAGACATGATCGTCACCGGCGGCTTCAACGTCTTCTCGTCCGAGGTTGAAGCTGCCGTTATGGCACACCCTGCAGTGAAGGACTGCGCCGTCATCGGGGTGCCCGATGACAAATGGGGTGAGGCCGTCAGAGCCGTCATCGAGCTGCGCCCAGACCAATCTGTGGATCCGCAGGCGCTCATCCAGTTCGTCAAGGACCGCCTGGGAAGCGTGAAGGCGCCCAAGGAGGTCGATGTCGTCGCGCAACTTCCGCGCAGCGCAGTGGGCAAGGTCCTGAAGAAGGAAGTACGCAAGAAGTACTGGAGCGCGCAGGAGCGGATGGTCTCCTGAACGCAGGACGCTTCGAATCAACGCACGTTTGGCAATTCAACCTGGAGCTATCGCAATGCAAGAAACCGTTCTCGTCGCCGGTGTCGGCATGACCCCTTTCAAGAAACCTGGTGACAACCTGCCGTACCCGGAAATGGCCGCGCTGGCGATCCGCCAGGCGCTGCAGGACGCCGGCTTGGTGTACTCCGATATTCAGGATGTCTATGCAGGCTATGTCTATGGTGACTCGGCCAGCGGCCAGCGCGCTGTTTATGAAGTTGGCATGACCGGCGTACCGGTGATCAACGTCAACAACAATTGCTCATCCGGTTCCACCGCCCTGTACCTCGCGCGCAAGGCCGTCGCCAGCGGCTCGGCCGACTGCGCCCTGGCTGTGGGCTTCGAGCAGATGCCCTCAGGTGCCCTGAAGGCGCACTGGGACGACCGGCCCGACCCGCTCGATCGCTTCAACGGTGTCATGGATGAGGTCTTCGGCCATCCTGAGCTCCCGATGGCAATCCGCTATTTCGCTGGAGCTGGCCGCGAGCACATGCAGAAGTACGGAACATCACTGGAGACTTTTGCCCGAATCCGCGCTAAGGCGAGCCGCCACGCCGCACGCAATCCTCTGGCGCTGTTCCGCAAGGAAGTCACCGCCGAAGAAGTGCTGGCCAGTGCGCCGTTGGTCGATGGGGTAATGCACCGTCTGATGGCCTGCCCCCCGACCTGCGGTGCTGCTGCGGCTGTCTTCGTGAGCAAGCGCTTCGCGCAAAAGATGGGCTTGACTCCAGGTGTGCAGGTGTTGGCACAGTCGTTAGTGACGGACCGTTCCGGCGCGTTTACCGACAAGTCCGCCATTTCGATTGCCGGCTTCGGTATGACGCAGGAAGCCGCTCGCCAGGTGTATGAAGCTGCAGGCGTGGGGCCACAGGACATCAATGTGTGTGAACTGCACGACTGCTTTGCCCAAAACGAGCTGCTCAGCTACGAGGGCCTGGGCTTCTGCGGCATCGGCGAAGGTGAGGCGTTCGTGCAATCCAACAACAACACCTACGGCGGCGCCGTAGTCGTCAATCCCTCCGGTGGATTGCTTTCGAAGGGTCACCCCTTGGGCGCTACCGGCCTAGCGCAGTGCTTTGAGCTGGTCCACCAGGTGCGTGGCAGTGCTGAGGATCGGCAGGTTGAGGGGGCGCGGTTCGCCTTGCAGCACAACGCCGGTTTGGGTGGCGCCACAGTGGTAACTCTCTACGGCCCAGCCAATTGAGGAACCGGATATGACGAAAAGACTGGAAGGCAAGGTCGTCTTGGTGACGGGTTGCGGATCGTCAGGCCCCGGCTGGGGCAATGGCAAGGCGATGGCGGTGCTGTTCGCTCGTGAGGGAGCGAAAGTTTATGGCTGCGACATCAATCTGGAAGCGGCCCGGGAGACTGAATCCATCGTTCAAAGCGAGGGCGGAACCATCAGGGTCACCCATTGCGATGTGACCGATCCTGTTGCGGTAGAGACATTGATCCAGGACTGCATTGCTACCTATGGCGATGTCGACGTGCTGGTGAACAACGTTGGCATTGGCCGCCTGGGTGGAGTCGTCGAGCAGAGCCTGGAAGACTGGCGCCTGGTGTTCGACGTGAACCTGACGTCCATGTTCCTGACATGCAAACACGTCATTCCCTCAATGCTCAGGAAGGGCAAGGGAAGCATCGTCAACATCGGCTCGGTGGCTGGTCTGCGTGACAGCGGCGTGGCGTACGTTTCCTACAGCGCATCAAAGGCGGCTGTGCTTGGCTTCTCGCGCAGCGTGGCTTTGCAGTACGCCAAGCAGGGCATCCGCTCCAACGTCCTGATGCCGGGTCTGATGAATACGCCCATGGTCCGTCAACCGTCTCTGGCACTGCAAAAGGGCTACCAGGAGGCATCCGTGGACGACACGATGGAGAAACGCAATAAGCAATGCCCCATGGGGCACATGGGAGAGGCATGGGACGTGGCTTACACGGCCCTATGGCTGGCGAGTGACGAATCCAAATACGTCACTTCCGCCGAAATCTTGGTCGATGGCGGAATTTCCGCACGCATCGGCTGATTAGAAGCATCTGAAATTAACCAAAGGAGACAGAGCATGGGTAATTTTTCGAAATGGGTCAGAAGGAGCATGGTGGTTGCTGCGGCAGCCACGATCGGACTGACCGCCACAGCGTATGCACAAGCCACGCCGGAGAAGTTCAAGGTCGGCGCCGTGCTGTCGCTGTCGGGCCCTTACGGCTTGCTGGGAGAAGATATGCGCCGCGGGGTGCAGATCGCTGTGGAAGAGCGCGGTGGCAAGGTGCTGGGCGTGCCAATCGAAATCACCTGGGAAGACGATGAGACTAAACCACAGCCGGCAGTGCAGAAGGCTACCAAGCTGATCTCTGAAGGCTCGCACATGATCTTTGGCGCACTGAGCTCCGCATCGACCCTGGCGATCATGAACGTGACCAAGCAACGCAAGATCCCTCACCTCGTCACCATTTCGGCGGACGACAAGATTACCGTGCCCGGTGGTTCGCGCTACACCTTCCGTACGTCCAACAACCTGGATATGGAAAACCGCATGGCGCTGGTGTACATGCAGGAGAAAAAGCTCAAGCGCATCTATGCAGTGACTGCGGACTACCAGGCCACCCGCGACGGCTACACCTGGATCAAGTCCCAGCTTGACGCCAATGGCATTCAGGCCGTGGGGGAGGACTTCCCCCCGTTTGGCAACCGCGATTACTCGTCCATCATCGACAAGATTTCCAAGTCGAATGCCGACGGCGTGTTGTTGATGATGACGGGCTCCGACGTGGTCACCTTCCTCAAGCAAGCCGGCCAAGTCAATCTCGGCAAGACAAAGGTGCTGTTCGGCCCCGTAGCAGCTGATGACACGATGGTCGCAGCCGTTGGGCCCGCTGCGGTCGGTGTCAATTCTGGCCAGCGATACCACTACACCGTTGAAAACGCTGCGAACCAGAAGTTCGTGGAGGCCTATCGTAAGAAGTTCGGCATGTTCCCCAGCATGACGGCGGGCGAGGCTTACGACGGCATGGCATGGTGGCTTGACACGGTGGAAAAAACCGGCTCCTGGGACAAGGAGAAGTGGGTTGATGCGTTCGCTACCAGCGTTCGTGAAAACTCCGTTGAGGGCAAGAAGACCATGCGTGCCTGCGACCACCAAGCAGCACAACCCGGCTTCTGGAGTGAAGTGGTGAACGGCACCCCACCTGCACCGGCTCTGACCATGAAGGTCACCAAGGTCTTCTCCGAGGACAAGCTTTTCGCTCCCTGCAAGAACTAAGGACCGTACGGCACGGAGGTCCGCAAGGCACCTCCGTGTCAGCAACGGTGGTTCGTACCCGGTAATTCGATATGTCAACTATTGTGATTGGCTTGAGCTTAGGCATGCTGCTGTTTCTTTTGGCAGCGGGCCTCACGCTCATCTTTGGCATGTTGGGCGTGATTAACTTCGCCCACGGCGCCATTTACATGCTAGGTGCCTACGTCTCTTTTGAGACAGGTAGGCGAACAGGCTCCTTTCTCATGGGCGCACTGGTAGCCACCCTCGTAACCGCGGTTGTGGGAGCAGTGGTGGAAAAGTTGACCCTGCGCCCACTGTATGACCGACCGCATTTCTATCAGTTGATTCTGACGTTTGGCCTGATCCTGGTTTTGGGCGATGCCGTGCGCTTCTTCTGGGGCCCGGGCTACCAGGAGGTGCCAATTCCCCAACTTTGGAGCGGCACTGTCGACATGCTGGGTAGCACGATCCCCATCTACCGACTTTTCGTCATCGGGTTCGGCGCGTTCATTTCCATCGGGCTTTACCTTCTGCTCGAGAAAAGCACATTCGGCATGCTCGTGCGTGCTGCCAGCAGCGATGCGGAAATGGTGCGCATCTTAGGACTGCCGGTGGGTACTGTGCGCATGGCGGTATTTTCCATTGGCTGCGGACTGTCCGGCCTTGCTGGTGCGATTGCGGCGCCTTTGTTCCCGATTGAGCTGGGAATGGCCACGAACACCATCATTGACTGCTTCATCGTCGTGATCCTGGGTGGGCTTGGAAACATCCGTGGGGCGATTGCTGCCTCCATGCTGATCGGCATGGTCCGCGCTCTGGGTTACGTGTACATGCCCGGCTGGGTGGACATCATGACATTCGTGCTGCTGATAGGCACCCTTTTGACACGCCCACAAGGCCTGTTTCACCGTGCGACGAGGACGGCATGAAGTTCACCAAGTTTGATATCTACTTTGGCTTGCTGTTGGCGGCAGCGAGCATCATCGTGCCGCTTCTCAACCCCGGGGAGGCAACCATCCAGTTGCTGACGTTGGCTGCCATCTGGGCGATATTCGCCGTCGGATTCGACTTCGTCTTCGGCTCCTTGGGAATGGTGTCTTTCGGCCATGCCACCTTCCTTGGGGTTGGCGGTTACGCCGTGGCCCTGGCGACGCAAAAGTACGGTCTTCCTTTCTACGGCGGAGCTGTCATGGCGATTGCTGTCGGTGCCGTATTCGCACTGTTGTTCAGTTTTTTCGCTCTGCGGGTGTCGGGCATCTTCTTCGCGTTGGTGACTTTGGCACTGTCCCAGTTGATTTTCATTCTGGCGGACAGCAAGCTTCGCGGCTTCACGGGTGGCTCGGATGGCATCTCTGGCGTCGAACGCCCCAGCTTCATAGGCATCGACTTTTACGATCCCGTCGCCTACTACTGGTTTGTCCTTGGTGTGTATGCCCTGGTGATGCTGGTGGTGATCTCGCTGCGCAGTTCGCCTTTTGGGCGCGTTATCGCGGCCATTCGGGACAACGAAACCCGCGCTGACCAACTGGGCTTCAACATCAACCGCTACAAACAGATCACCTTTGTGATTTCTGGCGCCTTGAGCGGCTTGGCCGGCGCTCTTCTGGCATCGTTGCTGATGTACATGAACCCGCAGATGCTGCATTGGACGACGTCTGGCGACGTCATCATCATGACGCTGCTGGGAGGCTCTGGAACGCTTTGGGGTGCCACGGTCGGTGTGATCGTGTTCGAGTTCCTCAAGGAATGGCTGAGCAGTTGGACCGAATATTGGTACGGCGTCTTGGGCGTGGTGTTCATCCTCGTCACCATCTTCTTCCCACGCGGCATCGTCGGTGAATTGGAGAAAGCCTTTGCGACCTACCAGAAAAATCGCCGAGGAGGTGTCCAATGAGCCAGGTGGCACTCAAATGCGACGGCGTGACCGTGAGCTACGGAGCGCTGAGGGCCGTCAACGATGTGAGCCATGACTTTCATGAAGGACGCATTTACGGCTTGATTGGCCCCAATGGTGCGGGAAAAACAACTTTGCTGAACGTTCTGGCGGGACGCCAGATGCGCCACGACGGCAGGGTTTTTTGCCATGGCCAGGAGATTAGCCAGCGCCCCGCTTACGCGCGTGCCCGCATGGGCATAGGCCGGAGCTTCCAGATCATCAAGATCTTCGGCGAGATGACGGTGGAAGAGAACCTGTTGATCGCTGCACAGTCTCGGCGCCCAGGTTTTCAGCCTTTCTGGATCAGCAGCAGCTTTGACAGGAAGTTCCGCGAGCAGCTGGACGCCATCCTGGAACTGACCGGACTCACCGCGCACCGTGACGAAATTGCTGGCACGTTGCCCTACGGCTTGCAGCGTTCGCTAGAGCTTGGCGTCACGCTGCTGCCCGACCCCAAGATTTTGCTGTTGGACGAACCGCTGGCCGGCATCGGCCACCACGAAATCCAGGCTGCGCTGGAACTCATCCACAAAGTCGCGCAGGGGCGCACGGTGCTCCTGATTGAACACAACATGGATGCAGTGATGTCTCTATCCCACGAAATCGTGGTGATGAATAACGGTTCTGTCATTGCTTGCGGTTCGCCGGAATCGATCCGCAAGGACGAGTCGGTACGTTCAATTTACCTTGGAGAGGACGCCCAGTGATCGAACTCGATAAAGCAAGCGTCAAGTATGGGCAGGCTCTGGCGCTGGAGGAGATTTCCGTGCGCATTGATGCCCACGAAATCGTCGCCATCGTCGGCCGCAACGGTGCCGGCAAGACCACCCTGCTCAAGGCGCTGATGGGCCTGATGCCATTGGTGGGCGGTCGGCGCCTGCTTGGTGAGCAAGACATCTCGGCCCTTGGCGTGGAAGCCATCGCCAAGCTCGGTGTCGCTCTGGTTCCTGACACGCGCCGTATCTTCCCCAATCTCACGGTGTTGGAGAACCTGAAGATTGGGACATTGGCCCATCAACCGGGGCATTGGACCATTGACCGCGTGCTGGAAATTTTCCCGCGCCTGGCAGAGCGACTGAACTTTGGCGGAGACCATCTTTCTGGCGGGGAGCAGCAAATGCTCTCCATCGGACGGGCACTGCTGAGCAACCCGCGCATGCTTTTGCTGGACGAACCGACGGAGGGTCTGGCGCCCGTGATCGTGGACCACCTGGTCCGCGTCTTCAGCGAGGTGCACAGCCAAGGCACCGGCATTGTGCTGGTGGAGCAAAACCTCAAAGTCCCCATGAAATTGGCGCATCGGCAATACGTTCTGGACCATGGCCAGGTCGTGTGGTCCGGCACGGCCCAGGAGCTCGAAGCGCAGCGCGCCCACGTGGAAGGCCTCATTACCACGGGAGCGGCCACATGACTGCCCCTATCCAACGCCCATCCGATACGAACACCACGATGAATCGAACCACTGCACGCATAGCCCCGTTGAGCGCGGACGACCCACGGTCCAAGGACCCTGTGATTGAAGAACTGGTGGACTTCATTGGCTACCGCCCCAACGCCCTATTGACCATGGCCCGCAAGCCCGGTGTGGTGCCGCAGTTGCTCAAGCTGTTTGCGCTGACGGTGCGCGGTGATGGGCTGCTGCCGCAATCGCTGCGCTTCCTGGTGGCGGCGGAGACTGCGCGCCGTGCGCACTGCCGCTACACCACGACGCACCTGGTCCACGCTGCCCACCATGTGGGTGTCTCCTGGGACAAGCTTGCTGCGCTGCCAACCTACCGCGATGACACCCGGTTTACCGACCAGGAGAGAAGAGCTTTGGCCATTGCCACCGCCGGAGGCAGCTTGCCGGTTCGCGAACCGGCCCAAGCCATTGAACAGGCCAAGCAGATCTTTTCCGACGAGGAAATCGTGGAGATCGTCTCCTGCGTCGCAATGGTCGGTTGGTTCAACCGCTGGAACGGCCTGATGGCTTCGGAGCTTGAGGCAGAGCCAGCGGAAGCGATGGCCCATGTGCCTTGGCTTTCGGAACTGGAAATCTGAGCTTGGCGCTCCCATGCGCCCTTGGTGCGAAGGAAAAAGACGATGTATAGCCGTATTGACGAGCCCCACGCATGCACGTTGACCGATGCCTTGCGCGAGTGGGCATGCAGCCATCCTGACCAGCCCTGGCTTGAGGACAGCCAAGGCTTCCAGCTCACCGCCGGCCAAGCCTACGCGGACAGCCAGCGATTCGCGGGCTATTTGCACCAGCTTGGGGTTCAGCCCGAGGAGCGCGTGGGTGTCTTCATGACGAACAGTTGCGCAACCGCCACCACCGTGTTCGGCATTGGCCTGCTGCGCGGAGCTGCGGTGATGCTCAACACGGAATTGCGCGCCACGTTCCTGCGCCACCAATTGAACGATTGCCAACTGGCCACCATGGTGGTGGACGCATCGCTGGTCGAGCACATCGTCAGCCTGGCTGACGAGCTGCCACACCTCAGAACACTGATCGTGTTTGGCGAACGCACTGGCGCGATGCCCAGCCAGTGGCGCTGTCTGGACTGGGCCGACCACCGGTCCAGCACACCGTGGGAAGGCCTTGCGCCAACGCCCCAAGACATCTTCTGCATCATGTACACGTCAGGCACCACCGGGCCCAGCAAGGGCGTGCTCATGCCGCACTGCCACTGCGCGCTGTTCGGCATCGGTGCCATGCGCAGCGTGGAGATCACGGCGCAGGACAAGTACTACATATGCCTGCCTTTGTTCCACGCCAACGGGCTCTTCATGCAATTAGGCGCGACGGTGCTGGCCCGCATTCCCGCGTATTTGAAGCAGCGTTTCAGTGCTAGCACCTGGTTGGCGGACATCATGAAAACCGGCGCCACTCTGACCAACCACCTGGGCACCACCGCGATGTTCGTCATCAACCAGGCGCCCACGGCGCAAGACCGCAGCCACCGCCTGCGCGTCTGCATGAGTGCCCCCAACCCCGTGCAACACGAAGTGGTTTTTCGGGAGCGCTTTGGCGTCAAGGATGTCTTGTCGGGTTTCGGCATGACCGAGATTGGCATTCCGATCTGGGGCCGCCTGGGCCATGTCGCACCCAACGCGGCGGGCTGGGTCCACGAGGATTGTTTCGAGGTCTGCATCGCCGACCCCGACACCGACGTGCCGGTGCCCGCCGGTCAGACGGGCGAAATCCTGATGCGACCCAAGGTGCCGTTTGGCTTCATGGCGGGCTACCTCAACGTGCCCCAAAAAAGTGTCGAGGCCTGGCGAAATCTCTGGTTCCACACCGGTGATGCGGGGATACGCGACGAACAGGGTCTGATCACGTTTGTCGACCGCATCAAGGACTGCATCCGCCGCCGGGGAGAAAACATCTCGGCCACCGAAGTTGAGGCCGTAGTGGGCCAACTGCCTGGCATTCACGAGGTGGCTGCCTACGCCGTGCCCGCGCAAGGCCCGGGTGGTGAAGACGAGGTCATGCTGGCGCTGGTGCCCAGCGCAGGTGCGACCCTGGACATGGCGCAGATCGTGCGCCAGGCCAGTGCCCGGTTGCCGCGTTTCGCCAAGCCGCGCTACCTGCGCCAGATGAACGAACTGCCCAAGACCGCGACCGGCAAGATCCAGCGGGCCGTCCTGCGCCAGCAAGGCAGCGCAGGCGCCTACGATTCCGAGTCGACGACGACCGACTGACGGGGAGAGCAGACGATGTCCAACAAGTTGCGCGGCAAGGTCGCAGTCGTCACGGGCTCGGGGCGCGGCATCGGCCGGGCAATGGCCATCAAGCTCGCCAGCGAAGGCGCCAGAGTCGTCGTCAATGACCTCGACGATGGGCCCGCTCAAGCCGTGCGCGAGGAAATCCGCGCGCTGGGTGGCGAGGCGCTCGCTTGCAGCGGCAGCGTCACCGACCCGGAGTTTGCCGATCGCATCATCAGCGCCGCCACCGACGCGTTTGGCGGACTCGACATCCTCATCAACAACGCTGGCTACACCTGGGACAACGTCATCCAGAAGATGAGCGACGAGCAATGGCATGCGATGATCGACGTGCACCTCACCGCACCGTTTCGCCTGCTGCGGGCAGCCCAGCCGGTGATACGCACGTTGTCCCAGGCCGATGCGGCAGCGGGCCGCCGCGTGGTGCGCAAGGTGGTCAATATCTCCTCGGTTTCCGGCGTTTTTGGCAATGCAGGGCAAGCCAACTATTCCAGCGCCAAGGCCGGCATCATGGGCCTGACCATGACATTGGCCAAGGAATGGGGGCGCCTGAACACCACGGTCAACTGCGTCGCCTATGGCCTCATCAGAACCCGCATGACCGAGGCCACCGCCAACGCAGACGCCACCATTGAAGTCGAGGGACGCGAAATCAAGGTGGGCGTCAACCACGACTTGATGGCGATGATGGAACGCAGCATCCCCATGGGCCGTGCCGGTACGCCGGAGGAAGCAGCCGGCGCAGCCTATCTGTTTTGCATTCCCGAGTCCGATTACGTCAGTGGCCAAACCGTGCTGTGCACGGGCGGTCTTACAGGCATTTAATCTTTCAACCGGCAACCATTGCTCCCATGTCAAAGCCCGAAGGCGCCGCGCTGCGCTACCCGTTTGAAGCCCCGGCTCCGGGCCAGGCGATGCAGATCGCCCCGGGAGTGCGCTGGATCCGGCTGCCCATGCCTTTTCGCCTGGACCACATCAACGTGTGGGCCGTCGATACGGACGATGGCTGGGTGCTGGTCGACACCGGACTGAACGACCCCAATACGGTGGCCGCATGGCTTGCCCTGATGGACCAAGGCGCGCTGGCACGCCCGCTGCAAGGCGTGTATGCCACCCACATGCATCCAGACCATATCGGCCTGGCGGGCTGGTTCACACGCCGTGCCGGCGTGCCGCTGTCCATGAGCCGTCTCGAATATCTAACCTGCCGTGTCATGCATGCCGACACCAGCCGCGAGGCACCGCCCGACGGAGTCTTGTTCTACCGGCGCGCGGGTTGGTCGCCGGCCGCCATTGAGAACTACCGCAGTCGCTTCGGGAGTTTCGGCAAGCAGATACACGCACTGCCTGACAGCTTTCGGAGGCTGCAGGACGACGAGGTGCTCCAGTGGGGGCGCCACGCCTGGCAGGTGGTCGCCACCGCTGGCCATTCACCTGAGCATGTCTGCTTTTATTGCCCCGATCTGAAACTGCTGATCTCCGGTGACCAGGTGCTGCCACGTATCTCGTCCAATGTGTCCGTATTCGCCAATGAGCCCCAGGCCAATCCGCTCAAGGAATGGTATGCGTCGCTCGACAAGCTGCATCGCCAGATTCCCGACGATGTACTGGTACTTCCGTCGCATAACGAGCCGTTTTACGGGTTACACAAACGCCTGCTTTCGCTTCGAGCGGGTACTACGGAGGCATTGGAGCGGCTGTGCCAACAACTGCGCGGCGGGCCCCAACGGATCGTGGACGTATTCCCGGCACTGTTTCGCCGCCCCATAGGCGAACAGGATGGCCAGCAACTGGGCCTTGCCACGGGAGAGGCGGTGGCGTGCATGAACTACCTCATCGTTGAACGCGCGGTGCAGTGCACCGTGGATGCCGACGGCGTCGCCTGGTACGCACAAGCGTCGTGACACCTGACCCGCCCGGCCCCGGCGACGGTAGGGACAGTGGCACGGCTATCCATTTTTGGTTTAGGAGCAACCCATGGAATCGATCTATATCGCAGGCGTCGGTATGACGCCGTTTGGCCGCCATCGCCAATGGAGCGTGAAAGACCTCACGCGCCAGGCCGTCACCGCCGCGCTGCAGGACGCAGGCTGCGACGCCTCGCTCCTGCAAGCCGCCTATTTCTCCAATGCCACGCAGGGTCACATGGACGGCCAGCACATGGTACGCGGGCAACTGGCTTTGCGCGCCATGGGCGTACAGGGCATTCCGGTGGTCAACGTGGAAAACGCCTGCGCCAGCGCCAGCACGGCGCTGCACATGGCCGTGCAACATGTGCGCAGTGGCGCCGCCGATATCGTGCTTGCCGTGGGCGCCGAGAAGATGTGCATTGACGACAAGGCCCGCATGTTCGCCGCCTTCGACGGGGCCTGGGATGTGCATGAAACCGAAGCCGGTAAAGAGCGCCTGCTGGCCATGGGCCACGGCATCGCCCCGCCTCCGGGAAGCCAGTCGCCCCGCCCCTACAGCCTGTTCATGGACATCTACGCCGCCATGGGCCGCATGCACATGCGTGAATTCGGCACCACGCAGCAGCAGTTCGCGGCGGTGGCCGCCAAGAACCATGGGCACTCTGCGCACAACCCGCTGGCGCAATACCGTGAAGCCATGAGCGTGGAGCAGGTGCTGGCCGCCCCGCCGATCAGCTACCCGCTCACGCTGCCCATGTGTTCACCGGTGAGTGACGGCGCGGCAGCGGCCATCGTCTGCAACGAAGCGGGCCTCAATCGCCTGCAAGGCGATGCCCGCCGTGCCGTGCGCGTGCTGGCCTGCGTGCTGCAGACCGGCAGCGAGCGCGCGTCGAACGACCTCGAAAACCACCTGGTGCGCAAGGCCGCCCACCGGCTCTACGAACAGTCCGGCGTGTCGCCCCAAGACGTGGGCGTGGCCGAGGTGCACGACGCCACGGCCATTGGCGAAGTCTTGCAGTCCGAACTGCTGGGCCTGGTTCCCATGGGACACGGCGGCCCGGCGGCCGAACGCGGCGAGACGCGCCTGGGTGGACGCATCCCCATCAACCCCTCAGGAGGGCTCGAAAGCAAAGGCCACCCGATTGGTGCCACCGGACTGGGCCAGGTGTTTGAGCTGGTGACGCAACTTCGCGGCGAGGCCGGGCCGCGACAGGCACCGGGCGTGCGCATCGCGCTGGCAGAAAACGGCGGCGGGCTGGCGGGCGTCGAGGAAGCCGTGGCCTGCCTCACGCTGCTGGGCCGCTGAAAAGGAGGTGAAAGGTATGAGCCATTACCCCGACAACATCTTCCCCGGCATGGTCGCCAACCGAGCCGCAGAGTTTCCAGACTTCAAGGTGCTCACCATCGAAGGCGCCGGGGTGCGTCCCGACGAGGTGCGCACCTACCGCCAGCTTTGGGACAACGGACAGCGCATGGCGCAGGCCATGCTCGACCTGGGCATTGCCCCGGGCGAACGCGTGGCCCTGCTCATGGCCAACCACGCCGAGTTCGTCGAGGCCATGGTGGCCGCTGGCATCGTGGGCGCAGCCGTGGTGCCCATCGATCCACGCACCAAAGGCGACAAGCTGCACTTCATGCTGACCAACAGCCAGTGCAGCGCAGCCATCGCCGCAGACTACGTCCTGCCCCGCCTGCAACCGCTGCGCGAACGACTGCCCGGCCTGCGCTGGGCGATGGCCTTTGCCACCGACGAGGGCGACCGGCCCCTGTCCGACTGGCAGGGCGTTGAGGACTTGGCGGCACGGGCTCCGGCCGATGTGCCCGACCTGCCCCTCCTGACCACCGACCCCGACAGCGCACTGGAGCTGATCTTTACCTCCGGCACCACAGGCGACCCCAAGGGCATCGTGATGACGCACCGGCGGTATTGCCAAACCGTGCAGCTCGGCCCGAGCCTTTTCGGGTACAGCACGGACGACGTGCTGTACTCGGGCCTGTCGCTCACGCACGCCAACGCGCAACTCGTCACGCTCGGGTCGGCACTGGCCTGTCGCCTGCGCTGTGTCCTTTCGCGGCGATTTACCAAATCGCGCCTGTGGGACATCACGCGCCAGTACGGCGCGACCACGTTCACCTTGCTCGGCGGCATGACCACAGCGGTTTATACCGAACCCCGCAAACCCAACGATGCCGACAACCCGGTGCGCTTCGTTGTCTCCTCCGGCATGCCGGCTGCCATCTGGGGTGAGTTTTCCCAGCGCTTTGGTGTGCAGATCGTGGAGTTCTATGGCGCGGCCGAAGGCGGGATGACCTTCAATCACTTTGGCCAGGGGCCTTTGGGCAGTATTGGCAAACCTCCGCCCTCGCTGCAATATCGCATCGTGGATGACGCCGGCAACGATGTCCCGCCCGGCCAGCAGGGCGAACTACTCATGCGCCATGCCAACGGTGCACCTTTCGTTGTGGAATATTTCGGCAACCCCCAGGCGTCGCAAAGCAAGTGCGCCGGAGGCTGGCTGCACATGGGCGATGTGGTGCATGCGGACCAAGATGGCTGGCTGTATTTCGACTATCGCCAGGGCAGCGGCATCCGTCGCAACGGCGAATTCATTGCCACCGCATACATCGAGAAGGCGATCGCTGAATCGGGCATGGTCGATGACGTGTACGTCTACGGCATAGCCAGCGCGCAGCTCGCACCAGGAGAAAAGGAAGTCGTCGCCGCCGTTGTACCCAAGGATGCGGCGATTTTCAACGCGCAGCAACTCTTCGACGTGTGCCGGGAGCACCTGGAGGCCGGCATGTTGCCGGGTTTCATCCAAGTGTTAGCCCAAATTCCCAAGACGGCATCCGAAAAGCCGCAGGACCGCTTCCTGATGGAGGCGTTCGAGCGCGAGCCGCAGAGCGTGCACCGGCGTATGGTGCGGATTTAAGACTCGGGAGCTCCACCGCTGCAAGGTGACGGAGATCCTTTCCGTATTGGGTCAACAGTGCAATCCTCGGCTTTGTATGGGTGGATTGCTCAGGCGGAAACCCGCACCGCCGGAACCGTTGTCTGTTCCGGGTTGATCTTGTCGCCGCAAGGAACTATAAAAAGGACATGTCTACAACCCGCCAAGTTCTCGATGATCCAGTTCTATTGGGGCTGATTCTGACCGCCATAGCTATCAACCTTGCAGCGCTTGGTCTTAAATTGGAGCGACGGCGTGCACATGAGGTGACAGACTGATAGCGGTTAGGTGGAACGGGTGCTGCTGGGTGATCCTTGACGAGCCCAGGGGCGATTCACTGCACCAATTGATACACTGCTCTATTATGGAGGTAGCACTGGTTATGCCTTCAACGCCTGTATTGATCTACGGGCTCTTTGTCTTGCTCTTCATTCTCATTGCAATCCCCGCAGGGAGAATGATTGATAAGGCCAACAAAGAAACAGACGAATCAATCAGGTTGTTGTTAAAGCGCCGTGACGAGCTACGTCAAATAACTTCAGATAGCGACTACTAAGTTCGCCCTGAACAATTCGCCTCTCAGTCGCAGGCCAGTCGGTGATTGCGTGGAGCGGCGACCAATGCAACGATGAGCGCCTGCATCGACAGTCCGAAGCGGGCGCGTAAAAGCCGCAGCGCGGCCAGAATCAGGCGCAAGTTGTGCCCGGCCCCGCACATCACCGCGTGCAGCGCATCGCCCAGCGCACCCTTGAGCGGATTGCGGGCAAGCCGCCCATCCATCTTCATGTGCCCGATGGCCGGCTCGATGGCGCTGCGCCTTTTAATCATGGCCTTGAGCGTTCGGGTGATGCCTCGCTTTTGGCCTGACATCAGAATGCGCACGCCCTCCACCTTTACGCCCCCAGCCCTTGTCCACGATGGCCGTTGTCGGCGGCTTGTCCGTGCCAGTGAGGATGCCCACTTGCTCCAGTGTCTCGGCCAGCGTGTGACCGTCGTAGGGGTTGCCCGGCATGCTCCTCATGCCCACCACCAGGCCTTCCTTCAATGTGGTGGCGATGCTGACCTTTACGCCGAACTCGTATGGCGTTCTGGCTTTGCCCTTGCTGATGCACTCCACTTCGGGCGCGTGCAGGGCGTACAACTTGTTCTTGTCTTTCGTCCGTTGGGTCAGGATGCGGCCCGTGCGCTGCAATAGGTCCTGAACCTTGGCCTTGGCCACCTCAGGCAGCAGGTGCAGTTGGCGAGTAACTTCACGATGCACCCGGCCCACGCGGGTGCGCAGTGTCCTCACAGCTTTCTTCATGCGCTTGAACTGCTTGGCGTGCGCATAGCGCCCAATCTGCGCAGCCACCTTCACACCCGGCTTTTGGGTGAACAGCATCAACACTTCCTCGGCCACATCGGAAAACTCCAGCTTGGCCTTGATGGGGTCGAGCTCCACCGAACCGAAGAACATCGTCTTCTTGGTGGGTGCCGCTCCGGCTGTGCCGGTGCCACTACCCGAATTTGCGCACGCAGCAGCAGTATGGAACTCGCCAGAGCGAGCGACCAGGCTTGCAATCGATCTGCCCGTAGAAAGCCGACATCCGCGATAAGCCATAGCAGCACCTTATGGATGCGCCGCGAAGTGAATTCCGGCATGTTCAGATCGGCATCCAAAGTTAGTCGAGGAGCCCGATTCATGAACCAGTCAAACACCGGCGGCTTGAAGCGACCCAACAAGTGTCGACATTCAACTTGAAGGAGCTTGTCGATAAGCCGCTGCTACAACCACTGCTGTAATCAGTAAGGTCATGGCGATCTTGGCAGACACTGGTGTCAGTGCAAGCGAATCCATCACGCGCGAAACTCAGAAGTCGTCATCCCGGTATCAAGATACGCTTGCGGGACTCATGTAAATACATAATTCCATTGACAGGTTGATGGCTCAATCATCCTCGGATAGTGGACCGTGACAGGTTATTGCAGGTTGACACTTTGTTAGCAAGTCCCACTGCCCCCTTGGGCGGGGTCTCGTCCATGAGCAGCGTTCAAACCGCCGTTCTCAAGGCATTGAGGATCAAACAGCTACAACAAGGCGCTCAACTCAGTCTCTTGTAGGGGCACGTTTGACACTCGATGTCAATGAAATCAATCACTTGCGCCATTTGGCGTCGAACTCCGGTGCTCCCTGTAGACGTACCCTGTCAATTGTCATGCCGCAGCCAAAAATGCAGGTGATTCACTCGCGCGAAAACGCCACTTTCGTGCTAAAGTAGAACTAATGGCCGTCTGCGTGCGGCCAGACCGCCTGCTAACGGCGAGCCATCATGGATTGGGAAACCTGTCCTATACATATCCGGTGCCTCCCATGGCCCGAGATTTAATTTTGATGGTTGATGGTTCATAACCGTCAGTCACTCAGCGGGAAAATTCCCCCTCATAAATTAGCCGACGTTACACGCGTCGCGCTCCTCAAAATTGATTGCACAACAACTGTGCGGCAATCAAAATATCAACGGATTTTTTTGGCGAAATATCGCCATTAATTTATCTTCGCTTCAAGGACGGTTCGTCCGTCATTTAAAAAATCATCGGTGCAGTTAAGTGCATCGATGCTCCCATACTGGCCCCGCATCCTCTGGGGGTCGTCAAATTCGCAGTCCACGCGGATCGCGCAATCTCCCTCCCACCATTAATTTCGCTCGCCTTAGCGCTGGCGGCCGTTTGTCGTGCGGCAAATTTTTCTACGACCAATATTTATCTATTTGATTTGAAAGGAATTCCTATGATTTTTGAAAATGCATTGGTTTTTGAATCAAGAAGGACTGGTGAGTTAATCGCAACTTTGGAGCAAAAGGTGACCCATCAACTAACAGCGATTATTGATGACGAAGGTGTTGAAGTCGGTGGCGGCGTGGCGGATCTGCGATTTGGCGAGATGAATTCGCTAGCCGCAGCGCTAAAAAATATATTGACTGGCGAGCGTTTGTGCGAGCCTGAGTTGCTGTTAATAGAATCGATCGCGCGCAGTAAACCTGATGGAACAATTCTTCAGTTGAGGTTGTTTTGTTATGCCGAAGAAGGCGCTTTTGATCGGTCGAAGGCGAATCGTCTCATTCGGGCAATTTTGCAGAAAATGTTGGGATATTCTGCTCAAGATGATCCAAAATACCTTGATGAAAATCAACTAGCAGACTGTGAAAGGGAAAATGTACAAGTCGTTGCTCAGGAAGCTTTGCGAAGCTTGGCAAACAGAAAAATCAAGGCCCCAATCCGCGTTGATTTTTTTGGTTCAAATATTGAATTGGAGGGGAAATTTGCGCCGCGTGCGAACCTGGCTTGTTTTGAACCGAAACAGATTTCTCTTTATGGTCGAATCCTTGGGTTTGATACAGGAAAGAAGAGCTTATTAATGCGGGTGGAAAGAAAGGTTATGGAGATCCATTATTTGGAGGATGAACTGCCCCTCGTCCAAGTAGCAGAACTAGCGCAAATTGGCTCAGAGGCGCATGTACGGGCGAGGAAAACACTAGATCACCTGGGTCGTGAAGTGCTTTGTTATTCTTGCTTTGCGGAGCCCCGTGCGGTAGCTTAGTATTTTGGTGACTACGTGGTCAGCTTGCTTTGGTTGGCTGACCACGATAACGCCAAAGAAATAAGAAAAATTAGCATAAATTCATGACTTGAGCGAACAGATCCTGTGCCTCTGAGTCCAATCGCCGCGCAGCGATCAATAATGCTTGCTAGCGGAAATCCACGCCGAACTGGATCCACTTGAAGTTTAATGCCTTCGAGCTTCAAGGTTTGCGTTGTAATTAATTGGAGTGAATTGTCGTCAGCGAATTTTTGTAGAGCCATTTCCCGGGAATTTGTGAAAATTCGGAAACTATCATTTTCAAGCTTCCAGCAGTTTATGACTTGTTTCATGAATTCAAAATGCTCTTTCTTCCACATAAGCACCTGCCGAGAAGGACCAATGTAGGTGCTGATTTCCTCGCCAGCGTACGGGAAATTGGAGGATAGGGACTCATCCCACTTCACTAACTCTGTATGTCGTACCAGTTCAGCCCAGCGTGTCGGTTGAATTCCAGAAAGCCAGTCAAGTGGGTGCGAGCCTGTCTTTTTTCTTGAAACTATGCGGCCCGTTTCGATCAATAAATTCTCTAGACGCTTTGCATTTTGGTCGGAGATATTTGTCGCCGACTGAGCGATGCCGAAATTTCTCCGTAGAACAAGCATCCGAACAAATTTGAGGGCCTCCGTAGCTGTGAGGGGACTTGTGGTAGTCGTGCCAGAGTTTTGTTCAAATGTGCTTAAGTAGTCATGGAGTAGCGTGATCCTGTCCAGGTCAATCAATTTTTCCTGAAGATATTTGGACCTATCCTGTTGAGTGAATTTCTGAAGCTGCACGGAGCGGCTTGCCACATTCGGAAAGAAATGAAAGTAACTTCGAAATGTTGTGCCTGGTTGTGCATGACCCAGTAGTCGGGCGACAGCCCACGAACAGCGGCGTGTTGATTCCTCACTTCCCAGTAAGAGGCGCCGTGCATTCTGGTGTGCGGCGCTCCCGATATCAAACGGATTCAAATTCAATGTACTGAGGTCCAAGAGCTCAGCCACTCTGTTCGCAAACGTATGTCGGTTGTGATGCGGACTGAGTTGATCGTTGCGGGTTACCTGTTGAATGACACCACCAATTCTTCTGAGCAGTCCTCGCCGCTCTTCCAAACCATCTAGCCCAAACTCGGTCGGGAAGAGTTCGTCTTTGTCATGCAAGACCGGGGTGGCTTGTCGTACTAGGAAGCATTGCTCGATGATTGCCCTCTCGTGATCCGTCAGCCGAAAGAGGAGTGGAACTTGGCGACGGCTTGCTGGCGATTTCAGCCGGCGCAAATGATTGCTCCGAACCATGAGCACCACACAGTCCGGCGCCGGCTCCGTCCAGTCAGATCGCAACAGACATGCGGCCTCCATCCCGCGCAAGCCGAATCGGTACATCAACAGATTGATGAACGCGCATTGAAGATCGCCCACGGATGCTTGGGCTGGAATGGGCGCAAGACAAGCATTGATGCGGAGGTACTCCAGCTCTGTGATGCAGCCAGCGGATACCAACAAGCTGGGCCCATCTGAAAAAATTTCTGACCAATCTGGGTTTTCGACTCCGAACGCAGCGTTTATCGTTTGGTGGAAGTCCTTCAGGCACTGGAGGGCTAGGTGGAGGGTCTTGTATCCATTCTTGGCGACCTCTGTGCTGAAGTCTGGTGAATGTGCTGTTGGCTCGGTTGTATCTGGAACACTGGAGCGAGCGTCCATCAAGCGCAGGTAGAAGTCTGTGACATCTTCTTCCTCGCACGCCAGTAGATCGTGGTCAAAACCGATGGCCAAAAAGCACAGTGACAAGCTGCTGAAATATCTGTCCACAGAACTGACGCGAAGAAGGGTGCCCTTGCTGGTGCTTCTTCGTAAGAGGTGCCGCACCCACTCCACCAGGAGAAGGCAACTTCTACCGGCGGACCCTCGGTATTGATCCAGCGCTCTGCAAAGTGCCGCGTCCATATTTCTGCGGCCAATCCCACCAGCGGTAGCGGCGGCGTGTTTTCTGAATATCGTCCGCACCTCGCCGAATAGCTTCTTGCTTGCCTCCTGTGAGATGGCGGGATCTGGCATTCCGGTTGGTGGCGAATGGTCTGCCGTATCTCTGTCAACCAGAGCGGATAGATGAACTTCATGCTGGTCTGGAGATATCCTGGGTGGGCCTTGCTCGTCCTCGAAAATTTCCGAGCCGCTCTCCGTTTCGGATGCTTTGAATGTTCCGAAATCACCGGCCGCACCGTGCCGCAGTCTGATCCAGTCGCGATGCGGCAATCCGACGGATTGGAGGTCGCCATTCAGATAGGCCGTAAGTGAGGCGGGGAACTCCAGAAGGTTTGCTTGATGGACCAGTTGCGCGATTTCAGTGATCGTTGCAGTGGCGGTGTTTATGTGCGGGGCCAGCAGCCCGATCTCTTTGCAGAGCTTTTGCCACTCAACGGGAGGACTGCTCTTGCCCATGTCCAGGCCACGTTTTGTCGTACTGGCGCGGGCAAGGAAGTTCGCTGCGGCAACACTGATGGGGTAGCGTTTGACGGCGCAGCCCGAATCGATGTCCAAGTCAGGGGAATACTCCAGATAGTAGGATTGATCGAAATGCACAAGCCGAAAGTTTTTGGCCACGAGCAGGTCTCGGAGCAGGGGGGGCTCTGTCACCCTGGACTCAAGAACCGTGAGCACTGTTCCAAAGAAAAGACATTCGCGAAGCGAAGTACGGGAGAGCTCCTTCGTGTCAAGAATGTGCTGCAGGGCATGAAGTGCCGCCGCTACCTTTTGGCGGCTGCCGATAGCTTGGTGCGAGAGCAACGTGCGCTCCTCCAAGGCAGGCAGGTAGCGCTTTTTGAGACGTGGTCGAGTCCCATCCGCGCACCAGCGTTGCCGAATCCAGTTCTGAAGCGCTTCGTATCGAAGGGAGCCGAGTGCTCGCGGTGTGCCCGAGTCGTTGAGCAGCATGCGTTGGCTCAGCACCTCCCATTCGTCGGCTGAGATTGAATCGACAGGTCGCTCTCCAACAAAACGAAGAATCTCACTTTGTGCTTCAGTCAGTGCGTCAGCGTGGCGTTTCGCGCGTCGAGTCTCACGGGCCGCTCTGCCGAATTGCGCACCCTCTTCAAGGCATGTCTTGCCAGGCGTCAGGTCGGGAAAATCAAGGGGTGTGGTGTCCCAGCCAGGCGTTTGAGGTGGGGCAAACTGAAGCGCGGCGAAGAGCTGTTCAAGGGCCGGGCGGATAGCTTCCAAATCCTGAAGCCTAACCCTTGCCGAGAACCGTCCGTATGTAGCCGTTCCTCCTTCTGCATGCCCGAGGAGGCCGTCGATGATCTCGGGGTCTTGCCCCAATCTGCGCAGATTCGTGCTGGTCCGATGTCGGAACAGGTTCCACGGCAACGGCCAGGAGAAGACCTCCATCGAGTCCAGCGTCACTTCAGATACTTCGAACCAGCGCAGGCTTTTTCGTGCGGGGTCTTCCCCGAGGAAGAAAAGTGCCGGCATCGCGGCGCTGGCTGCGCCAGCGGATAAAGTCTGCAGCTCTTGAGAGAGAGGGGGATCCTGGCTGCTGAGGCAGGAAGCTAGGCGACGAAGGTGGGGCAGGTAGAAGTCTTGGCAGAGCCGGACCAACTCGCTGGGAAGAACCACCATCCGACCGTCATGACGTTGGGAGGCAACTTTGTCCACGACGAACAAATACCTTTCGTCCCAGTCGACCTGCCCGAAGGACTCCAATGGGCTGGACACCGGACGAATTGCAGTCGCGGCAAGAATTGCGGCGGTCATGTAGACCGTCACCGCGTTGTGGTGGGCTAGCCAGTTCTCGGCCGGGCCAGCCGCCAGGCGGCCAATGTGCTGACCTACCCGTGCAATTTCTTCGCGCAGCAATGGGTCAAGCGGGCTCAGTTCACTGCCGGCGATGTTTTCTTGTGCTTGCGCGTTCCGTGGGAACAAAGGAGGTGGCGCGAGACCCGCAGCGGTTATGCCTCGGTGGACTTCCGCTGTCCGAAAAGCTGCATAGGCACAAGATCCCGGCAAACCACTTCGCGAGCTGCTCGCAAGCAGGCGACCGAGTACGGGGTCACCGGTTGCCTCGAAAACGCCTTGCTCAAGGACGTGTGCGAGCGTGCCTGACCGAACGCGTTCCAAGCCGGGTGTGCGCTTGCACACTTCGTTGAACATCGCCTCTGGCGAATCTTGGGCTGGTGACGACGGCCAAAGATCCAACAGTGCGCGCGCCGACGGGCGTCCCGAGCAGTGCTGAGAAATGATTTCTGCAACTTCGTCTGGAAGTGGCACTTGAAGATGGCCCGCGAGGGGTTCCAGCCATTGCGATGTCGCAGATGAAGCCTTCCATCCCCTGGGGTGCCGGGGGGGCAATCTCTGCAAAGTCTGGGTGTCGGGGTGAATGCTCCAGTCCCGCCCACATTGACTGGAAAAGGAGATGTCGGTCGCTGCCATCCGAACGGATTTGGCCGTGTAGACCGCGATCCAAACGAGTGCGCCCAAGAGGCGAAGACTTTCGGGTGCGTCTCGCGCAATTGCAGCCTGCCACCAGTTTTCCAGGCAAGCCCGTTCAAACTGATTGAGGCGGTTGGTACTGAACGGGAGGAATTGCTGGTCTTCGATGGTGGCGAGAAGCACACCACGCGCTTCATGTTCCTGAGCCACCGGATTGAGGCGCTCATCAATCTTTGCTTCCCAGCATTCGGTCCCTTCGCCGCCATCCTGGTCGATGAACCTTCCGGTGATGGGCTGGGGGTCTTCCGCCAAGATTTCGCCTGGAGAAAAAACGGTCGGCGCTGTACTTTGAGCGGATGTTCCCCAAAGATGCTCACGACCGGGGGACAAGCGGGCATATTGAGAAAAGGCACCCTTCGCGGTCAGGGTTTCGGCTCGGCCGGCCCGGATCGGCTCAGATTCACAGTAGCTGCGCAATGTCCGGAGCAGTTTGATATGCGCCTTGACGCCGGGCCCGTCGTTGGACGCCAGTTCTAGCTTGCCGATCAGAGCTGCAGATTCCCAAGTCAGATGCTGTCTATATATAGTTAGTGATCCACTGGGGGGGCGAAGCCCAGCGAAAAGATCCCGCCAATCCCAGTCGCCAGAGACTGCTTGGCGCAAGCTCCACGACACCTCGACGAGCCGTTTGTCCGGCTCGGATCCCTCATAGATGGCTGCGATGAACTGGATGAACGTCCAGGTTCGAAATGTTTCCAACCGAAGGTGGGCGGCTGCGTCAGGGTGATAGGCCCTGGGCACGCACAGCGCGAGGAGGGCGAATTCGCGCAACGTGCCGCGTGGGAGTTGCGCGGCTACCTGTTGGGCCGGAGGCAAATATGGATACAGACGGGCAATGGTTGGGGACGCAGCTAGGGACTCCATGAGCCGGTACAACTCCGAAGCCGGCTCGGATTCGTCGGCCCATGCCGAGGCAATCTTCAACGGTACGGGCTGGCGCAAGTACTCAATGATTGATCCGACGTACTCAGGATTGGCGCCGGTTTTTGATGCATCAAGAACCGCAAGCAGCGGACGAGTCAGCCTTAGCCGGCTAGCCCATTCGAGCAAAGGATGCAGCGACGCTGGAAGCCCAAAGGTCTCAAAAGCCTGTCCGTCCTGACCGCCGAAAATCCAGGGTCCGTTGTCCATTAGGTCTCATTCGTTGAAATGCGGCGCGTTCTGCACCGACCGGAATCGTCAAAATTCCATGTGTATTCAACGTTTTACATCATTTCTAGTCAATTGAAAACGTAAGATACGTTCTCATCAGCCTAGAGCTCATAACCTTCTCGCGCAACCAATAAGCAAGCGGTTTCCGCTGACAGTAAACGCCCACTAACCAGTGGGCGTTTTTGTTTGTAGCCCAACCATAGCCTTGTTGTAGCCATCCGTAGCCTGTCGGTTTGGTCGATTGGTTCCATACGACCATTGGGTGCTTTCGGGCGTTAGTTCGAAATCGAACGCCTGATCGGGCCACTACGTAGTTGGCAGCAAGAGCAAACCTCCAGAAGGGGGGGCCGGCGGCCGTTTGAGGCTGATCAGCGACATTCGCGGGCCGTGCCATGGACGGTGGGGGCCCGACAATGGCGGTCATTGAGAGCCGTTGGCCGCAACCGACAGCTTTACTCCCAACACCAGTCGCTCGACTGCACTACGGACAGCAAGCTGACTTGAACGGCCGTTCCCGCACAGAGTGTCAGGCTCAAACGCCCCATGGTAGACGTTCAACGGGGGCAGCGGCCAGATGACCCTGCCTTGATTTCACGTACAGCAAGAAGTTGGAAACTTCAGCTGTATGGAGAATCGAGATGCGAGATACCAAACTGCCCAAGCGGCAATACACGGATGAATTCAAAGTCGAGGCGACCCGGCTGGCCGAATCGGTCGGAGGCCACGAAGCGGCGCGCCGATTGGGTGTTCCGGTGGCCACACTGGGCAACTGGAAGCGGCGCTCAGCCGCAGCAGGCACAGGCGCACCTGAAGTCGCGTTGAATGCGGGGGCAGTGCCAACGCGCCGGCCCGTGAGCGAACTGGAGGCTGAGAACAGCCGGTTGCGCAGGGAACTCGCCGACGCGAAGCTCGATGTGGAAATCCTTCGAAAAGCGACGGCGTACTTTGCCAAGGGGTCGCGATGAAGTACGCCTGGATCGAGCATCATCGCGACGAGTACACGGTGAGCCGGCTGTGCCGGGTGTTGTCGGTATCCCGGTCGGGGTACTGCCAGTGGCGCGTGCGGGCGCCCAGCGCGCGATCCCTTGCCAACCAGGCCCTGGACACCAAGGTGGCGGCCATCCATCAGGGCAGCCGCCGCAGCTCCGGCAGGCCCCGGATCACGCAGCAACTGCGCCAGCAGGGCGAGTGCGTGAGCGCCGAGCGGGTGCGCCAGAGTCTCAAGCGCCAAGGCCTGTTCCCGGTGTACCGCCGGGCGTACGTGGTCACCACCGACTCAGGGCACCGCCTGCCGGTGGCAGCCAATATTTTGGATCGACGTTTCGACGGCTGGCAGCCGAACCAGGCCTGGGTGGGCGACATCACGTATGTCGCCACCGGCGAGGGTTGGCTGTACCTTGCCGCGGTGATGGACCTGGCGAGCCGCCGGATCGTAGGTTGGTCTATGTCAGACTCGATCGATGCGAAGCTGGTGTGCGCTGCCCTCAAGTCAGCGTATTGGCAACGCAAGCCGAGCCCGGGATTGCTGGTGCACACGGATCGTGGAAGCCAATATGCCAGTCATGAATACCGCCGGCTGGCGGCGGACTTCGGCATCACGATGTCGATGAGCAGACGGGCGAACTGCTGGGATAACGCGGCCATGGAGAGCTTCTTCAAGACGCTCAAAGTCGAGCGGATCTACCAGGTAAGCTATGACACTCGGGCGCAGGCAAGATTGGACATCGTGGACTGGATCGAGGGCTTCTACAACCGCGTGCGCATGCACACGGCTATCGGATGCCGGGCCCCTGTCACAAAGGAACGCAGCCTGCTGGCTGCATGACTTGGTGTACGTGGAAACGAGGCAGGGTCACAACATCGTGCAGAGAATCCTTAGCCAAACGGGGAACTCCAACTGAAATACATTAGTCAATTCAGGATCAATCGCTAAGTGCCAAGCCGAGATCAAGAACTGTCGTATCTCGCTCAGCGATTCTGCATCGGAAACGCAATCCTTCAGCCTCACCAAACCACAGTTCGGTGCGAAGCAGATCGCCTGGATAGACCGGTGCGGAAAAACGCGCGTCAAAGCGTCGTAGGCGCGATGCGTCGCCCGCGGCTGCCAGAGCCGCCACGGCATAGGCGGCGATGCCGTAGGTGCAAAGTCCGTGAAGTATCGGCCGCTTGAACCCCGCACGATGTGCCACGGCAGGGTCGGCGTGCAGCGGGTTGTCGTCGCCGCTCAGCCGGTAGATCAACGCCGCCTGCAGCGGGATGCGGAAATCAAGAAAGCCGTCCGGCTTGCGCGGCGGCAGTGGAAGCACTGCTGGCATGGTGACGGGAGGGCCGCCGAAGCCGCCGTCCGCGCGACAGATGGCGTTGGACCGTAGCGAACATAGCAAGGCGCCATCAGTGTTGTCGAAGAGGTCGCGGCGTGTGTACAGGTGTGCGCCGCGACCGGGGCCCTTGTCGATGATCTCTTCCACGACCATGCGGCCCGTCACGCTGCCTGACACCGGCAGCGGCCGGTGCACAACGAGGCTTTGTTCGCCATGCACCACCGCCTGCCACTGGATGCCGGTGTCGGGGGCACGCTGCCAGAAACCCGGATGGCCGAGCACCACCGCCATGGTTGGCAGGATGCGAAGACCTTCCTCGTAGACATAGTGCAGTTGCTGCGCGTCCAGCGGATTGTGACCCAAACCCAGACCGAGCGCGTAGAGGATACCCTCGCGCGGGCCGTAGGCCTGAACCACATCGGGAAAGACGCGGCCGCGCAGGCGTTCATAGTCGATCGTCATCGGAGCATCGTTTCTTGTTGCTCAGATTGCAGCGCGCTTGCCCCACATCGGCAGTGGCATGGCAACGGGTTTGGCTAAGCCGAAGGGCTCCGGTGCGATGGTCACGATCTTCCGCGCGCGCCACTGGTCATAGGTTGGGAAGGCGCGCGTATTGCTCTGTGTCGTCGGATCGAACTTCACCCCCCAACCCACGATGGTCGACCCTGCAGGCAGGTCAAGGGCCAGCGCAGCCGCGCGGATCTTTTCGGTGTCCATCGCGCCCGCGTCGGGCAGGATGCGCTTGAGCAGAAGGTGCATCGCCGTGAAGCCCATGCCGGTATGCGCGGAAGGTTCGCGGCCGCCATGCTTTTTCCGGTGTTCTTCATGGAAGCGCTTGAAGAGCGCCGCGGCCTCCGGGGTGAGGCCGGACGCATTGATATTGACGGAAGTGCCGGCGTTAAAGACGCCGTTCACGTCGTCCATCAGCGCGTCCGCGTACTCCCCGACGTTGTGACCGCCGCCGTTGCCGATCACAGCTTTGAAGTTGAGCCCAGCTTCGCGCGACTGGCGTGCGAACAGGATGCAGTCGGGCGTGTACTGGCAGGCGATCAGCACGTCCGGCTGCAGTGACTTGTAGCGCTGCACTATGGACGACATGTCGGTCGTCTTGTAGCTGTAACTGGTGGCATCGACGACGGTCACCCCCTTCTTGGCCAGCCAGGCCTTCGCACCTTCGGCAATGGCCGTGCCGTTGGCCGAGTCTTCTGTTAGCAGTGCCACCTTCATCTTCGAGACCTCCAGGCCGCAGCCCGGCGCGATTGTGTCGGTGACGAAGCGTGCAGCGCCGGCCCCCAGCGTGGTCGCCGGGTAGATCATGCGAAGTAGGTACTTAAAGCCGCGCTTGGTCACGTCGTCGGCGACCGCGCCCTGCTCCAGGTAGATCACCTTGTTGCGTTCGGCCACCTGGCTCGCGGGCAGCGAGATCGAGCTCGCATACGAGCCCACGATGACTTTGACTCCATCCTTGCTGATCAGGCGATTGGCTTGCGAGACCGCCTCCGTGGAACTCGGCACATCGGCCACCGCGAACTCGATCTGCTGGCCGAACACTCCGCCCTCGGCATTGATCCACTCTTGCGCCATTTGGAAGCCGCGGAACACGTCGTTGCCGAGTGTGGCGAGCGGCCCCGACAACGGCAGCAGCACGCCGATCTTCAGCGGTGGCTTTTGCGCGAAGACCGATGGTGCGGTCGCGGCCGCGGCCAGGCCGCCACTGGCCATGGCGGCAAAGGAACGTCGGGATATCTTGTTCATGTGCTTGTCTCCTGTTGCTTTGGTGAACCGAGGCCGAGATAGATGCTTTGCACCTCGGGGTTTTGGGAAAGTTCGCGGCCCGTGCCACTGAGGGCGGCGTGGCCGTGCTGGATCACGTAGGCGCGGTCGGCCATTGCCAGCGCGCGACCGACGTTCTGCTCGACGATCACTAGCGTCACCCCGGTGTCGCGGATGGCGCGAATGGCGTCGTAGACGACGTCGACCGCGATCGGAGCCAGGCCGAGCGAGACCTCGTCGAGCAACAGCAGATCGGGCATGGCGACCAGGCCGCGTGCGATCGCGCACATCTGCTGCTGTCCGCCCGACAGTGTGCCGCCGAGCTGCAGCGCACGCTCCTGGAGGATGGGGAAGAGGCGGTGCACATAGGCCAGGCGTTCGGTCAGATGAGGGCGGGCCCGCTTCGAGTAGGCCCCCATTTCCAGATTGCGCCGCACGTTCATGCGCTGGAACAGGCGCCTTCCTTCGGGCACTAGTACCACGCCCCGTTCGACGATTTCGCTGCAGGTCTGGCCACCGATGGCAACGCCATCGAGCAGTATGCTGCCCCGCGTGGGTTGCACCAGTCCGGCGATCGTGCGCATCAGCGTCGTCTTGCCGACGCCATTGGAGCCCACGATTGCCACCACTTCCCCACGCTGGACCGCCATGTCCATGCCGAACAGCACCTGGGTGTCTCCGTAGCCAGCGTCCACATCCTTCACTTCAAGCATGGACGGCTCCCGTGATCGCGGTGGTGGTGAGGTCGCCCAGATAGGCACGGACGACGGCCGGATCTCGCATCACCTCCTTGGGGCTGCCGTCGGCGATCTTCTTTCCGGTGTCCATGACAACGAGCCGGTCGCAGATGTCCATCACGGCCTCCATGTTGTGTTCGACGAAGAGCACGGTCGTGCCTTCGTTTCGCACGACGCGAATCAGCTCGAGCATGGCGCCGACCTCCGAGGAGTTGAGCCCCGCCAGCACCTCGTCGAGCAACAGCATGCGGGGTACCGTGGCCAGAGCGCGACCCACTTCCAGCCGCTTTTTCTCGGCTGTGGTGAGCGAGGGCGTCGGTAGGTCGAGCCGTCCACCCAAGCCGACGCGTCGCGCGACGTCGCGGGCCGCGGTGCGTGCTTCGTCGATGCGCCGTCGGTGTAGCATGCTGCCAGTCATGATGGTCTCCAGCACCGTCATGGATGTAAAGGTTTGCGGTATCTGGAAGGTCCGCGCGAGGCCGCGTCGGCAGATGCCCGCTGAAGACATGCCGGCCAGAGAGCGCCCTTCGAACAGAATGTCGCCGCTGTCCGGTGCGATGGCACCTGCGACGAGGTTGAAAAGGGTGGTCTTGCCGGCGCCGTTCGGACCGATCAGTCCGAAGATCTCGCCGGCGGCCACTTCGAAGTCTACCGCGTCGACGGCCACCAAGCCTCCGAAACGTTTGGTGAGGGTCTGGATCTGCAGCATCATTCGTCTCCCGTGCGCGTAGCGGGCCCAGCCTTGCGCCGCTGCAGCCGCTCACGCAGATCCTGCAGGCCACCTACCAGGCCCTGCGGCAGCAGCACCACGATCACGACCAGCATCAGCCCGTAGACCACCAGGTGCGTGCCGGAAGCAGCGCTACCGAAAGCCTCCACTAGGAACTCCCGGAAGGGCAGGGCGATGGCGGCGCCCAGCACCGGACCCGCCAAGGTGCCCACGCCGCCCAGGATCGACATCAGGGCCAGATCCACGGAGAAGCTGATAGTGAAGACCGTCCCGGGCTCGATGTACATGACGTACTGAGCCATCAGCGTTCCGCCGATTGAGGTGAGTGCGGCGCTGACCACCAGCGCTAGTAGCTTGTAGCGCCGCAACGGCACGCCTGCGGCATCGGCGGCTTCCTCGTTGTCGCGGATCGCGCGGAGGTAGAAGCCCGTGTAACTGCGCGACAGCAGGAAGGCGGCGATCAGCACTACCGCCAGATAGCCGCCGGTCAGCCAGACATAGCTGCTGCGATCGGCAAACACCATGCGGGCGAAGCCCGGCACGAAGTCCACGCTCAGCCCATAGGGCAGCGCGACGAACTTGCGCGAATAGATCAGCAGGATGCGCACCGTTTCGCCAAAGGCGAGCGTGGCCATCGCGAAGAACACCCCGCGCATGCGAAAGGTGGGGAAGGCAATGATCACCACCAGCACGATGCTGAACACGGCACCTGCGAGCATGCCAAGCCACGGGCTGACGCCCGCATAGTTCAGCAGGATGGTCGAGGTGTAGGCACCGATGCCGAAGAACGCGGTGTGGCCGAGCGAGAACTGTCCCGCCATGCCGCCCACGATGTTCCAGGAAGACGCCAGGCCCGCGTAGAGCAGGGTCAGGATCAGCAGGTTGAGATAGTGATCGTTGCTGGGGATCAGCGCCCCGGCCACCACGACCAGGGCCAGGACGCCGGCCCAGGCCGCATCGCGGCGATGGGTGATGAGGTAACGCGACGTCATTTGAGCGCCTCCTTCTCTGCGCCCTTGACGCCGAACAGACCATGCGGACGCACCGCGAGCAGCAGGATCAGCAGCACGAAGTGCGTGGCCTCTTTCAGGTCGGGGCTGATGAAGCCGGTGATCGATTCCACGATGCCCAGCACCAGTCCGCCGATCACGGTGCCGGGCAGGCTGGACAATCCTCCCAGCACCACCACGACGAAGGCGACCAGCACGAAGAAGGTGCCCACCGAGGGAAAGGCATAGAAGCTCGGAACCAAGACAGCCCCGGCAATGCCGGTCAGTCCGATGCCGAGACCGAAGGTGATCAGAAAGATGCGGCCAGGGTCGACGCCCATCACACGCGCGGCGACGATGTCCTGCGAAATTGCCTCGATCGCACGCCCCAGGAAAGTGGAGCGCATGAATACGACCACCGCAGCCAGGATCGCGGCCGCGAAGCAGAAGGCCACCAGCCGGTTCGAGCTGAGCGTGATGCCCAGCAACTCAACCGATTCGCCGCCGGGCGGCATCACCTGAACGGTGCGGTAGTCGGCGCCCCACAACATCAGCGCCACGTTCTGCAGGGCGATGCCCAGCCCGAGCGTGGCGAAGACCTGCGTCATCTCGGGTTTGTAGATGGTGAAGCGCATCAGGCACCAGTAAAAGAGCAGGCCCAGCACGAAGAAGGCGGCGCCGATCAGCGGGGCGCCGAAGTATGGGTTGATGCCGGTGCTGCGCATGAGCCAGTAGCCCGCGTACATCCCCAGCATCAGGAACTCGCCATGCGCGAAGTTAACAACCTTCGCCACGCCGAAGATGAGGTTGAGTCCGAGTGCGCAGAGGGCGTAGACGCCGCCGAGTAGAACGCCCGAGACGATGAGTTGAATGAGAACCTGCATTGGAAGGACTTATCTCCGAGGGGCGGGTTTTGCCGAATGAGTTGGCGATAAATATTCTATAAACTACAGAATGTATTTAATTTAATGTGGCGATGATTCTTGTGTCAAGGGGGTCAACACCCATGGCCGCTCAGCCGCCCAATCTGCCTGTTCACATCACCTTCATCCACGGACTGCCCATGACCATCCAGCGCTCACTCACCACCTCAACGCCCAGTCCCGAACTCATTGCCGGCGTGCTGGAGGAGGCGGGCATCAACGCGGTGTTCGGCATCTCCGGCGGGCACACCGGACGGATCTTTGGTGCGCTGGAAAAAAGACAGGCCACGATCCGGACCGTGCTGGTGCGGGAGGAATCTCTGGCCGCCGTCATGGCGGAGGTCTACGGGCGGCTGACGCGCAAGCCGGGCGTGGTGCTGGGGCAGGGGCCGTGGGTGCTCGGCAACGGGCTGGTAGGCACCATCGAGGCGCGTTTGTCGAGCTCGCCGATGCTGCTGCTGACCGACTTCAGCGACACCCCGCCGTTCGGGCTTCACGCGCCCTACCAATCGGGCACCGGCGAGTACGGCAACTGGGACGCGCGCCAGGCTTTCGGTGGCATCACCAAGGAAGTCTTCGCGGTGCACGACGCCACCGGTGCCGTGCAGGCGACACAGCTCGCGATCAAGCATGCGCTCAGCGGTCAGCCGGGCCCGGTGGCGGTGATCTATGGCCTGGCGGCGCTGACCGGCGAGGTCGGCCCCGATTCGCAGCCACGCCTCTACCCGACGCGTCACTACCTGCCGGTGGCGCTTCCTCCCGCACATCCAGTGGCAGTGGCCGACGCCATCACCGCGCTGCGCGCCGCCCGTCGACCGGTGCTGGTCGCCGGCAACGGCGTGCGGTTGGCGGCGGCCTACGAGCCGCTGCGCCGCTTCGCCGAGGCCGCCGGCCTGCCGGTGGTCACCACCCCGTCGGGCAAGGGGGTGCTGGCCGAGACGCATCCGCTCGCCTTGGGCGTGTTCGGCACCTTCGGCACCGGCGGTGCCAATGCCTGCGTCGCGGAGGCGGATCTGGTAGTCGTCGTGGGTTCCAAGCTGAGTGCGTCGGACACCGCGCGCGAGAACCCGTTGCTGCTCGATCCCGAGCGGCAGACCTTCATCCAGATCGACGTCGAGCCACGCAATGCCTCGTGGACCTTTCCGGCCGAGCACGTGCTGTTGGGCGACGCCGGCAGGGTGCTGGATCAATTGCGCGAAGCGCTCGGCGACGCGGCAGCGTCGGATGGCGCCGACCGTGTGGCGCGCCAGCGTGCGCTGCACGGGCACTTCGACGGCGATGCCTACCGATCGGACGCCAGCCCGCTGATGCCCCAGCGCATCATCGCGGAACTGCAGCGCCACCTGCCGCAAGACGTGGTGATTACCTGCGATGCAGGCGAGAACCGCATCTTCATGACGCACTGCTACCAGACCCGTTCGGCTGGCGCCTTCCTGCAGGCGGCCGGCGCCGGGCCGATGGGCTTTGGCATCCCCGCGGCGCTCGCAGCCAAGCTGGTGCATCCCGAGCGCGCGGTGGTCGCGGTCTGCGGTGACGGAGGATTCGCCATGACCATGAACGGACTGATGACCGCGATCGAGCAGGCGCTGCCCATCATCGTCGTGATTTTCAACAATCAGGCGCTCGGCTGGTCGCTGCATTCGCGCGGACCCTTCGCCACCACGCTGGGTGACTTCGACCATGCGGCGATCGCGCGCGGGATGGGCTGTGAGGGCGTGCGCGTGACCGACCCGGCCAAGCTAGGGGAGGCGCTGGAGGCCGCGCTGCGGGCCACTCGACCGACGGTCATTGATGTGATGACTTCGCTGGACATCTCGTTCGACGACCTCAGTCTACCCCTGGCCGCACCGGCACGGTCCGGTACCTGAACCTGCTAGCCAACTTCAATTAACCAGGAGACATGACATGACATCACACATCCGAGAAGTCGCCACTGGGCTGCGCTTTCCCGAAGGGCCGATCGCCATGCCCGATGGCTCGGTGCTGCTGGTGGAGATCGAGGGCAAGACGCTCACGCGCGTGAGCAGTGACGGCCGCGTCAAGCGCATCGCGCAGCTTGAAGGTGGACCGAATGGCGCGGCCATCGGCCCCAATGGCAAGGTGTTCATCTGCAACAACGGGGGCTTCAAGTGGCACGACAGCGCCGAGCATGGCATTCGCCCGATCGGCCAAGCGGATGACTACGTTGGCGGGTGGATCGAGACCGTCAATTTGCGCTCCGGACAAGTCGAACGCCTCTACGAGCGCAGTGACGCAGGACCGCTGCGCGGGCCCAACGACCTAGTGTTCGACCGCCATGGTGGGTTCTGGTTCACCGACCACGGCAAGACCCGACCACGGGATGTCGATCGCGGTAGCGTCTGCTATGCCAAGGCTGATGGCTCGCAAATCCAGGAACTGATCTTTCCACTGTGGTCGCCCAACGGCATTGGCTTGTCGGCCGACGAGCGCACACTGTATGTGGCGGAGACTTTTACGGGACGTGTCTGGGCTTTCGACCTCAGCGGGCCCGGTGAGATAGCCAAGAAACAGTGGCCGCTATCGCCAAACGGTGGCCGGCTTCTTGTCGGTCTGCCCGGTTACCAGAATCTGGACTCGCTCGCGATCGACAGCGCAGGAAACGTTTGCGTTGCGACCTTGGCAAATGGAGGCATCACCGTGGTTGCGCCGGATGGTAGCAGCGCCGACCATGTGCCACTGCCTGACGCGATGACGACCAACATATGTTTTGGAGGGCCATCATTGCGCACCGCATACATCACGCTGTCGAGCACCGGCAAGTTGATTGCTATGGAGTGGCCGCGGCCTGGATTGCCCTTGAACTTCCTGAACACCTAGGGAAGCTCTTCACGAATCGGTTCTGGCTGTGCCACGGCGATGTGTGAGCTCAAATAGCACTCACGTTGAGCAGTTTGGGCGTGTGCAGGGCGCCCAGCAGGCGCTGCGCCAGGGCAATTGCCCGGTTTCGTGGGGCATTACGCCCCCTGCACGCGCACCTGTCCTAGGCAGCATCCCTTTCAAGGTGTTGCCCCTGATCCCGCAGCAGTAACCTGCGCCCCACAGCGGGAGAGCTGCGGATGTGGAAAGAAGTCTTGGAGAGGTTTGAGAGCCATGCGCCGGTGAGCGTGATGACCCGGGCGGCGTTGGAGCATGCCTTGCCGGCGAGCTGGGTGGATGAAGTGTTCCAGACCAGCCGCCAACGCCAGTATCCTCGCGAGTTGCTGTTCTCCAGCGTGGTGGAGCTGATGATGCTGGTGAGCCTGGGGCTGCGCCCCTCGCTGCACGCGGCGGCCAAGAAGATGGCGCAGTTGCCCGTCACGCTGGCGGCGCTGTACGACAAGGTCAAGCGCACAGAACCCCTGGTGCTGCGGGCTCTGGTGCAAGGCAGCGCGGCTCGCCTGGAGCCGGTGGTTGCTGCGGTAGGCAGCCAGCCCAGCCTGCAGGGCTGGCAACTGCGCATCCTCGATGGCAACCATTTGCCAGCCAGTGACAAACCACCCCAATTTGGACAAGACCGGCCCCTGAAGCCAAGCCGTGCCCACAGAGACCGGGCAGGTGCGTGAGCAAGCCATTGAGCTGGCGGCCACCCAGGAGACGGTGGTCGCCCCGCCGTCCTGGCGCCGCATCGAGATCCAGTTGCAGGCGCCCACCGAAGCGGGTGACCAAAGCATTGCCTTGTGGAGCAACCTGCCGGCGAGCATCGACGCGGCCACCATTGCGCAGTTGTAACGCAAGCGCTGGCGCATCGAGGGCTTGTTCGGACGGCTCGAATCGGTGCTGCACAGCGAGATCCGGACCTTGGGCCACCCGCGTGCGGCGCTGCTGGGGTTTGCTGCAGCAGTGCTGGCGTTCAACGTGTTGGCGCTGCTCAAGCGCTGCGTGGAGCAGGCGCACTGCGAGCGAGCGCCTGGTCTGGATGTTTCGAGCTATCACCTGGGCGTGCATGTGGCCAGCGACTACCAGGGCATGCTCATTGCGCTGCCATCCGAGGTGTGGCAACCGTGGTGCGAGGCGTCAGGCGAGGAGGTTGCGCAGCATCTGCTGCGCCTGGCAGGGAAGGTCAACCCGCGCAGTGTTGCCACGGCCAAGCGCGGCCCCAAGAAGGAAAAGCCTGGGGGATACGTGGCTGGCGCTGTGGCTCGCAAGCAGCTGTCCACCGCTCGTGTCCTCAAACAGGCTGCGGGGACAACACCTTGAAAGGGATGGTCCTAGGCAGGCCATCAGCTTGTGCCTTGCCATCCACAGATTGCCCTGCGCAAACAGCGTGACGATCTGCGCCGTGTTCTTCTTGAGCCCCCGGTAGCGAACCTTCACGTACCCGAATTGTTGCTTGAGCACTCGGAATGGATGCTCCACCTTGGCCCGGATGCTGGCCTTGGTGCGCTCGAACTGATCAATCAGAGTACCCAGTGCTGATGAATCAACATACGCGTTCAAACATGGCTTCGACCAACTTGTAGTCGTTGAGCAAGCGGCGGAATTAGTGGCGTCGGGCACAGGCTCGAAACCCAGGTCTATGCCGACGAAACGGCGCAGGCTGGCACTGTCGTACAAAGCTTCTTCATATGCCAGGTTGGCGAGGTTGAACCAGTGCTGGATGAAGTGGGTGCGCAGCATGCGCTCGAGCCCGATGGGCGGGCTTCGATTGCCAAGCTTGGGGTAGTACGGTGCGATTTCATCGCACAGTGCCGCGCACGGCACCAGCGCATCCATGGTCTTCAAGAATTCGTCTCGCCGCGTAGGCTTGCGGTGCAGTTCAAAGCCCGACTGTGCGTCGGCCGCCATGGCCAGTGTCTGCTACTTCATGACCCGGCGATTTACCCCGGGATGTACGAGCAGCAGGGATTTTTTCAGCGCCGCCCCAGCAGAACCTGAACGCGGCATCGGGAGCCCTGGCGTTCAACGCCCTGTCCAGCGCGGTGGGCGCTTCTCGATGAAGGCGCGCGGCCCTTCGAAGTAGTCATCGCTGGCTGCCGCCAGTTGCATGCCGACGACGCTGCACTGGCGAAGCTCGCGCTCGTCCAGGTCTAGCGCTGTGCGTGCCACGCGAAGGCTCTCGCGCACGGCTATCGGCGCATTGCCTGCGATTTGCGAGGCCAGTAGCAGTGCTTCCTCCAGCACTCTCTCGGGTGGGACAAGCCGGTTGACGAAACCGAAGTGGTGCGCACGTTCAGCGTCAATCGGCAGCGCCGTAGCGATCATTTCCAGAGCAATGTTGGGCGGCAACGCCCGTGGCAGTCGGTACAAGCCCCCTGCGGCGGCGATCAGGCCGCGCAAGACTTCGGGCAGTCCGAAGGACGCGCGCGGTGACGCAACCACCATGTCGCATGCCAGGACTAGCTCGCAGCCACCAGCGAGCGCCTTGCCATCGACCGCGACAATCCAGGGCTTGTCCCGCTTTGCGAATACCAAGCCGGCAAATCCGCCACGCTCGGTGCGCAGACTTGCTCGTTGGCCGGCGGCTATCTCTTTGAGGTCGGCGCCTGCAGAAAAGACGTCAGGATGCGAGCTGGCCAGCACAATGGCACGAATGTGCGAATCGGCCTCGGTGGCATCGACAATGGTTTCGAGCGCCGTCGCGACCGCCCCATTGACTGCGTTGCGGGCATCGGGCCGGTTCAGCGTGACGAGGGCGGTGTGGTCGTCGCGCACTTCGAAGCGAACCACGGCATCCGGCGCGTCGAATCCTGGCAGCGCAGTGCTCATGCGTCTATGCTCCGACCCGGTTGCAGCACCACTTTCGACACGTCGCGCGCCCGAGAATGCGCGAAACCATCGAGGGCCTGGTCGAGCCCGAGCACCATCGAGACGAAGGGGCGCACCGCCTCGGGCGTGTCATAGAGGCGACGAGCCATGACCTCCCACCCGGCGCGCTTGGACGCGTGCGCGCCACGAATCTGCTGGCGGTTGCGCACCAGCGCGGTCAGGTCGATGGCGGCATGCTGGGCATGGATGCCAGCGGTGACTAGTATCCCGTCCTTGCGTAGCACCGCCAGGCCCTGGTTGATGCTCCCGGGATGGCCTGTGGCCTCGAAAACGACATCGGCCAATCTGCCATCGGTAGCGGCAAGGAAGCTGGCGCTCAGGTCTGTCGTGTCCGCGAGATCGATGATGTGTGTCGCGCCGATCTGCATCGATGTCTTCAGACGCGCTCGATCGTTGAGTCCCACCACCACTACCGTCGTCGCACCGCGCCAGGCGGCGGCGCGCGCGATCGCTTGGCCGATTGTGCCTGGCCCCAGAACCAGCACGGTGTCGCCGGAGGTCACTGCGCCCACCTCGGCCGCGTTGTCGCCTACACAGAGTGGCTCCATTAGCGCTGCGAGCACCGGATCAGTGCCTTCGCGCAGGGCCACGCAAGCCAGCGCCGAGACGCGCACGAAACGCGCGAACGCACCGTCACTGGTCAACCCGATGGTGCGGCGGAAGTTGCAGCGCTGAGGGAATCCCGCCACGCAGGTGGTGCACTTCATGCAGCCGATGGTGGGGATCGCGGATACCAAGTCGCCCTCCGCCAAGCTGGAAACCTCGGGCCCAACTGCCGCGATGCGACCGGAAAACTCATGTCCCAAAGTCACCGGCAAGCGGTTGCGCATGAACTCGTAGCTGCTGCTCCAGTCGTAGACATGCACGTCCGAACCGCAGATGCCAGTGGCTGCCACCTCAATCAACACGTCGCCAACACCGGGGCGACCGGGTTCGGCCACCTCGTCGAGTGACAGGCCAGGGGCGGGCGCGGTTTTGCGAAGGGCTAGCATCAGGTGACCTCGTACCAGCTTACCGGCGGGAATGCGTTCTCATCAGTCACGACATCGATCAGGGTCATGGTTTCGGCCTTCAGCGCGTCATCCAGGGCGGCTCCTAAGTCGGCGGCGTTCTCTACGCGCACGCCCCGTGCTCCGACCGCCCGGGCGATCGCCGCGTGATCGACGGGCACGAAATCGCAGGCATCGGTGTGGGCTCCGAACTTGACGTTCTCGGCGTGCTTCTGGTAGCCGAGGATGCCGTTGTTCAGCACCACCAGCACTACCCGTAGCTTCATCCGCACGGCCGTCTCCAACTCGGCCCACGCATGCGCGAAGCCTCCGTCACCAACCACGCAAAAGATCGGCGCGTCGGGCTTAGCGACCCGCGCACCCAGCGCCATCGGAAAGCCCCAGCCAAGGCCGGCCAAGCCGCGCGGCGTGATGAAACGCATGCCGGCGCGACGCGAATGTAGATAGTTCGCGACCCAGATCGACGAGTAGCTCGCGTCGGCCACCACGATACTTTCGGGCGTCAGTCGCTGGTCGATCTCGTTCATGATCCGTTCGGGGCGCAGTGGCGAGGCATTGCTCTCGATCAGCGCGGCGGCTTCGTCGCGGTGCCGATCGTGGCCCTTGCGGATTGCGGCTTCCACTTCGGCGCGACGGGCGCGGCGCTTGGAGAGGAGGTCGCCGCGCTCGAGCCGGTCGGTTAGTGCAGCGAGCGTGAGGCGTGCGTCGCCGATTAAGCGCATTGCCTCGTAGTTGCGTCCGACTTCCAGGGGTTCGACATCGATGTGGATGAAGCGCGCGTTTTTTGGATACAGCTTCCAGGAGTCGGTCCCGTTCTGGTTGGTGCGGTTGCCCACCAGCAGCACAACGTCGGCGTCGGTGATCAGCGGTTTGAGGTAGCGAGCGCCGCCGTTCGGCCCGGTGAAATAGCTGGCCACACCGATCGACAGCGCGTGCCCCTCGTCGACCCCGCCCTTGCCCATGACAGTGGTGGCCACCGGCACGCAGCCGACCTCCTGCAGTCGCTCCAGTTCGGCAGCTGCGCCGGACAGATGCACACCGCCACCCGCGATAACGATTGGGCGTTCCGCTTCGGCGAGCAAGGCGGCGGCTGCGTCGAGGCTGACCTGATCCGGCAGCATGCGATCCAGTGGATAGCGACCCAGCGACGCCTGGCGCGATGTCATCGGTGGCGCCGGCTCCAGCAGCAGGTCAGCGGGCAGCAGCAGCACCACCGGGCCTGGACGGCCGCTCGTCGCGGCGGTGAAAGCCATGTCGAGGTAGTCGTCAATCCGGCTGGCCTCCGTGATCCGACGAACCCACTTCGTGCACGGCCGGAACATCGACTCATGATCGATCTCCTGGAACGCATTGCGATCGGTCTGGTCCCGGTTGACGTCCTGCACCAGTGCAATCAACGGGATCGATACCTTCAACGCTTCGAGCAGCGGTGCCACCAGCAGTGCGGCGGCCGGCCCGTTCTGCGCTGTAACGATGCCCACCTGGCCGCTCAAACGTGCATAGGCGTCGGCCATGTAGCCGCCGGTGTTCTCCTGGCGATATGCGATCTGGCGGATGCCGTACTGCTTACCGGCCAGATGCACCATCGACGGCAGGCTCTGTCCGAACAAAAAGTTCACGCCGTGGCGTTGAAGACCTGCCGCGATACGGTGTGCGACGGTCTCGGTCGGGTCCAAGCCGCGTGACTGGGTTGCCCGGCGGGTGGTCGGGTCAAGTGCGAGGGGGGGCATGGCATGTCTCCTGTGTCTCTTTGAAGATCGCAGGGCCTGATTGGTAGGCACTGTCTGCGGGGGATCGTTACGACCTGCGACGCCTTCCTGCGCCATAGGTTTCGCTACGGATGCAATAATTCTATAAACTATAGAATATGTCAACCTAAATATAGATTACCGTTTGTCCCGGCTTCTCCCTGTGCTTCAATCTGTGGCATCCCAATCCGATACACGAAGATGATCAAGTCCGGTAGCGACACACTCCTCAAGGCCACTGTGCCCATCGCCCACTCGAGCCTGTCCACCAAGGTCTACGAGTTCATGCGTAGCGCGCTGGCGAACGGCGAACTTCTGCCCGGCCAAAAGCTAAGCGCTCGCACGCTTATCGACCGGCTGGGCGTCAGCCAGACGCCGGTCCGCGAGGCCATGCTCCAGCTGGTCGCGGAACGCGCCTTGGCGATGAACCGCAACAAGTCGGTGACGGTGCCAATCCTCACGGCCGAGATGTATATCGAACTGCGCGACATACGGGTGGCACTCGAAGGCCTGGCCTGCCGCGGCGCGGTGGAGCACGTCGCCGAGTCGGACGTTAAGGCGATCGAGAAACTGCACCGCGAGATGATGGTGGCGAAGCGCGCAGGCGACTACCGTAACACGCTACGCCTGAATCGCGAGGTCCACCTGGGGATCTACGCACTGAGCCGGCGGAACGAACTGCTGGCGATCATCGAATCGCTGTGGGTACGCACGGGCCCGTACCTGAACCTGATCTACAAGGAAACGGACAAGAAGGAGCCCGAGTCGCACGAGCACGAGAAACTTTTTGCCGCGTTGCGCGCCCGCGATCCCGACGCCGCCGCCGCCTCGATCGCACGCGACATCGTTAAGGGGGGGGCACCGGTCGTGAAGGCCCTGCTGGCGCAGGCCGGAGGCCGTGCAGCGTGAAGTCCGGGCGCTTAGGTCGGCAGCAGGCGTTGGGCTTGCATGGAGGCAAGCCAGTGCCGCAGCGACACCGCTGTGTCGATGCAGTCGCGTAAGCCGTGCTTGCGCAGCTTGAGACCGCTGAGGACAGAGTCGGGCGGTTGCGTGACGCCGCTGGCCAGGGTGCGGTGGGCAAACTGTCAGGAGCTACCGACGAGCGCGTCCAGGGTGATTGGCAGCAATCGCTCGCGCTGGATGATGTGTTGCTACAGCGCCGCGTGCGCGGGCATTTCCGCCGCCAGCGACATGGGCGTCGGCGGCCCGGCCGACATGCCAAAATGTTCGGCCAGCGTTGGCCACAGATCCTGCCAGACCAGCATGTCTCTATTTACGATGTTGTAGGTTTCGTTGGCGGCAATTTCATGCGTTGCGCAGAATTCGGCCGCACGTGCGATTAGCCGACTGTCGCTGCCTGCGACGATGAAGCGGCCGCCGCCGGGATAGCCCAGAGGCTGCGCGCATTCACGCTGGATCGCGGCGATGACGTTCATTAGGCTGACCACCGCATGTCCGAACACGACCTGTGGTCGCAGCACGCTGAATGTCCAGGCTGCCTCGGCCTGGCGTTCGCGCACTAGGTCTTCCTGCAGCCAGTAGAAGTTCTCATGCGGATGCCGCGGCTGGCTCTCGCGGCAAGGAACCGGCGCTGGCTCAACGTGACCGCCATAGGCCTTGGCACCCTGCATCAGCGTGAGGTGCCGCATTCTGGGTGCTGAAGAGTGCAGCGTGTCGAGCAGGTTGCGCAGCATCGCAAGATTGGTCGACATCTGCTGCGGATCGCGCCAGCCGCTCACCAGTTCAGGCAACTCGAACAATGCGGTGTAAAACAAATGCGTGACGCGGTCCAGGGCGGCGCTGGCGTTGCGACAGCTCTGAAGATCGGTCAAATCGACCTGCAGTTGGGTGACGCCGGGCGGCAGTGGCATCGCACGACGCGCCAGGGCGATCACCTCCCAGTTGGGCAGCGCCGCAAAATGCGCGAGCGCCGCAGCGCCGACCACGCCGCTGGCGCCGGCCACGAGCAGCGTGTGCTTCGCGGTCATGTCGACGTTTGCGCAACCGTGATGACCACCTTACCCTTGGCACTGCGGTTCGCCACGGCAGTCATGGCATCGGCGGCCTGTTCCAGCGGATAGCGCGCGCATATGTGGGGCTTCACCTTGCCTTGCTCAAACCAGCTAAAAAGCTGCTGCATGTTCTGTGCGTTGCGCGCGGGTTCGTTACGCGCAAAGGCGCCCCAGAACACGCCGACGATGGCGCATCCCTTGAGAAGCGGCAGGTTCAACGGAATCGAGGGGATGTTGCCCGCCGCGAAGCCCACCACGAGAAAGCGTCCGTTCCAGGCGATGCTGCGCAGGGCTGGTTCGCTGTAGGCACCGCCGACCGGGTCGTACACGACGTCGACACCGCATCCGTTCGTGATCTGCCTGATCCGTTCCCGCAGGTCCTCGCGCTCGTAGTGGATGAGTGCATCGGCGCCATGCGCCGCACAGACAGCCAGCTTGTCGTCGGACGACGCCGCGGCGATCACCCGCGCGCCCATCGCCTTGCCGATCTCGATCGCCGCCAGCCCGACGCCGCCGGCCGCACCCAGCACCAGCAAGGTCTCACCTGCCTGGATTTGCGCACGGTCCTGCAGCGCGTGGTGGGAGGTGCCGTAGGTCAGGGCGAAGGCCGAAGCCGTTGCGAAGTCCATGGTGGGTGGGATCGGCAGCACGCGCCAGGCCTCCGCCACCGCCTCCTCGGCGTAGCCGCCCCAGCCCAGCGGCGCGAGCACACGCTGGCCAAGTTGCAGCCCGCTCACTTCGTGGCCGATCCGGACGATCACGCCGGAGACTTCCCCGCCGGGCGAGAAGGGCATCTCCGGCTTGAATTGGTACTTGCCCTCGATGATGAGGGTGTCTGGAAAATTCACGGCCGCAGCATGCACGGCGATCACGACCTGCTTCGGCCCGGGCACAAGGCCTGGCACGTCCTCCAGCGTCAGGCTCTCGGGCGAGCCGTATTGACGGCAAAGAATAGCCTTCATGCGGAGGCCACCGATGCGTGGCGTGCCAGATCGGCCACGCCGATGGCACGGGATGCGCGCAGCGCGGCAAGCTCGGCCTCGTCGATGCCCAGCACTTCGCGCAGGACATCTGCCGTGTGTTCGCCGAGCTGCGGCGGCGCGCGTCGGTAGGTGACCGGTGTCTCGGAAAATTTCAGCGGGTTGGCGACGATTGGCGTCATGCCCTTTACCGGGTGGTGCACCTCCTGGCGCAGTTCGCGGTGGCGCACCTGTTCGTCATCGAAGACCTGCTGCAGGTCGTTGAGCGGGCCGCACGGCACCCCCGCCTCGGTCAGGCGGGCGCGGCAGTTGGCGACCGACCATACGGCCAGGGCATTGGTAAGCACCGGTACCAGCGTCTCTCGGTGCGCGACGCGCAACGCGTTGCTGGAGTAGAGCTCGTCGCACGCAAGCGCGTCGAGGCCCAGCACCGAGCAAAGCTGCACAAACTGCTTGCTGTTGTTGACGGCAATGACGATCTGGCCGTCAGCGCAATCGAAGGCCTGGTAGGGGCAGCTCATCTGCGAAGCGATCCCCAGTCGGCGCGGCAATTGGTCTGCGATGAGGTAGTTCGTGGGGACCAGCGTCATTGCGGCGATCTGCGCATCGAGCAGTGCCAGGTCGATGTGTTGACCGCGCCCTCCAGGCGTGTCACGGTGCCTAAGCGCCGCAAGGATACCGATCGTCGCATAGAGGCCGGCTGTCGCGTCGGAGATGGGATAGCCCACGCGCTGGGGCCCGCCCCCAGGTTGGTCTTGCGGGCCGCCGGTCGCGCTCATCAGTCCGCTCATCGCCTGAAAGATCAGGTCGTAGCCGGGCAGCATGCGATACGGTCCGGTCTGGCCGAAGCCGGTGATCGAGCAGTACACGAGGCGAGGGTAGAGCGCGGACAGGGATGCATAGTCTAGTCCGTAGCGCTGGAGGTCCCCTGTCTTGAAGTTTTCCACCAGGATGTCCGATTCGGCCGCGAGGCGGCGCGCGATAGCCTGCCCGCCGGGCGAGGCGAGATCCAATTCGATGGAGCGCTTTCCACGGTTGACCGCGCTGAAGCCGGAAGTGTCTTCCATGTTGCTGCCGGCGCGTGGCTTCGGTCTAACACCCTGCGTGCGGGCCTCGTCACCAACGCCCGGACGCTCGACCTTGATCACATCGGCGCCTAAGTCGGCCAGCATCTGCGTGACCGAGGGACCGGCCAGTACGCGGCTTAGATCTAGTACCCGCACCCCGGCCAGCGCGCAGGGAGTGACCTGCTGCTGCGCGCTCATTGGCCTTTGCCGGTGGCCAAGCCGGCCTCTTTGAGCGCCCTGCCCATGCTGATGTAGCCCTCGTCGATCATTCGAGCGTAGTCAGGACCGGTCATCGTCGTGGCATCGATGCCCATGCGACCGAAACCAACCAGCACTTCCTTGTCCTTCATCGCCGCAAGCATGGCGGCCTGCAGGCGATCGACGATCGGCTGAGGCGTTCCCTTGGGCACGGCCAGTCCCATCCACGATTCGATCTCGACGTCGTAGCCACTCTCTTTGACGGTGGGCATGTCGGGTCTGTCGGTCCATCGCGCCGGACTCACCGATGCAAGCAGGCGCAGTTTTCCCGACTGGACATGTGGCACGATCTCTGACGGCGTCTGAATGATTGCGTCGACCTGCCCCATGACAAGCGAGAGCACGGTTTCGCTGCCGGACTTGTAGAGAACCTGATCGAAACGCGCGCCCGTCTTGCGGCCGAGCTCGAACATGGCGATGTTGTTGGGAGCCCCCGGGGCGCCGAAGAAAAGTGGTTTGAGCTTTGCGGCTTCGACCAAATCCTTGACTGTCTTGTATGGAGAGTCGGCCCGCACCGCCAAGCCATATTGGAAGCGACCAAAAGCTCCGGTGAAGATGAAGTCCTTTGCGGTGTAGTTCACGGGAAGCATGTGCGGGACGATCGCCATCGGTGCGAATGTGAGCACGCCGACGTTGTATCCATCGGGCTCCAAGCGAGCCAATTGCGTCGGGTTCATCGTGGCTTGGGCTCCGGCCTTGTTGATCACCACGATGGGCTGCTTCAGTTCTTTTTCCATCGCCCTCGCCAACAGTCGGGCTGAAATGTCCCCCACCCCGCCCGCTCCATAGCCGACACTCAGTTTAATTTCCTTTTCCGGATAGTCTGCCGCCGTCGAACTGAGTGGCAAAAGCACTGCGGCGCTGAGCGCGGTGGTGGCTAGCATGTGCAAAATCGTCTTCATAGTTGTCTCCTTTTTTTGTTGAGGCGTGGGTGCCTCCGATACGAGGCAGGGGCAAGGCAAGGCCGTCAAATCATGAAAGCGCCTCCGTTGACATCTAGAGTGATGCCGTTGATGAACCCTGCTTCACGGCTTGCCAGGAAGGCTGCAGCGGCGCCGATATCGTCGGGCGTGCCAAGGCGGCCGACCGGGATGCGCTCCAGATATGCCGCGTTCACGGCAGTACCCGCTTCAGCCGCCATCGGGGTTTCGATGCGCCCCGGTGCGATGGCATTGGCTGTTAGACCGTACTTTCCACCCTCGGTGGCGAGTACGCGCGTTAAGCCCATCATCCCAGCCTTTGAGGCGGCGTAATGTGCTCCAGCGATGTCAGTCCTGGTTCGACCGGCTTGCGACGCAATGTTGACAATGCGGCCGAACCGCAGCGACTTCATATGAGGCAGACATGCTTTCGAGCATAGGAAAGCTCCGGTGAGGTTGATGTCGAGTACACGGCGCCACTCCACCTCGTCCATGTCAGAAATAAGTGCCTTCACTCCGTTGTGCTTGGGCGAAATTCCAGCGTTGTTGACCAGAATGCCAATCGGTCCGAAGTGCCGGTCGGTTTCTTCCGCTAGTCGGGCTGCATCTGCTGGAGCAGACACATCGCAGACAAGCGTCAACACACGGTCAGGCACACCAAGCGTCACAGCGGCGTCCCTCAGCACATCGCCGTGTGTGTCGGCTAAGACCACTTTCCCGCCCTCCGCCAAGAAGCGGGCCGCTATGGCGAACCCTATACCGCGCCCAGCCCCGGTAACAACGACCACACTGTCCACGAATCGATCCATATGATTCCTAATTTGTATTTTGTAATTTATAAACTTATGAATGACGAGGTGTCAATCGGGTAGCTGCTGATGACAGGGAGAGAAGGCAACTGGCTGCATCTGAGCGACGCCACGCTCACCTTTCCGCAGACATTGGTGCTGCGCTATACCTATTTCGAACCTCTCGAGCGCCGTCAGCCTCAGGTTGCCGCTGACTATGCACGCTGGTTCCTCGCGAGACTGCGCGCCGTTGATGCTGCTGTGCAATGCGACGAGTTCCTTTGCGCTGGCCGGTTTACCGCCGCCGACGTCGCGGTGGCTTATGCGCTACAGCTGGCTCAGCACCTGGGGCTGGACGAACAATTCTCGCCAGCGGTCGCCGCGTACTGGCAGAGGCTGCAGGCGCGTCCCGCCTTCCTGCGTGCCTTGCAGCGGCAACGTCGTTGTGCGGTGGAGCAGGGCGTGGATCCAACCCCTTCGCCGGATCTGCGACCCTCATAGCATCTGGAGGTATGCATTCGCATGAGCCAACGGGTGAGATGAGGACGCCGCGGTAAGCTCTGGGTCCATTTATCGCCACCATGCTTCCTGATCTCGACTCTTTGCTGCTCTTCAGTCGCGCCGCAGAAACCGGTAGCCTCACCAAGGCTGCGGAGACCCTGCATATCGCGGCGCCTGCTGCCAGTCGCAGACTGTCGCTGCTAGAGCACCAATTTCGAGTGCAGCTCTTCGATCGCCACCCGCGCGGGTTGACATTGACCCCAGCGGGGGCATGCCTTCTGGAGCACGTGCGTGGCATCTTGGACGCCGTGTACCGCTCTCAAATCGAGCTGTCCAACTACGCTACTGGACAGGCAGCGGTACTGCGCGTATGCGCCAATACATCAGCGATGGCCCAGTTTCTACCGCAGGATTTGGCTGACTTCCAGGAGCTGCACCCGGATATCCGACTGGTTCTGGACGAGCAATGGAGCGAAGCGTGCGCCCAGACCGTGCGCGCTGCGCGGGCTGACCTCGCCATCGTCCTTGAAGGCCCGTGGACCAAGGGCTTGCCCACTTGGCCCTACCGCCGTGATCGGATTGCTGCGGTGTTTCGTCGAGGCAAGGCCCCCAAGGGAGATTGCCTTGCATTGGTCGACCTGATGGGGCAGAACCTCGTGGCCTTGGAAGACCGATCCAGCATGATGCGCCTACTGGCCGAAAAAGCCGCCCAGGCTGGCCAGACTTTCACCCTAGGTGCAAAAGTCAAGAGTTTCGAGGCGGTGTGCAGGTTGGTGCAAGTAGGCAGTGGCGTGGGTCTGTTGCCGCTGCGTGCTGCCCAGGCCTTTGAGGTAGCGATGGGGCTGGAGGTCGTACCGCTGTCCGACAGCTGGGCCGTCCGCCAGATGTCGATTTGCGCCGCCGATTCACAGCCATCTCCGGCGTTGCAGGCACTGATAGACCACCTGGCAAAGGTCGAGCATTCGAATTTATGAAACACGGCTTTCGCCAATCGGTCATTCTCTTGTGGAGACCTGCTGCCGATACTGCGATGAAGGGCACAGACCCGCCATCACAGAAATCATCAGGAGACATCGCATGACCCTTCGCACGATTCCCAGGCTGCACTAGCTCGCAGCGGCGGCGATATCAAACGCCGCGCGCCCCCTCGTCCTCCCCGTTCCCACTGCCCGCGAAATTGACGGGCGGTTCCGCATGCGCCACAGCGCAGGAGTGCCCATGTCTTCTTCCCCTCTCGGCAACGTGTCTTCCATCGGCATGAATATCGATCAGCCTCTCGCCAGTGTGAAAACGATCTTCGTAGGCGGCAGCTGGCGCGCCGCCCCAGACGGTGGCGTATTGCCCATGCACGCACCGGCCGATGGGCGTCTCATAGGCCACATCAGCCGCGGCACCGCAGCAGACGTGGACGCTGCGGTGGCGGCCGCCCAGGCCGCGCTGGCTTCCCCGGCATGGGGAGGGCTGAGCGCTGCGCAGCGTGGACGCCTGCTGATGGCGCTTTCGCGGCGGGTTCTAGAAGAGGTGGAGCGCCTGGCCTGGCTGGAGGCCCACGACACCGGTAAGCCTATCGGGTTGGCACGTGGCGACATGCAAGTGCTGGCCCGTTATCTGGAGTTCTATGCCGGCGCCGCCGACAAGGTGCATGGCGAGGTCATTCCGTTTGAGCCCGGCTACACCGTCACCGTGTCACGGGAGCCGCTCGGAGTCACGGCCCATATCATTCCGTGGAACTATCCTGCCCAGATGTTCGGGCGATCGCTCGCTCCCGCGCTGGCCATGGGCAATGCAGTGGTACTCAAGCCGTCGGAAGATGCCTGCATGTCTTGCCTGGCAGTGGCCGAGCTTGCGCAGGAGGCAGGATTCCCGCCGGGGGCCATTAACGTGGTCACTGGCCTCGGCGCAGAGGCGGGTGCAGCCCTCTCGGCGCACCCGGACGTGCGCCTCGTCACCTTCACGGGGTCCAGCGAGGTCGGAGCACTGGTGCAAGCAGCCGCGGCACGCCACCATGTCCCGGTCACGCTGGAATTGGGCGGAAAATCCCCCCAGATCGTATTTGCCGACGCCGATCTGGAGCGCGCTGCCGACGCTGTGGTGCGCGGCATCGTGCAGAACGCGGGCCAAACCTGCTCCGCAGGCAGCCGGGTGCTGGTAGAACGCTCCGTCTTCGCCGCCTTCGCCGAGCGGCTCGCAAGCCGCTTTGCGGCGGTGCGCTTGGGTACGCCGGAGGCCAATGCTGATCTGGGGCCCCTCATCAACGCTTCACAGCGTCAGCGCGTGGAGCGCTTCGTGGCACAGGCACGCGCAGACGGAATCGCCGTCATCGCTGAAACGCCCCTGCCGGATGATCTGCCTCCTCAGGGACTGTTCGTGGCGCCGGTTGTCTTCGGCCCGGTTCACGCGCGGCATCCGCTGGCCCGCGAGGAGGTGTTCGGGCCTGTGCTGTGCGCTATGCCGTTCGAGGATGAGGTCGATGCAATCCGCTTGGCCAACGACACCGATTTTGGCTTGGTGGCGGCGGTGTGGACCCGCGATGGGGACCGCCAGGCACGCCTGGCGCGTCGCATCCAATCGGGACAGTTCTTCATCAATTGCTATGGCGCGGGCGGCGGTGTGGAACTGCCCTTTGGGGGGGTGAAGCGCAGCGGTCATGGGCGCGAAAAGGGCATGGCAGCACTGGAAGAAATGAGTGTGACCAAGACCGTGGTGCATTTCCATGGCTGAATACGCCAATCCTCTCAACACGCACGCAGCGTCTGCGCAGCCCGGCCCCCTGAGTGGACTGTTGGTGGTCGCGTTGGAGCAAGCCGTTGCCGTACCGTACTGCACCAGCCGCCTCGCTGATGCCGGGGCTCGTGTGGTCAAGGTCGAGCGACCCGAGGGTGACTTCGCACGCCGGTACGACCACTATGTGCACGGCGAATCGAGCTACTTCGTCTGGATTAACCGCGGCAAGGAGTCGATCACGCTGGATTTGCGCGAGGGGGCGGATGCCGCACTGCTGCATGCCATGGTGGCGCGCGCCGATGTGTTCATCCAGAACCTGGCACCTGGCGCCGCGTCTCGTCTGGGCTTCGACAGCGAGTTGCTGCGCCAACGCCATCCGCGCCTGATTACATGCGATCTTTCAGGCTATGGAGAGGAGGGACCGCTTCGCGACATGAAGGCCTACGACCTGCTGGTGCAGGCCGAAAGCGGACTGGTTTCCGTCAATGGAGCGCCTGGAGAGTGGGGACGCATCGGTATCTCACTGTGCGATATCAACGCCGGCATGAACGCGCTCATCGGCATCCAACAGGCGCTGCTGCAGCGTGCGCGCACGGGCCATGGGTCGGGGGTGAAAGTGTCGCTCTTCTCCACGGCAGCCGAACTCATGTCTGTGCCCCTGCTGCAGACAGTGTGTGGCGGTGAGCCTCCTCAGAGGGTCGGGCTGCGCCATCCCACCATTGCACCGTATGGCGCATTCAGTTGTGCGGATGGTCGGGATATCGTGATCTCGATCCAGAACGAGCGTGAATGGCACCTTTTTTGCGCGGTGTTCATGGATGCGGCGAGCATGGCGGACGATCCGCGCTTTTGCACCCTGCCGGATCGGCTGAAGAACCGTGCGGAGCTTGACGCGCGCGTGCAGGAGCGCTTCAGCCGCTTGGCGCATGGGCAGGCCATCGACCTGCTGATGGCTGCAAACACTGCGTTTGCCTCGGTGAACTCGGTGTCCGACCTGGCGCGCCATTCTCAGCTGCACACGTGGCCTATGCCGGTGCACGGGGCTACCGTGCGCATGCCTGCACCTCCCTATGCCATGGAATGGGATCGGGGTGCCTTTGCCCCCGTACCTGCCGTTAACCAGCATGGTGCGGCGCTGCGAGCGGAGTTTGGCGAGGTGGTGGCATGAGCCGTGTTCCATCCCTCCCCGCGTTGTGGAGCGTAAACGCATGAACACGCCCGACACCTTTGACTATGTCATCGTAGGCGCAGGCGCAGCTGGCTGCCTGCTCGCCAACCGTCTCAGCGAAAACGGGCGCCACAGCGTCTGCCTGCTCGAATCCGGCCCGCCAGACCGCAATCCATTCATCCATATCCCGGCGGGCTTTATCAAGGTGGGGTATGACCCGCGGTACACGTGGCCGTTTGAAACCGCTCCCAGTTGGGGTACGGCAGGTCGCCGTGTCACCGCGCGCCTGGGCCGTACGCTGGGTGGATCGAGTGCGATCAACGGCTTCAACTACACGCGGGGAACCGCCTCCGACTATGACGGCTGGGCGGCACTGCGCAATCCTGGCTGGAGCTATGACGAGGTGCTGCCCTACTTCCAGCGTACTGAGCGGCGTATTGGCGGCGACGACGCCCCCCACCGAGGCCACGAGGGGCTGCTGCCCATCACCGATTGCGACTGGCGGCATCCGCTCTGCGAGGGATTCATCCGCAGCGCAGAGTCTCTGGGTATCGGCCCGGCGGGGGACTATAACCTGGGTGTCCAAGCCGGTGCCGGCTACTACCAGCGCTGGATCCACCGAGGCCGTCGTGTAAGCGCTGCTACGGCCTTCCTGAAGCCTGCTCGAGGGCGCGCCAACCTGGAAGTGCGCACTGGCGCGCATGCCACCTCGATCGTGTTTTCGGGTCGTCGTGCCGTTGGCGTGCAGGTGCGCATGCAGGCGGGAGGCGCACAGGGCACTGTGCATGCTCGGCGCGAGGTGATCCTGTGCGCAGGCGCGATCAACAGCCCTAAACTGCTACAGCTCTCTGGCGTGGGACCACTGGAGTGGTTGCATTCTTTGGGCGTGAAACCGTTGCATGCATTGGACGGAGTGGGGCGGCGGCTGCAGGACCACTTCATGGTGCGCTCCGTGGTGCGCGTGCAGGGCACGCCCACGATCAACAGCACCGCGCGTGGATGGCGGCTGTGCCTGGAAATTGGCAAGTGGGCGCTGGGCCGGCCCAGCGTGCTGGCCATCAGCCCGTCGGTAGCCTATGCCTTTGCCGCGTCGCGCCCTGGCCTGCCTGCGGCGGACCTGCAATTCCACTTTTCGCCGGGCAGCTATGCCTCGGGGATCGCCGGAAGGCTCGACAGCTTCCCGGGCATGACACTGGGCTTTTACCAGATGCGCCCCGCCAGCCACGGCCATGTGCGGGCTCTTTCGACCGATCCATTCGCACCTCCCGAGATACAGCCCTCCTACATGGAGCGCGAGGAAGACCGCCGCGTGGTGATCGACGGCCTGCGTCTCACGCGCCGCATCTTGCATGCCCCCGCACTGTTGCCCTATGTGGAGCGTGACGAGGCGCCGCCGGCACACGCGATGAGCGATGAGGATCTGCTGGAGTACGCCCGCCAGCGGGGGGGGACGGCCTGGCATTTCATGGGGACCTGCCGCATGGGCCCGGCCCAAGATGAGTCGAGCGTGGTGGACGCGCAATTGCGGGTCCATGGCCTCGAAGGCTTGCGCGTGGCCGATGCCTCGGTGATGCCGGCCATGCCGTCGGGCAATACCGGTGCGCCGACCATGATGATTGCGGAGAAAGCAGCGGACATGCTGCTGCAAACCTAGTCGGCTTTGGCGCCATTGCGCTTCAGCTGTCAGCGCCAACTGTACCTATCTCAATAGGTGCAGCAGGCTTACAGTAGGTGCTCGCATGCAGGCTCCGTTCCCAAGGCGGAGCATACAGTGGGTACAGATGGATCACCAGATCCGCACCGCCAGCAATGGCGACAACAGGAGACAAGTCATGACAGGAATTCGTCAGATCGCCAAGGCAGCAGCAGCGGCACTCACCGTGGCGTGCGCATTTGCAGCCCACGCCCAGGATGTGATCAAGATTGGCTACACGGCCGACCAGTCCGGCAGCGGCGTGGCAGAGCTGGGTATTGCCGGGCGTTGGGGGTTCGAGGCGGCCATCGAGGACATCAACAAGGCCGGCGGCATCCTGGGTCGCAAGGTGGTGGGCGTGATCCGCGACGACCAGGGCACTCCGCCGAAAGCCATCCAGACCATGCAGGACCTGATCGACAGCGAGAAGGTACAGGCTGTGGTCGGCCCTGCCAACTCGGGCAACGCCCTGGCCTGGCTGCACATCCCGCAGCAAAAGAAGATTCCGGTGGTAGTGCCGATCGGCACGGCCACCGAGATCACCACGCGCTATGCCAAGGAGCCGCAGAATTACCTGTTCCGCGTCTCGATGGTGGACCGCGAGCAAGTGGCGCTGCTGGCCGCCTATGCGGTCAAGGCGTCCAAGGACAAGAAAATCGCCGTGCTGGCCGACTCCACCGGCTACGGCCAGGGTGGCATCAAGGATGCGACCGAGATCCTGGCGCTGCACGGCGTCAAGCCCGTGGCCGTCGAGAAGTACGGTCCCAAGGACACGGACATGACCTCGCAGCTCAACAAGATCAAGGCCGCGGGGGCTGACACGGTCATCATCTACGGCATCGCCGATGGTGCCGCGCAGGTGGTGCGCAGCATGGAGAAGATCAACTACATGCCCATCACGCTGGGGACCTGGGGCAACCTGAGCTCTCTGTTCCCGAAAATGACCGGCCCCAAGCTGGCCGAGCATCTGATCATGGCCGCGTCCACCACCGAGGACAGCTCGGACAAGACGAAGGCATTGGGCGAGCGCGTGCGCAAGAACTTCCCGACGCTCACCACCTTCCCTTGCGCCGCGCAGTCCTACGACTCGGTGATGCTGCTGGCCGCCGCGATGAAGCAGGCCAACAGCACCGATGGCGAAAAGGTGGCGGCTGCGCTGGAGAACCTGAGCGGCGTGCAAGGCGTGATCAAGACCTACAACAAGCCATTCAGCAAGACCATGCATGAGGGCCTGCACGTGGGCGACTTCTACCTCGCCCGCTGGAAGGACGGCGGAGTGGTGCGTTTCCAGGACGACATCTACAAGTCCATCACGTCTGCCGACCTGAAGCAGTGAGCGTATGCGCTCCTAAAAAATGAGAGCTGCCCGCGCATGATTTGCAAGGGTTTCAGCATAACAACAGGCTGAAACCTTGATCTAGCAAGCGCTGGCAGCTCATTTTTTGACGACTACCGCATCAGTGTCAGTGGAAGGCAGCGCATGGCCGATTCGATACTCCAGGCAATTTTCAGCGGCCTGGCCCTGGGCAGCATTTACGCGCTCGTGGCCGTGGGCTTCAACATCACGTTCAACACGACCAAGACCTTGAACTTCGGGCAGGGCGAATTCCTGGTGGCCGGGGCCTTCGTCGCAGTGTCAGTGCTGCTGCTTCTGGCGGGCAAGCAGATGACCGATGCGCTCCTACCTGCAGAGGTGTCATTGGCGCGCTACCTGCTCAGCTTGGTGGCGACCATGGCGGTGTTGGCGCTGCTGGGTGTCGTGCTGTACTACGCCGCGGTGCGGCCCTTCGTCGGACAAGGTGGGATGGCGTGGGTGATGAGCACCATTGGCTTTGGCATCATCATCCAGAACACTGCGCTGGCGATCTGGGGGCCGTCCCCGTTGGTCATGCCGTCACCCCTGGGCAATGACGTGATCCGCATCGGCGGCGCGGGCGTGCTGCCGCAGGAGGTGCTGGTGCTCGTTGCAAGTCTGGCCGTGCTGTTGACGCTGGACTGGGTGATGCGCCGCACGCGACTGGGCAAGGCCGTGCGCGCCGTGGCGCAAAGCGGCAATGCCGCTACGCTGATGGGCATCAATGTGAGCGCTATCGTCGTGCTGGCTTTCGTCGTCAGCTCCAGCCTTGCCGGGCTTGCGGGGCTATTGATCGCACCCATCACCACGGCCTCGGTCTTCATGGGGATGACGCTGGCGCTCAAGGCATTCTCGTCGGCCATCCTGGGCGGGCTCACCAGTCCCCGCGGCTGCATGCTGGGCGGAATACTGCTGGGTGTGATCGAGGCGTTGGTGGGCCTGTGGCATGCGGAGCTGCGTGAAATCAGTATGTTCCTGCTCATCATCGTCGTGCTCGTGGTGCGCCCGCAGGGGCTGTTGGGCCAGCGCATTGTGGAGAAGGTATGACGGGCGAGCGCAAGCATTACCTGGGGCTGGCCTTTGTCGCCGCACTGGCGGCGGTGGTGCCGCTGTTCACGGACAACGATTTCTATCTGCGGGTGCTGTTCCTCATTGGGGTCAACTACATCGCCGCCGCCGGCATGAACGTGCTGGTGGGCTACACCGGACAGAAGTCGCTGGGCCACGCGGGACTGTACGCGGTGGGCGCGTACACGACGGCGCTGCTGACCACACGCTGGGGGTGGAACCCCTGGCCTGCCTTTGCCGCAGCGGGCGTGATGGCCGGGCTGTTTGGCATCGTTATCGCGCTGCCAGCTCTGCGGGTCAAGGGGCCGGCGCTGGCCATGGTCACCATCGGTTTCGGCATCGTGGTGGAGAAGATCGTCTCGGAATGGCAGGACGTGTTCGCCGGCCAGCAAGGCATTTACGGCGTGCTGCCGTTGTCGCTGGGCGGTGCCATGTTCAGCTCCAAGCACTGGGTGTGGTTCGTGCTGCTGCTGGGTGTGGCCCTGCACGTGATGCTGCGCCTGCTGCTGCGCGGGCGCTTCGGGCGGGCCTTCATGGCGGTCAACACGGCAGAGGTGGCGGCCGAGAGCGTGGGCATCAGCGTCTACCGCTTCAAGGTGCTGGCCTTTGTGATCAGCGCCGTGACCTGCGGTTTGGCCGGCGCGCTGATTGCCCAGCAGAACCAGTACATCAATTCCGACTTCATCACCTTCAACCTGTCGGTCTTCATCTTGCTGATGGTGCTGTTCGGCGGACCATCGATCTATGGTCCCCTGCTGGGTGCAGTCGTACTGACATTGCTGGATGCGTTCCTGTCGCGCTGGCCGAGTGTGCAGCACTTCACCTACGGGGCATTGCTGCTGTTTGCTCTCTACGCCATGCCCGATGGGTTGGCGGGGTTCTTGCGGAAGATATCCCGTAAATGGGCACCCAGTCTGCTGTCGTCTGAGCCACTGCCTGGACAACTCGCTCCCTGGCGCCCGCGAGGGCAGGGGAATGCCGAAGAGATGCTGCTGGAGGCTGAAGGGCTATACAAGGCCTATGGCGGTGTGGTGCCCACCAACAATGTGGACATTCGCATCCGCGCCGGCCATGTGCATTCCCTGATCGGGCCCAATGGAGCCGGGAAGACCACCCTGCTGAATATCCTGTCGGGTATCGTGCCGCCCGACCGTGGAAAAATCCGATTCGAGGGGCGCGACGTCACGGGCCTGCCACCCTACCGCATCGCGCGTGCGGGCCTGGGCCGAACCTTCCAGAACCTCAAGCTGTTCGCTGGCATGTCGGTGCTCGACAACGTCAAGCTTGGACTGCATGCGCACATTCCCACGGGCTTCTTCGGCAGCCTGGTGGGCAGCGGCGGCCGGGCTGAACAAGCTGCCCGCGACGAGGCGCTGCAGATCTTGGATGCGCTGGGCCTGCGGGACAAGGCGCAGGAGATCGCCGGCAGCCTGCCTTATGGCATACAGCGCCGCCTGGAACTGGCACGCGCGCTGGCGACACACCCTCGCTTGCTCTTGCTGGACGAGCCCGCCGCCGGCCTGAATCCGCAGGAAACGCAGGAGCTGGTGCAGGTGATCCTGCGCATCCGCGACATGGGCATCACCGTGCTGCTGATCGAACACCACATGGACTTGGTGATGGCCGTTTCCGACCACGTCATCGTGCTGGACTACGGGCAGAAGATCGCCGAGGGAACGCCCGCACAGATGCAGAACGATCCGCGAGTGATTGCGGCCTATCTGGGGGCGGAGGACACCATGGAAAAAGAGAATGAAGAAGGTGGTGCCCATGTCCAATGAGCTGCTGCGCATTGAGGATCTGCATGTTTACTACGGTGCCGTGCAGGCGCTCAAGGGCGTCTCCCTGCATGTGCAGGCGGGCGAGGTGGTCACCATCATCGGCGGCAATGGAGCGGGCAAGACCACGCTCATGCGCTGCATCTCTGGATTGGAGCCAGCCGCAGGCGGCCGCGTGCTGTTTCAGGGCAAGGACCTCGCAGGCACCCCTGGTCACAAGCGGGTGGCACTAGGCATTGCGCAGTCTCCCGAAGGCCGGCAGGTGTTTGCCGATCAAACCGTGCGCGACAACCTCGTGCTGGGCGCTTACCACCGCCGTGCCAGCGCCGCGGAGATCGAAGCGGACATCCAGGCCCAGTTCGAGCGCTTTCCCCGCCTGGGTGAACGCCAGCAGCAAATGGCGGGAACGATGTCGGGGGGCGAGCAGCAGATGCTGGCCATTGCGCGCGCCCTGATGGCCCGTCCCCAGTTGTTGTTGCTGGACGAACCCTCGTTGGGCCTGGCACCCCTGATCGTCAAGGAGATCTTTGACACCATCCGCAGCCTGCGCACCCAGGGCGTCACCATCTTGCTGGTGGAGCAGATGGCCAACCAGGCGCTGGCCGTGGCGGATCGAGGGTATGTATTGGAGACCGGGCGCATCACCCTTCAGGGCCCGGGCGCTGCGCTGCGCAGCGACCCCAAGATCCGTGCCGCCTACCTGGGGGGGCACTGAGACATGCTGAACAACACCCCAGCCGGCCATACCGCCCGATATTGACATGAGTTACGCAGAGAGCTTCGACTATGTGGTGGTCGGCGGCGGCACGGCGGGCGCCATTGTGGCCAGCCGACTCGCCGAAGACCCTTCCGTCACGGTATGCCTGTTGGAAGCAGGACCGCCGGATCGTCACCCCTTCCTGCATCTGCCGGCTGGGTTCATCAAGATGCTGTTCAACCCCAGCTACACCTGGACCTTCAGCTCCGAGCCGCATGAACGCACCCTGGGCCGCCGCATCCCGCTCCCTCAGGGGCGCACGCTGGGCGGCTCCAGCGCGATCAACGGACTCATCTACAACCGGGGGCAGGCCCAGGACTATGACGGCTGGGCTGCGCTAGGCAACCGGGGGTGGTCATTCGCTGACGTGCTGCCTTACTTTCAGCGTAGCGAGCGCTGGTTAGGACCGAGCGGTAGCCCGCTGCGCGGCCGCAACGGGGCCGTGGCGGTCACGCCGATCGACTGGTCCCATCCCATATGCGAGGCATTCCTGGAGGGCGCCGCCGAATTGGGGCTGCCCCGCAATCCCGACTACAACGCCGAAGCCCAAGCGGGGGTGGGCTACTTCCAGCGCACCATCCACCGTGGCTGGCGCGTGAGCACCGCGCGCGCCTACTTGCGGGGGCAGGGGCAGCGCCCGAACCTGGTGGTGCGCACCCATGCCCAGGCCACGCGCATCCTCTTTGAAGGGCGCCGCGCCACGGGGGTGGAATACCTTGCCAACCAGCAGGCGGACCGTCGCACCGTCGGCGCGCGCAGCGAGGTGGTGGTGTGCGCAGGCGCCATCAATACGCCCAAGCTGCTGCAGCTCTCAGGGATCGGCCCCGGGGCTTCTTTGCAAGCCCTGGGCCTGCCCGTGCTGCAACCTCTTGATGGCGTGGGCTCCCATCTGAAGGACCATTTCTCGGTGCGCGTGGTGGCCCGCGTGCGCCAAGGTTCGGCAACCACCATCAATGAGCTGGCGCGCGCACCGCGCCTGTGGTGGCAAGCCGCGCGCTGGCTGACGGGCCAGCCCAATATCCTGGCGCTGAGTCCCTCGCTCGTGCACTTCTTCTGGAACTCCGGCGTGGGGGCGGGCGACCGGCCCGATCTGCAGGGGGTATTCACACCCGCGAGCTACCGCGAGGGCTATGTGGGACAGCTCGACACCTACCCTGGCATGACCTGCGGCGTCTGGGCCCACCGGCCCCGCAGCGAAGGCGAGGTGCGCCTGAGCAGTCCGGACCCGCGCGCGGCACCGCTGGTGCAACCGAACTATCTCGGGCACGAGGAAGATGTGCGGGTGCTCACGCAAGGGGTGCGGCTCGCCCGCCGGCTGCTGCAAACCCAGGCCCTGGCCCGGTTCTACGATACGGAGTCGATGCCGGGCCCCGACGCCCAGGACGACAACGCGATCCTGGAGTTCATCCGCCGCTTTGGCGTCTCGTCCTACCACCTGTGCGGCACGGCACGCATGGGGCCCTCGGCCGACACGGGCGCGGTTGTGGATGCCCAGTTGCGCGTACACGGCCTGCAAGGGGTGCGGGTGGTCGACTCTTCGGTCATGCCCGCCATCCCATCGGCCAACATCTGTGCTGCCACCATGATGATCGGCGAACGGGCTGCGGACCTGATCCGGGGCCGCTCGGCCCAGGCGCAGCCACACCATCCGCAATGAGGAACCCCGCATGATCGCGCTGCCCGAAGAGGCCACCATCGGCTTCATCCTGGCACAGGCCGCCGCCACGTACGCTGAGCGCCCGCTGCTGGCCGCCCCTCCCAACCCTGGCCGCAGCTATGACCCGCATGGGCGATCGCTGAGCTACGCCGAGGTGCATGCCGCCGTCCAGTCGCTTATGAGCCGCTACCGCGAGGCTGGTTACGGCATGGGGCACCGCGTTGCACTGCTGCTGGAGAACCGGCTGGAGCACATGCTGCACAAGCTGGCGCTGAACGCCTTGGGCATCTGCTGCGTCCCCGTCAACCCGGACTACCGGCCCCGCGAACTGGCATACCTCATTGACCATGCCCGCGTGGACCTTGCTGTGGTGCTGGCCGCGCGCCGGGCCGATTGGGATGCGGCCTCCCGCGAGGCCGCATGGCAACCTCCGTGCACGGTATTCGAGGAATTCTCTGCAACTTTGGCTACCGCCCGCGTCCCGGCTACGGCATGGGAGCCCGCGTGCGACACCCCCGCGAGCATCCTGTACACCTCGGGTACCACCGGCCGGCCCAAAGGCTGCGTCCTCTCCCACCGCTACGAGCTGGCCGCAGGCGCCTACTACGCGACGCGCGGCGGGTTAGTGGACTTTTGCCCCGAGGGGGAGCGCATCTACAACCCGCTGCCCCTCTTCCATGTCAACTCGTCCATCCTCTCGTTCTATGCCGTGCTGCTGACCGGCAGTTGCCAGATCCAGACCGACCGTTTCCAACCGACGCGCTGGTGGTCCGAGGTGCGTGCCACGCAGGCCACGGTCGTGCACTACCTCGGCGTGATCGTGCAGATGCTGTGCGCGCAGCCCCCCAGCCCGGACGACCGCAACCACAGCGTACGCTTCGGCATGGGCGCGGGAGTGGAGCCGCAACTGCACCAGGCCTTCGAGGAGCGTTTCGGTTTTCCGCTGCTGGAGCTGTGGGGCATGACCGAAAACGTCCGCATCCTGGTGGACAACATGCCGCCTCGGCAGGCCGGCACGCGGGCCTTCGGCCGGGCTACGCCCGGGATCGAGGTGCGCGTCGTGGATGATGCCGATCGCGACCTGCCCGACGGAACGCCGGGCGAAATGCTCATCCGCCACTCCGCGGCAACGCCGCGCAAGGATTTCTTCTCGGGCTACCTCGACGATGAGGCCGCCACCGAAGCCGCCTGGCGGGGCGGGTGGTTCCATACCGGCGATGTGGTGGTGCGCGATGCCTCGGGCATGCTGCATTTCGTCGAGCGGCGCAAGAACATCATCCGCCGCTCGGGGGAGAACATCGCCGCCGCAGAAGTGGAGGCTTGGCTGCTGACGCATCCCGCGGTGGAAATGACCGCCGTCATGGCCGTGCCGGACGAGGTGCGTGAGGAAGAGGTGCTGGCCTGCATCGTGCTCAAGCCGGACGTCGCGTCCACCCTGTGCGAGCCTGGAGCGGAAGCGGCGCTGCTGCGCTCCCTGTTCGAACACTGCAGTGCGGGCTTGGCCTACTTCAAGGCACCGGGCTGGATGTGGTTCACCCCGCAGATTCCGACCACGGGCACCCAGAAGATACAAAAGCACGCCATCTTCGGTGCGCACGGTGACCCGCGCAGCATGCCGGGCATGCAGGACCTGCGCGCATGGAAGAAGCGCGCCGGCGGCGCTGCAGCCGCGCCGGGCATCCGCCACCCCTGAATCCCGCAGGCCCGCACCATGCTTTGCGCGCCACCCTGCCCGCGGCCCTTTAGCCCTGCGGCAACTGCGTGGGCCTCAGCGCCGCAGCTGGTCGAAGGCCCCGCGAAACCGCGGGTCCAGCACCGCATGGGGATTGCAACGCGACCAGGGCGAAGGCAGCTGGCTGTTCACGCTGAAGATGTTGCCAGGCGCCATCACGATGTTCTTGGCCAGCATGGCCTGGGCCAGCGCGTGCGCATCGGGGAATTCGGGCCAGCGTGCCCAGATGAAAAGCGAGTGCTGCGGGCGCACGAACACCCGGGCCCCCATGGTGTCGAGCAGGTCATAGGCCTGTTGCGTGGCTTCGGCCAGCTTTTCACGCAGCTGCTCCAGATGCCGCGCGTGGCGGCGCTCCGCCAGCAGGGTGTCCACCGTGCGCTCGGCATACTCCGAGCTGCTGACACCCGTGAGAATCTTGAGGTTGGCCAGATCGTTGGCCAGATCCGGGCTGCAGGCCACGAAGCCCACGCGCAAGGCGGCCGAGAGGGATTTAGAGAAGCTGCCCACGTAGAGCGTGCGCTCCAGCTGATCCAGGGCCGAGAGGCGCGGCGCCTTGGCACTGCGGAAATCGCTGAGCGCATCGTTTTCCACCAGCAGCAGGTTGTGCTGTTCGGCGAGACGCAGCATCGCCTTGGCCTTGGCGGGCGACAGGTCCGAGCCGGTAGGGTTGTGGGCCAGCGACTGCGTGAAGAAGACGCGTGGCCGCAGCGCCTTGAGCAAGCGTTCCAGCGCCTGCAGGTCGGGGCCGTCCGCCAGCCGTGGAACCCCCACGGTTCGCGCGCCGACGAGGTGGAGCTTGCCCAGCAGTGGGTAGTAGCCGGGGTCGTCAATCAGCACCACCGCGCCCGGTGGAACGAAGTAACGCACGATCAGGTCCATCGCCTCGTTGGCCCCGTGGGTCAGCACGATCTGCTGCGGACTGGCGTCCAAGCCCAAGTGGGCCAGATGCCGCACCAGGCGGTGGCGCAGCGGCGCATAGCCCAGGCGGTCGCCGTAGCGAAACAGCGTTCCCAAGCCGCCCCGTGCCACTTTGTGGTGGATGCGGTCCAACCGTGCGCCGGCCAGCCACTCCGAGGGGGGAAAGGCATCCCCCACGGTCAATTGTCCCGGCTCGTTGCGCAGCTGCATGCGCATGAGCCAGACGATGTCCATGGCGCGGTGCAGCGAGCTGTTGTCTTCTGCCGCACCACCCGCCGGCAGCCCCTCCTTGACAAAAAACCCCGAGCCGCGCCGCGGTTCAACGAGACCGCGCGACACCAGCAGCTCGAACGCAGAGATCACCGTATTCTTGCCGTAGCTGCGCAGCGCGGCGATCTCGCGCAGAGAGGGGAGCTTTTCGCCTGCTTTGTATACGCCCTCGCGGATCTGCCGCTCGAGCGAGTCGGCCAAAGCGGTAAACAGCGGAGGCGAGGTAGAGACCGTTGCACGAACCTTCATGTGCAAGAACTGTACCTGCGATTCTCCTGCCTTCGCTGGCATTCCCTTCCTCCACGCACTTTCTACCTGCCATGAACCCCATCGACTCCCGCTTGCCCCAATTCCGCTCCCTGACGCCGCAGCAGCGCCTTCAGCACATCGTTGCCGCTGCCGGATTGAATCCCGACGAGGCAGCCTTGTTGAACAACAGCGGCGCCTTGGACCGCCAACTTGCGGACGGGATGATCGAAAACGTCATAGGAACCTTCGAGCTACCCTTGGGCGTCGCGGGGTACTTCAAGCTCAACGGCAAGGACATGCTCATTCCCATGGCAGTGGAAGAGCCCTCTGTTGTGGCGGCGGCATCGTTCATGGCCAAGCTCGTTCGCGAGTGCGGAGGCTTCGAGACATCCAGCACCCCGCCGCTGATGCGTGCGCAGGTCCAGGTCCTGGGCCTCACGGATCCGCATGGTGCCCGCCAGACGCTGTTGCGCCGCAGCCGTGAGATCATCGATCTCGCCAACCAGCGTGACAAAGTGCTCATTGGCCTGGGCGGTGGGTGCCGCGACATTGAGGTGCATGTGCTGGAGAACACGCGGCGCGGCCCCATGGTGGTCATGCACCTGATCGTGGATGTCCGCGATGCCATGGGCGCAAACACCGTCAACACGATGGCGGAGTCCGTCTCTCCGCTCGTCGAGGAAATCACCGGCGGCCAGGTGCGGCTGCGCATCTTGTCCAACCTCGCGGATTTACGCCTGTCCCGCGCCCGCGTGGCCCTGTCGCCGCAAGTGCTCACTACAGCCGAGTACGAAGGCCAGGAGGTCATCGAACGGATCCTGGATGCCTACGAGTTCGCCGCCGTGGATCCCTACCGCGCCGCCACCCACAATAAGGGGATCATGAACGGCATCGACCCCGTGATCGTTGCCACAGGCAATGACTGGCGGGCCGTCGAGGCTGGCGCCCATGCCTGGGCCTGCCGAAAGGGGCATTACGGATCGCTCACCCGCTGGGAGAAGGACGCGCGCGGCTGGCTCGTGGGGAGCCTGGAGATGCCCATGCCCGTGGGACTGGTGGGCGGAGCCACGAAGACCCATCCCCTGTCGCGGATAGCTTTGAAGATCATGGGAGTGCAGACCGCGCAGGAGCTGGGCGAGGCGGCCGTGGCCGTGGGATTGGCCCAGAACCTCGCCGCGTTGCGCGCCCTGGCCACCGAGGGCATTCAGCGGGGCCACATGGCGTTACATGCGCGCAATATAGCCATCCTGTCGGGTGCGACGGGGCCAGAAATTGATCAAGTCGCACGGTTGATGGGGCAAGAAAAAGATGTGCGTGTGGATCGGGCTCACGCGTTGCTCAAGGATTTGCGCGGGCATTCCTCTGACCAGTAACGGGATGCGTGGGCTTGTGGCGGTGTGCAAGTCGGCTTCAGGCGGGTTGCGACCGTGCAATCGCGGCAATTGAAGGGCGGCTCGGACCGAAAGCGGTCACACAAGGCTCGAAAAGCTCAATGTCCGCTTCGTTTCTCTGATCGAGCACTCGGGCAATGCATGCTGGCATGCGAGCCTCTTAGCAACTGCTTGGCCCTTGGTGACGGGCAGAGGTCGATCCGGCCACTTGGATTTATGCGGACATCGTTTGCTTCTCAGCGAAAACAGACCTTTCTGGCGATGCGACATCTAGCCTCCCGTCAGTCAGCGTGCCATGGCCTATCAGTAGGCCACAAACCCGTGAGCCCTCAGCGCTTTGCGAATCAGCTGCAGGGTCTTCCGCTGGCGCTCTTTAGGCATGCGCGCCTCGGTCGTGGCAACACTGATGCCGGCCACCACATCTCCCGTACTGTCGTAGACCGCCAATCCCACCGCAAGAACACCTCGTGTGGCGTGATTGCCCACCACGGACCAGCCACGCTCGCGCGTGGCGGCCACCAATGCTCGCAACCGATCCTGCGTCATGCCGCCATACAGCGCCAGTGTGGGCGCATTCACCTCAATCACAGCCTCCACTTCGCGATCTTCGAGCGCCGACAGCAGTGCCAAACCGGCAGCCCCCACACCCAGCGGCTGGCGCGTTCCCACCTGGATCACAAGTACCTGGACCGGGTAGTTGCCTACGTGCCGCGCAATGCAATGCGACAACCCCCCGTCGCGTACTACTGCAAAGGCTGCGTCACCGCACCCCGCACTCACGCTGGCCAACACGGGAGTCAGCCGTTCGGCCAGGTCTTCGCGCTGCTTGGTAAGTGGCACCAACGCTTTCCAGCGCTCGCCTGGGCCGTAATGAAAGCGTGACACCACGCTGACGTATCGCGCCGCCTGCAGCGAATGCAGTAGCCGATAAACGGTCGCTCGCTCCAGTCCTGTCTTGCGGCACAACGCGACCACTCGCAGCCCCTCCTGGGGGCCAGCAAGGATCGCATCCATGACCTCCAGCCCGCGGTTCAAGGTTTGGCAGTCCTCGTTCGACAAGGGTTTTCTAGAGGTATTTTTGTCCGTAGATCGGACGTTTCTAATCATTCGTTTACTGGTTCCGTTGAAACAATGGCCATCAACCCAGGGTGATGCACCAACGGGTTGAGCTTGAGCTATTCGCAGACCAAAAATTTACCGTCAAGGAGACAAAAATGAAGTCGCACGTCAGCCGCAGAACGATTAGCCTGGGCATGGTGGCCGCCCTGCACGCTACCCTGGCAGCCCCAGTTTTTGCCAACGAGCCGAACTGGCCGACCAAGCCCATCAAGCTGGTCGTGGGCTATGCAGCGGGCGGCGCAACCGACATAGTGGCGCGCTTGGTAGCCGCCCGCATGGGGACCGAGTTGGGCCAGTCGGTTGTCGTGGACAACCGCACAGGTGCCAACAGCAACGTGGGCGCCGAGATCGTGGCACGTTCTCCCGCTGACGGCTACACGCTTTATGTGTTCACGATCGCCAACACCATCAATGCCACCTTGTACAACAAACTTGGCTACGACCCGGCCAAGGACTTCGAGCCAATCGGGCTGATCGCCAAGATTCCGAACCTGCTTGTAGTCAACCCCACCCTGCCCGTGCAATCGGTGCAGGAATATATCAAGTACACCAAAGAGTCGAAGGACGGTATCACGTTCGCATCCTCGGGCAGTGGCTCGTCCATCCACCTCTCGGGCGAGATGTTCAAGATGAAAACCGGGCTGAACATGCTGCACGTTCCGTACCGTGGCAGCGCGCCCGCCGTGACAGATCTGCTGGGCGGTCAAGTGCAGTCGATGTTCGACAACTCGCCATCGGCCATGCCGCATGTAAAGGCTGGCAAGCTGCGTGCGCTGGCCATTACCAGCAAGGAACGTTCGTCCTTGCTACCCGACGTGCCCACAGTCGCCGAGTCGGGCTTCCCAGGATTCGAGGTGCAGTCGTGGTTCGGTATGTCTGCCCCCACCGGAACGCCCGCTCCGGTGATCAAACGCTTGAATGCCGCACTCAACACGGCACTGAGCGACCCCGCCGTCAAGCAACGCCTGGTGGACTTGGTTGCCACCGCCTCCCCCGGCACCTCCGATGACATGCGCAAGTTTGTCGCCAGCGAACTCAAGAATTGGAACGAGGTGGTCAAGGCCTCGGGCGCCAAGGCAGATTAATTATCTCCGTGAACTATGTATCCCATTGATTTCTTCTGGCGTGCTGCGCAGCGCTGGCCCGACCGCATTGCCATCGACACACCAACCGAGCGCATCACCTATCAGGCCTTAGCCCGGCGGGTGCGTGCGGTGGCCGCCGGGCTGGTGCAGTGCGATCCCGCGCCGCAGTCGCGTGTGGGCATCTGCGCGACCAATAGCGCAGAGCACATCATTGCCCTGCTGGCCGTGTTGGCCTGCGGCAAGGTATGGGTGCCCTTGAATCCCAAGAGCACGTCCTCGGAGATCCGCCGCATTACCGACACCATCGATGCCAGCATCCTGTTCATTGAGGTGGGCTACGCGGCGTTGGTAACCGATGAGCGCGCCCAGCGAATCCTCATAGGTGCTGCAGACGTTGGGGACATAACCTTGGATTCCCTGGTGCAAGCCCACGCCGATGCCCCCCCGCCAACGCTGGACCTGGACGGCGACGCCACGCAGGCGATCAAGTTCACGGGTGGAACTACAGGTGCGCCCAAGGGCGTGATGCAGCCCTATCGCGCCTGGATGGCCAACATCGTCAACCAGATCCACGCCTGGTCGTTCGACGAACATGATCGCTATGTGATGGCCGCGCCCATCACGCATGGAACGTCCACCTACGTGTTGCCAATTCTGGCCCAGGGCGGTTGCCACGTCATCATGAATGGTGCGGGTGCATCAGCCGTGCGCGACGCGTTCAAGTACCGCGGCGGCACCGTGTGCTTCATGCCGCCCACGCTGGTGTACATGCTGATAGCGATCGAGGGTGTTACGCGTGCCGACTTTCCGCAGCTCAAGCGCCTGATCTACGGTGGAGCTCCTATGCCGCCCGAGAAGATCCGCGAAGTGCGCGCGTTTTTCGGGCCCGTTCTGGGAACGACTTACGGACAGACTGAAGCACCGCAGATTCTGACCGTGATGCGCCCTGAGGATTTTGAGGATGAAGCCAACTGGGCCGCCGTGGGGCGTCGCACGTGGTACAGCGATGTCGCCATCATGGCCCCGGATGGCACGCTGCTGCCGCCAGGAGAAGTGGGCGAGGTCGTTGCCCGGGGGCCTTTGGTGATGACGGGCTACTGGAAGTTGCCTGAGAAGACCGTCGAAACCCTGGTAGATGGCTGGCTTCACACTGGTGACCGCGGTCTGTTTGATACGCGCGGTTACCTCTACTTGAAGGACCGGCTCAAGGACCTGGTCATCACGGGAGGGTTCAACGTCTACCCCATCGAGGTGGAAAACGCACTATCGCAGCATCCCGCCGTGCATGAGTCCACCGTATTCGGAATCCCCGACGACAAATGGGGAGAGAGCGTAAACGCCGCAGTCCAACTGCGCCCAGGCCAACAGGCCAGCGAGGCTGAACTGGCGGCCTTTGTACGTGAACGCCTGGGGCCCGTGCAAACGCCCAAGCGCATCCATTTCGTGAACGACCTGCCCCGATCGCCTGTGGGCAAGGTATTGAAGAACGCCGTGCGCGACATGGCACTCACTGGACAACTTTGACTTGACGCCTCCTATGACCACCACCAAGAAGACACCCACCACCAGTCTGTGCACGCACACCCTCACCAGCCTGACCTACGGCAACGCCAACCTGGTGGATGACCTGATGGGCAAGACAACCTTCACGGAAGTGATGCTCATGCAGATATTGGGCCGCAAGCCGCGCCCGGTGGACCTCCGCGTCACTGACGTGGTGCTCATCGTTCTGATGGAGCATGGCCTCACACCCAGCGCCATTGCCACACGCCTGATCTACATGAGCGCGCCCGAGAACCTGCAAGGCGCGGTGTCCGCCGGCCTGCTCGCCGTGGGCAGTTCCTTTGTCGGTACTATGGAGAACTGCTCGGGTCTACTCGATCGCATCATTGCTGCGCCCGATGCGCACGCCGAAGCACTAGAGATTGCGCGCCACTATAAGGCGCTGAAATCACCTGTGCCCGGCTTCGGTCACCACTTGCACAAGCCGGTCGATCCTCGGGCATACAAGCTGCTTGAGCTGGGTCGCGCCGAGCCAGAACTGCACGGCAACCGCATCCGTGCGCTTGAAACGCTCTCGAAAGCAGTGGACGAAGTCGCCGGGCGCGCCATCACTATCAACGCCACAGGCGCGGTCGCAGCGTTGCTTGGCGAGATCGAGGTACCTACAGCCATCATGCGCGGCTTTGCCGTGATCTCGCGCGCGGCAGGACTGGTGGCCCACATCGTGGAGGAACAACGCGATCCGTCGGGGCGCTTCATCTGGGACACGGTGGAACATGCCATTCCCTTTGTCAGCCCTGGCGCAGCCACGGAGGCGTGACATGGACATCCGTGCTTTAGTCACCGGCGGCAGTCGCGGTATTGGCCGGGCCGTGGTGGACCGCTTAAGCGAGGACGGCTATCAGGTCGTCAACTTCGACCAGCAGCCGCCAGAGCGACTGGCCTATGGCGAACAGTATCTGTGTGTCGATGTCAGCGACGAGGCTGCCCTGTGCCAGGCGCTCGACGAAGCGCTGACAAGCGGGCCGATCACACGCCTGGTAAACAACGCCGGCATCGTGCGACCCCAGTCCATCGAGCGGGTCACTACCGACGACCTGCGTGCCGTGATGGACGTGAACCTCGCGGCCTCGGTGCTGTGCGCTCAAGCGCTCATGCCGGGCATGAGTGCTGCGATGAACGGGCGAATCGTCAATATCTCCAGCCGAGCCGCTCTGGGCAAGACCGAGCGCATCGCCTATGCGTCGAGCAAGGCAGCCCTGCTCGGCTTTACCAAGGCACTTGCGCTGGAAGCCGGTGTGAACGGCATCACTGTGAATGCCGTAGGCCCCGGCCCGATCGCCACCGAGCTGTTTACCAGCGTTAATCCGCCTGGAGCGCCCGCGACGGAGCGCATTCTGGAGGCGATTCCGCTGCGCCGTATGGGCTCGCCCTCAGAGGTCGCCCACATCGTGGCGTCCCTGCTAGACACGCGCGCGGGCTTTACCACGGGCCAGGTCATCTATGTGTGCGGGGGAATGACAGTCGGGCTGGCGTCATGAGCGGCACTACCGGACATACATCCAACGCACCTTGGGATCTCACTGGCAAGACGGTAGCCGTCGCGGGTGGCGGATCAGTGGCCCCTGGCTGGAGCATCGGCCGGGCCTCGTGCGTGACCTATGCCCGTCTGGGCGCTACAGTGTGCGTACTCGATCGTGACCTTTCCTCCGCACAGGAGACAGTTCGACTCATCACGGAGGAAGGCGGCGCAGCCTATGCCTATCAGACCGACATGGCGCGCGAGGAAGACATTGTGGATACCTTCCGCACCTTGGCCGCGCGTCATGCTCCGCTGGACGTGCTCCATCACAACGTAGGCATCGGCAAGACAGGTGGACCCATGGAGACCAGCGCCGAAGATCTGGATCGTATTCACGCGGTCAACGTCAAAAGCCTCATGCTGAGTTGCCAAGCAGTGCTACCCGGCATGGTGGAGCGTGGCGCTGGCGCGATCATCTCGATCGCCTCTGTGGCCGGTCTGCGCTATCTGGGCTACCCGCACTTGGCTTATTGCACGACCAAGGCAGCCGTTATTCAAATGACGCGAATGATTGCGCAGCAGTACGCGCCCCACGGCATTCGCGCCAACACGGTAGTACCGGGCCTGATCGACACGCCACGCGTGACAGCCAACGTGGCGCATGTGTTTTCCGATAGCCTGGAAGAGGCCAAGGCCGCACGTGCGCGGCAGGTGCCGCTGCAACGCATGGGCACGCCGTGGGAGGTGGCGAACGCTTGCGCCTTTCTTGCCTCTGACGCGGCCAGTTACGTCACGGGCACAGAACTGCTGATTGATGGGGGGTTGACCGGGAAATATGTGTAGCTGGGACCACGAACCCCGCTGCACAGGATCTCTTCTGCAGTTGCCCATTCGGCTGACTACCGTCGGCCAGAAGCAGTAGCTCTCCTGATCGCACCCAGCGTCAGGTGAAGACTGGTACGGGATGTTGATCGATATCGACTTGTCCACGGTGCGTGGCCAGCCGCGTTCGGCGTTTCTGGCCACCGCTGCAGAGCACGAGATGGCGAAGACCTAGGGCTTGATCGATTTGGAGCAACTCACCAGCGCCGCGCGCATCTTGCGCTCATACCCTCGCAGCAGTCGCCCTCGTCCAGCGCGGTGCGCAGCAGCACTGCTTTGATGGGATCGCCGGCTGGAAGGGGGCAGGTCACACAAAAGATTCTGAGGCCCCCCCACGAGACAGCTGGACAAACCAACCTTTTCGGTAGTTTGCAGCGTAGTGGATGCCAGAATTTCTGTCTGGCTGACTCAATAATCCGTCGAGGCATTCCAAACCAACAACCAACGCGCATCGGACCCAGTCATCACACGCGCTGCCGACTCCAGTTTGTGCTGCTCTGGCGACCAGCTGCATAGGTGCGGCATCTGAATTGACACGCGGATCAAGATTTGTTGTCGCTATTCGTGTCGAGTTCTTGATCCCGATTTGGTCGACTAACTGTTACCCAAAGGTCACATAGATGGCTGCTGATCAAAGCCGATCTTGGCGACCCTGTGACATATAATTGAATCCAAGTGAGCTAAAACGAGTTGTGTGTCACGCTATTTTTTGGACTTGCACAGAGGGCGGATGACGTGGTTCACCAATTAAAACCAGACGACCAACACGTATGGTTTGTCGCCTCATAACCCAAAGTTCTCGCGCAACCAAAAAATGCGGTCTTCGCTAATAAAAACGCCCACTTCAAGTGGGCGTTTTTATTTGTGCTTCCGTTGTCTCATGACGAAATATTCAATCGGAAGGCGCATGTATTGAACGCATGCGTACGTGGAGCACATGGCTGGTATCAGCGCTTGGTGATGTGCACTGCGGAAAACGCTGTGCCGGCACGTCGCCGCACCGATTGGGCGCTGCTTGGAGCAACGGTGGCCTTGCGCAAACACGGGCTCTCGCGGTTGGGGCGCAGCCCCTCGGTTTCCAAGATCTTTCCGAGCAGGAGTTGATACAGTGAATCGTTTCCATGCGGATGTATCTGCGTGACCGCCTCAGCCGTTCAGGGTTGATTGCACTCCTGGAGGAATGGGCACAGGAGGACTTCGCACGGGTGCAGCAACCGCGGGATATGGCGGAGCAGCTGAGCCGCTGGCTGAGTGCCGTGGATGCCATCAAGGTCAGCAGGGCGCTGAATGCCATGGAGGTTGTTTCGCCAGGGATGGTGCGGCGGGGACGGCCTGTGGATGCGCCAGCAATGGACGCCGTCATTCAAGCCGCGAAAGCTGAAGTCTTGGGGCTCATCGCCAAGCCGATTTCTCCTGTGAAACCCCTTCGCGGCCGGGTGAACCAAGTGCCTGTCGGTCATGTCGAAGCGCAGCCCTCGACAGAGCCCGCAGCGCAGATCCAGCGGTATGTGGGCCTGCAAAAACAGATGGGAACAAAATTCGCGGTCCTGCGTGGGCAGATGCGACAGTGGTTGCGCGAGGGGCCGCTCGCGCTGCAGCAACTGGCAGCGCTGGATGTCGTGATGGAGCAGATGCTGGATGCCCGCGAGCAGCGGCTGTGGGCATCGCTGCAAGGCCATCTGGAGCGGCGTCTGGCAAATCTACGGCACAGGCACCAGCAGGGGTTGCAAAGCAGCGGACGGGCGGGTGAGCCGGAGGGCGGTCACCCGGAGGATGGTTGGCTGTGGGCCTTTGAGGAGGACTTGCAGGCCTTGCTGCTCGCAGAGATGCAGGCACGCCTTCAGCCCATCACGGGGCTGCTGGAGGCTGCCCGCAACCAGGTAACAGGACAACAGGAATGAACAAGAGTGTGATGGCAGCCATCTTCGCAGTGGGCCTTGCGGCCGTAGGCTGGGTGGGCTGGGGTTTTGTGGGCTACAGCCCGCTGGCATTGGCAATGACGGTCGTGATTGGCGGGGTATACGTGCTGGGCGCCTATGAGCTGATGCAGTTTCGCGCCGCGACGGCGTCTCTGCGGATGGCGCTGGCAGGCAGCCCCGCAGCGCCGCTGTCCGACCTGAGCGGGTGGCTGGGTCGCCTCGCCCCCTCACTGCGCAACCCCGTGCGCCAGCGCATCGAGGGCGAGCGGGTGGCACTGCCCGGACCGGCCCTCACGCCCTACCTGGTCGGTCTGCTGGTCATGCTGGGCATGCTGGGTACTTTTCTGGGCATGGTGGTCACCTTCCATGGCGCAGTGGCAGCACTGGAAACCTCGTCCAGCCTGGAGTCCATTCGCGCCGCGCTGGCGGCACCCATCAAGGGCCTCGGTCTGTCGTTCGGTACCTCGGTCGCCGGTGTGGCCGCTTCAGCCATGCTGGGCCTGTTGTCGGCCATGAGCCGCCGCGAGCGGCTTGAAGTGGTGCGCCTGCTGGATGCCCATGTCCCCACCCTGTTCAGGCCCTTCTCGTCCGCCCACCGGCGTGAGGAAATGCTCCTGGCCCTGCAGACGCAGGCCCAGGCACTGCCGCTGATCGCCGAACACCTGCAGGGCCTCATGGAAGGCCTGGAGCGCCGTCACGGCCAATTGGGCGAGCAGCTGCTGACACAGCAGCAGGGATTCCACCGCGAAGCGGCCTCGGCCTACACCCAGCTGGCCAGCACCGTCGGGACATCCTTGCAGGAGAGTCTGGGCGCCAGCGCCCGCCAGGCGGGAGAGACGATTCGTCCCGTGGTCGAGCAGGCAATGGCCACCCTGGCCCAGGAGGCCCAGCGCTCGCACGAACGACTGCGCGAAACCACCGATGCACAGCTGCAGGCGCTCTCGGCCCAATGGGAGGGTACGGCCCGCCAGGTGGCCGACACATGGACTTCGGCACTGCACAGCCACACACAGACCCAGGGCACCCTGGTGGAACAGCTCGACGGTGCCCTGCAGTCGGTCACACAAGCGTTTGACCAGCGGTCCAGCGCACTGGTGGACTCCCTGCAGGCGTCAACCGTGCAAGCGCACGCTGCCCAGGCCGTGGCCGATCAGCAGCGTCTGGAAAGCTGGAATCGTTCCATGGAGGGCATGGCCAGCAGGCTCGGTGCCGAGTGGCAACGCACAGGCATGCAGATGCTGGAGCAGCAGCAGCGCGTCGGCGCGGCCCTGGAAGGGGCGGTCCAGCAGATCGACCACAGCCTGCAGACGGCCGCGCAGGCGTTTGACCAGCGTTCCGACAGCTTGCTGACAACGCTGCAGGACACGGTCGCACAATCGCACACGGCCCAGGTGGCGGCCGACCAACTGCGCCAGGACGGCTGGAGCCGCTCCATGCAAGCCATGGCCAGCACGCTCAGCGCCGAATGGCAGCGTGCGGGCGCACAGACGGTGGCGCAGCAGCAGGGTGTGTGCCAGGCCCTGGAGACAACCGCCACGCAGATCACCGAACGCATGACCGAGCAGGTGGCACGCACACTGGGTGGTGCGGCCACGTTGTTGGACCAGTCGGACATGCTGCTGCGCACCCGCATGGAGGCCGAGGCCCAGTGGGTGCAGGCCCAGGGCCAGCGCATGGACGAACTGACTGGTGTGTGGCGCACCGAGCTGGTGGCCCTGCGCGATGCCGAGGCCCAGCGCGGCCAGGCGGCCGTGGAGCGGCTCGACACACTGCAGGCGGCCGTGGCACAGCACCTGGCCACACTCGGGTCGGCCCTGGAGGCCCCGCTCACGCGCCTGCTGCAGACCGCTTCGGACGTGCCGCAGGCTGCGGCCGAGGTCATCGTCCAGCTGCGCCAGGAAATGACGCGCCTGAGCGAGCGCGACAACCTTGCCTTGGCAGAACGCACTGCCATGATGGAGCAGGTGGGCACACTTTTGCAGTCGGTGAACGAAGCGGCCGTGCAGCAGCGCGCCGCCATTGATGCGCTGGTGGGCTCGGCCGCCCAGGTGCTGGAGCAGGCGGGCCAGCAGTTCGCCCAGTCGCTCGGCGCGCAGGCCGGCAAGGTGGGCGAAGTGGCAGCGCATGTGGCCGCCAGTGCCGTGGAGCTGGCCAGCCTGGGTGAGTCCTTCAACCATGGTGTGGGCCTGTTCAGCGCCAGCAACGAGAAACTCATGGAAAGCCTGCAGGGCATCGAAGGCGCGATCGGCCAGTCGATGGGCCGCAGTGATGAGCAACTGGCCTACTACGTCGCCCAGGCCCGCGAGGTGATCGACCTGAGCATCAGCGCGCAGCAGGGCATCGTGGAAGACCTGCGCCGACTGCATGGCAATGCCGGCAGGGTCCCGCCGCAAGGGGTGGCCGCGTGACGGGCTTGGACGACAGCCTGGACGATGCCTCCGAACAGACGGCCCCGGTGTGGGCCGTGTTCGGCGACCTCATGGCGGGATTGCTGGGGGCCTTTGTACTGATCCTGGTGGGCGTGCTCGTGGTGCAGATCGACCTGGTGGCCAGCCTCCAGCAGGAGGTGGCGAAGCGCCAGATGGAGGAGCAGCGCCGCATGGCACTGGAAAAAGCACTCGCCATTCCCCTGGCCAGCGGCCGGGTGACTGTGAACAATGGCCGCATCGGCATCAGCGGCAGCGTGCTGTTTGCCACAGGCTCTGACGAGCTGCGCCCAGAAGGCCGCCAGCTCCTCACCAGCCTGGTGCCGCCCCTGCAGGTGTACCTGCGCGAACGCGACGAAATGCTCATGGTGAGTGGTTTCACCGACAACACCACGCTGCTGCGAGGTGCCCACCAGCGCTTTGCCGACAACCTGGAGCTGTCGGCCCAGCGCGCCTTGACGGTGGCACGGGCACTCATCGACGAAGGCATGCCCTCCTCGCAGGTCTTTGCAGCGGCCTTCGGTGCAGAGCAGCCGGTGGCGGACAACACCGACGAAAAGGGCCGGGCGCAAAATCGCCGCGTGGAAATGGCGCCTGTGCCCAAGGCATCGAATGCAAAGCCTGTCCGATGAGTGAGCCGGGCGAGCCCACGCTGCAGTCCCTGCGGGCCCACGGCGCAGATCGCCATGACCCGGTACGCTTTCACTTCCTGGAGGTGATGGCCCGCCGCATTCCAGGCCAGCCTGCAGCCGTGCAGCAAGTACTGCAAGGCCGGCTGCGTGCGGCGGTGATCGACTATGCCGCGTGCGTCCGTTCGGCGCCAGGAGCGCGGCAGCGCATGGAGCCGCCCGCCATACCCGCAGCGGGCTCTGCCCTGGCGCAACTCAACCGCGATCTGGACGCCCGTGTCCGGAACGATGGCGGCATCGCGCGCATGGGGGTCGGCGCAGGGGTTTCGGACATGAAGAGCGTGCGCCAGTTCAGCGAAGTATGGTCCAAGATTTCCGCGGAACGGCGGGTAGCGCAGGCGCTGGAAAACGGACCTGACAATGCCGGTCCGCTCAACTCCCACAAGCTCATGCTGCGCGCCCTTTGCTTGATGCAATCCTTGTCGCCGGACTACCTGCGGTGCTTTTTGTCGCACGCTGATTCCCTGCTGTGGCTGGAGCAGGCCAGTGTGAAGCCCTCACGCTTGGCGGCCAAACCGGGGCGCAAGAGCCAGCCCAGGCAATGAGCCTTCTGGCAGAGCGAATTCCCGTGTTGTGATGCCCATCGTTCAGGGAAGCGCATCGCCTGCGCTGCCGATTCTGCAATAGCGCCAATCCGGGCGGTGCCTCACTGGGCAAAGAGCTCTGCCCTGGCGGCCCGTGTGATGGCGGAAACGCAGGGGTGGGTGATGCGGCGTTCTACGGAGATGGCGAAGAATTCCTCCACCAGCTCGGAGGTCTTTCCCACCACCTGCACGCCAAACTGCGCCACGGTCTCGTCCTCCAGCACGCTGGGCGAGGTGAAAACGCCGCGACCTTCCCGGCCAAAAGCATTCATGAGCGCGCTGTCATCGAACTCTCCCACGATGTGCGGTTGCAGCTGGTATTTGTTGAACCAGTGATCGAGTTGCTGGCGTACGGAGGACAGGGGGCCCTGAATCAGCATGGGCGCGCCGTGAAGGCATTGGGGAAAGGGGCCCTGGAGCTGCTGGGCGAGCGAAGGGGCGCAGAAGAAACTCATGGCGCTGATCCCGAGCGCATGGTTGAAGGCCTTCACCCCCACTTTTCGGGACACCGGTTCGTCGGCAATCACCAGATCCAGGCGGTGCAGCGTGAGTTGCGCCAGCAGCTCCGGGAACTTGCCTTCGTGGCAGATCATGTGCACGCGATCCGCCAGGCCCAGTGCCGGCTCCAGCAGATGGTAGGCCACCGGCTTGGCGACCGAATCCGCGATGCCCACGCGAAATTCCAGCGGTTTTGCCTGGCCGCGCGAGAGGCGCACGGATTTTTCCAGTGCGTCCCCCAGGGCGAAGATCTGTTCGGCGTACCCCAGCGCAATGCGCCCCTCGCTGGTCAGCTCCAACCCCCTGCCGCGCTTGCGAAAGAGGTCATGGCCCAGCCATTGCTCCAGCTGCTTGATCTGGCCTGACAGCGTCTGGGGCGTGGTGTGCAACTGCTCACCGGCGCGCACCACGCCGCCGGCCTTGGCCACCGTCCAGAAATACTTGAGATGCTTGAAGTTCATCGGGATGTGCAATGGTTCGATAAAAACGCAATGTTTTTAACAATAAAACGAATATACGCGAAGTGTTGAATCCACTACATTGGTCCGATGGACCGAGCTGGAAAGGGGTTTCCCGGGGCTCGGAGGTATCAATGTTCACAAGGAGTGAAGATGCGAATTACCACCAGAGGACAGCTTGCCGTGTCAGCGATGACCGACCTGGCCATGCGCCAGAACACAGGCCCGGTGGCGCTGTCCACGATCAGCGCGCGCCAGGGCACCTCCCTGTCGTATCTCGAACAGCTTTTCAGCGCCCTCAAGCGGGCCGGCCTGGTTGACAGCACGCGCGGGCCCGGGGGGGGCTATGCCCTGGCCCACCAGCCCGAGCAGGTGTCGGTGGCCGACATCGTGGTCGCGGTGGAGAACCACCAGCCAGGGGAGGAGACGGCGGCGACGCAGGCATCGTCCCAGATGGTGACCATGACCGGAACGCTCTGGACAGCCTTCAACGCACGGGTGCTGGAATACCTTCAGTCCGTCACGTTGCGTGATTTGGTGGCCGAGCAGCAGGCGCGTGGCGTGCAGGTCGAGTCGCCGGTGGTGGCGCGCGCCAAACTCGCCCGCCGTCCGGCGCCACTGATGGCCCGTGCCGGAGTGCCCAATTCGGTCTTTGCCCTGGGCGCTGCCACTGCGCTGGCAGGCAAATGAGTGGGGGCGGCGACCCGGTCGCCGCGTCCATGCCGCGGACTCGGGGCATATCGGCGCCATGCCGCCCCAGCAGGGCGGTGCTGCCTACCACTGCTGCGCCAGCTGCTTGATGCCGCGGATCAGCATCTCCACCGAGATGGCCACCAGGATCAATCCCATCAGGCGCTCAAAAGCCATCACCACGCGCTCGCCCACCAGGCGCTGGATGCGTTCGGCCATTAGCAGCACCACGGCGCACACGGCCATGGTCACGCACAGGGCGGCCACCCACTCCAGCCGCCGTTCGGGTGCCTGGGCCACCAGCAGCATGACGGTGGCCATGGCCGAGGGGCCCGCCAGCGCGGGGATGGCCAGCGGCACGATCAGCGGCTCACCCGGCAGTTCTGTCTGGGGCCCGGAGTCTGGCGGAAAGATCATGCGCAGCGCAATCAGAAACAGCACGACCGCACCGGCGAGCTGCAGCGACAGGTCGCTCAGGTGCATCACCTGCAGAAACTGCGCGCCAAAGAACAAGAACACCAGCAGCAACGCAAAGGCGATCAGCACCTCGCGCAGGATCACCCGGGCCCGGCGTTCGGGCGCAACGCCGCGCAGGGCGTTGGCAAAGAGGGGGATGTTGCCCAGCGGGTCGGTGATCAGCAGCAGCAGGATGGTGGCCGACGCGAAGGTGTAGCTCACGGTGCGTACACCGCGTCCAGCGACCGAAAGCCCTTGATCTCGATCGGGTTGCCGCTCGGGTCATGGAAGAACATCGTCCACTGCTCGCCGGGCTGGCCTGCAAAACGGACTTGCGGTTCCAGTACAAAGGCGGTGCCGGAAGCCTTCAGAGACGCGGCCAATGCATGCCAGTCGGGCAACTCCAGAATGGCGCCGAAGTGCGGCATGGGCACCAGATGGTCGCCCACATGACCAGTGCGGGTGCTGGCAAAGGGTGTGCCCAGGTGCAGCGAAATCTGGTGGCCAAAGAAGTCGAAGTCCACCCAGGTGTCGGTGCTTCGCCCTTCCTGGCAACCCAGCACGCCGCCATAGAAGCTGCGGGCTGCATCGAGGTCGGTGACGTGCAAGGCGAGGTGAAAGAGGCTGCGCATCCCGCAAAGGATAGCAGCCAGGGGCCTCCCCATGGGGGGCCTGGCGCAGTTTTCAGCCCATCGACGGATCGGCCGCCATGTTGTCGAACCTCTTGAAGTACTGGCGCGCCATCGCCACCAGCTGGGCGTCCGTGGGGTGGTCTGCCGTGACCGAGTCCACCACCGCGCCGGCCACCGCAGCATGGTGCCTGGTACACCAGTCGCGGAACTGGTGGCATGCAAGTCCGGGGCCGGCCAGCAGCACTTCTTGGGTATGGGCCAGCGCCTGGGCGATTTCGGCAAAGAACTGGCCGAGGTCCTCCGTCTTGCCCTGGTGTCTGTGGTGGCTGCGGGATTTGATGCGCTGCGCCTCGGTGTGTTCGCGGTCGAACATCACCACATGGGCTTCGGCATGGTCCATCCAGACAACGGCGTGAAAAGTGTTCATGGGAAGGCCTTTTTGCGGTGGAGGTGGACAAAGAAATTGGCTCAGGCTGGCCGGCGATGCTGTTCGGCCTTTTCCTGGCATGGCACGCAGCGCGCCGCCTCGGGCGTGGCATGCAGGTGCGCTGCGGAGATGTCGGCGCCGCAATCGGTGCACCCGCCATAGGTGCCCGCCTCGATGCGCGCCAGGGCGGCTTCCACGACAGCGAGGTGGGCCGTTTCGCGTTCGTCCAGCGCGAACTCCAGTGCACGCTCGGTAGCCAATTGGGCGCGCGGATCTTCCGGCTGGCCGAAATGGTTGGCGGCAGCTTCGGCCCGGCCGATGGCACCGCCACGCTGCTCGGCCAACTGGGTCAGCAGCGCAGAGCGTTCTGCGAGCAGTTGCTGGTGGAAAGGGGCGGCCTGGGACGGTTCCATGCTGCGCCCGAAGCGCACGCCCTGCGTTGACCAAGATCAAGGGGTGTGGGTGCGGCGCCGGGGGCGCCCTGGCCGGCCGCTCAGCGCTTGGGTGGGCGCGCCATCATCTCGGCGGTGCTGGCCTTGCGGTCGGCGTTCACGCGCTGCACATGGGGGCGTTCGGCCATGCGGGTCAGGTATTCGCGCACGGGCAGGTCGGCCAGGTAGTCGCGGCCGTAGATGATCTTGGTGGCCGAGCTGATGAGCGGCAGGTGCACGATGGCGGCGCAGTCGGCCAGGGTGAAGCTGTCGCCCGCCATGCAGGGGCTGAACTTCGCCAGCCGGCCGAAGGCGGCAATGTTCTTTTCCAGCTGGGCGCCCACCTTCTCGCGGGTCGATTCACTCACCGTGCCACCAAAGAAGGCCTGGGGATACAGGTTGCGCGCCACCAGCTCCAGGTGCAATTCCAGGAACGTGATCAGCTCGCGCACCTTGGCGGCGCCAAACGGGTCGGCGGGCAGCAGGGCCGGTTGGGGATGGGCGGCCTCGATGTAATCGGCCATCACCGCAGATTCGCACAGGGTTCCCTGGGGCGTGCGCAGGTAAGGCACCTTGCCCAGGGGCGTGGCGCTGCGGTCGGTCTCGCCCACCCAGGCCTGTTCTTCCGTAAAGGGCAGGCCTTTTTCCAGCAGGGCGAGCTTGACCTTGTTGTAGTAGTTGCTGGCTGAAAAGCCGCAGAGTGTCAGCATGGGGATGTCTCCTTGGGGGTGGGCAAAGCGTACATCGTAGAAGGGTTCCAGGACAAAGCCCGTCGCCCAGATGACCCCGGTCAAGGACATGGCGGTTTGCCCACCTACAATCAGCGCCTTCATGCCTGCCCCCCTGCAAACCCTTCGCCGCCTTCGCTGGTTCGCCCGCCTGGTGCTGGCGTGGTTTGTCATGTCCATCGGCGTGGCGGTGGCGTCGCCCCTGGTCAACCCGCAGGCCATGGAACTGATCTGCTCGGGCTCGGGCGCGATCAAGGTGCTGGTCAAGACCGACGACGGCGCCAAGGAGCTGTCCAGCCACACGCTGGACTGCCCGCTGTGCGCGCATGTGGGCGCTCCGCCTCCCGCGTCGCAGGCCTCGCTGCCGGTGGTGCACCCCCTGGCGCATGCCCTGCGCCCCATTCCTGCCGCGCACATCGCTGCGCGCACTGCCGCGCCGCTGCCGCCGCGCGGGCCCCCATCGCTCTCCTGAAATTGCTATTTATTTAATAGCTGTTTGCGTATGAAACACATACGCTTGCAGCCTATTTGGCTTGATTTTCAGGAGTCTCCATGCGCAAGAGCCGCATGGCGCTGGCCGTGGCCAGTGCCTTTCCCCTCGTCCTTACCTTCACGTTCACCGGGGCCGTGCCCGCATTCGCCCAGACCGCCGGCAGTGCCAATGCATCTGTCAAGGAGCTGGGCGTGGTCACCATCCGTGGCGGCCAGCCCACCTCGCTGCCCACACAGGTTCCCACCACCATCGAGGGCGTGACGCGCGAGCAGATCGAGCATGCGATCAACGCCACCGATAGCGAAGACGCCCTCAAGTACCTGCCCAGCCTGCTGGTGCGCAAGCGCTACATCGGCGACTACAACCACGCCGTGCTGTCCACGCGCGCCTCGGGCACGGGCAACCCGGCACGCTCCATGGTGTTTGCCGACGGCATTCTGCTAAGCAATTACCTGGGCAATGGCCCCACCAACGCGCCGCGCTGGATGCTGGTCACGCCCGAGGAGATCGAGCGGGTGGACGTGCTCTACGGCCCGTTCTCAGCCGCGTATGCGGGCAACTCGGTGGGCGCGGTGGTGGACTACGTCACGCGCATGCCGACACAATTCGAGGCGCATGGCCAGGTCAGCACCCAGCACCAGCCGTTTGACCTGTACAACACCAGCGGCACCTACGGCGGCAAGCAGGTGAGCGCCTCGGTGGGCAACAAGAACGGCGACTGGTCCTGGTTCCTCAACTTCAACCAAACGGACAGCGAAGGCCAGCCGCTCACCTTTCCCACGCGGCTCGTGTCCGCCGGCGCCGTGGGCAATGCGGGCACGCCGGTCACGGGCGCGGTGCTGGGCAACAACCGCAGCAACCAGCCCTGGTACCTGCTGGGCACCGCCACGCAGTACCACACGCAGCAAGACCATCTCAAGGCCAAGATTGCCTACGACTTTTCACCCACCGTGCGGGCCGCGTACACCTTTGGCTGGTGGCACAACGCATCCGAAGGGCGCCCCTCCAGCTACCTGCGCGATGCCAATGGCAACGCGGTGTACGCGGGCACCGTCAACATCAACGGCCGCTCGTACACGCTCGCGCCCACCGACTTCAACGTGTCCAACGAAGACCTCACGCACTTCATGCACGGGCTTGTCGTCAAGAGCCACACGCAGGGCGCGTCCGACTGGGAGGTGGCCGCCAGTCTCTACGATTACCAGACCGACACCCTGCGCGCCGCCACCGTGGCGCTGCCCGCCGCTTTGAGCGGCGGCGCGGGCCGCATCGTCAACAGCCAGGGCACGGGCTGGAACACGCTGGCCGCCAAAGGCACCTGGCGGCCCGAGGGTGTGCAGGGCCACATCGTGGATTTTGGCCTGCAGCGCGACAGCTACCAGTTGCGCACGGTGGAGAGCGCCACGGCGAACGGGATCAGCGGCGATGCGGGCGCACGCAACCAGGCCTTCAACGGCGACACGCAGCTCCTCGGCCTGTGGGCGCAAGACACCTGGAAGATCGCCCCGCAGTGGAAGGCCGTGCTCGGCGCCCGCGCCGAACGCTGGAGCGCCCGCGACGGCCAGACCGGCAACGCCACCACCACGCTGAGCCACCCCGAGCGCAACGAAACCTACCTCTCGCCCAAGGCCGCCGTGGCCTGGCAGGCCAGCGACCTGTGGGTGCTCAAGGCCTCCACCGGCCGCGCGGTGCGCATGCCCACCGTGGCCGAGCTGTACCAGGGCGGCATCAGCGGCAGCGGCACGTTGATCAACAACGACCCCCATCTCCAACCCGAAAAGAGCTGGACCACCGAGCTGACGGCCGAGCGGGACATGGGCAATGGCCTGCTGCGCCTCACGGCCTTCTTCGAGCGCACCAGGGACGCGCTGTACTCGCAGACCAATGTGCTGGTCACGCCCAACGTCACCAACATCCAGAACGTGGACGCCATCCGTACCCAGGGGCTGGAACTCTCGTACCAGGCGGCCAACGTGTTGGTGCGCGGGCTGGAGCTGGGCAGCAGCCTGACCTGGACCCATTCCAGGATCACGCGCAACGACAAGTTCCCCGCCAGCGTGGGCCAATGGCAGCCGCGCATCCCCGAGTGGCGCACCAGCGCCGTGGCCACCTGGCGACCCGACGACCAATGGTCGTACACCCTGGGCGCGCGCTACAGCGGCAAGCAGTACAGCACGCTCGACAACACCGACCCCAACGGCTTTGCCTACCAGGGCGCGAGCCGCTACTTCACCACCGACGTGCGCGTGCGCTACCAGATCAGCAAGCAGGTCAGCGCCGCCGTGGGCATCGACAACCTGAACAACTACCAGTTCTGGAACTTCCACCCCTATCCGCAGCGCAGCTACATGGCCGAGCTGAAGTGGGCCCTCTGACCTCTGCATACGCCATCATTACCATGAAAATTCTCAAAAAAATAGCTACTTGCGCTTTATTGGTAAGCGCTACAGGTCTTTTTAATGTTGCAAATGCCCACATCACGCTGGAATACCAGGTGGCCAACGCCGGCAGCGGCTACAAGGCCACGTTCCGCGTGGGCCACGGCTGCGGTGAGTCGCCCACGCGCGAGATCGTCGTGACCCTGCCGCCCGGCGTGGAAGGCGCCAAGCCCATGCCCAAGGCCGGCTGGACCATCGCCATCGAGCGCGAAAAGCTCACCCCACCGCGCACCGACCATGGCAAGACCATTGCGGAGGAAGTGCGCCGCATCCGCTGGACGGCGAACACCCCGGCCGATGCGCTGCCCAACGCCTACTACGACGAGTTCGTGCTGCAGGCGCGCATGCCCGCGCAGGCCGGCGTGCTGTACTGGCCGGTGGCCCAGGTCTGCGAGCAGGGCCGGACCGACTGGGCCGAAGTGCCTGCCGCAGGCCACACGCCTGGCGATCTGAAATTTCCCGCGCCCGTGCTGGAGCTGATGCCGGCTGCAGGCGGCCACGCGCATTGACCGATTCCCTTTTTCTTTTTCAACCCCAGGAGAGCTCCATGACACTGCACCCTATCACCCGCTCCGCTTTCATCGCCCTCGCCCTGCTTGCCGGGCAGGCCCATGCCCAGGCCACCGCACCCGTGGCGGTGGATGGCGCCTGGGCACGCGCCAGCGTGCAAGGCCAGAAGGCCACGGGCGCCTTCATGCGCCTCACAGCCAAGGACGGCGCCCGCCTGGTGCGCGTCGAAACACCGGTCGCCGGCGTGGCCGAAGTGCACGAGATGAAGATGGAAGGCGACATCATGAAGATGCGCGCCGTGCCCGCGCTCGACCTGCCCGCGGGCAAGACCGTGGAGCTCAAGCCCGGTGGCTACCACGTCATGCTGCTGGACCTGAAGGCACCCTTGGCCAAGGGTTCCACCGTGCCCGTGACGCTGGTGTTCCAGGATGCCAAGGGCGTTGAAACCCAGTTGCCGCTGCAGTTGCCGGTGGCCACGCAGGCGCCTGGTGCAACGGCTGCCACAATGGGCCACGGCACGGCGCACGGGCAAAAACACTGAGCACCGGGGGCTTCCCGCCGCCCAAGGCATTGGAGTAAGCTGTGCCACAGACCCACCTCTTGCGGAGCGGCCATGAGCGACACATCCCACTTTGGTTTCGGCAAATTCGTCCCCGGCTTCGACTTTCTGCAAAGCCTGGCCAAAGGCGCCTCCAGCAGCATTCCCCAGCTGCCCAACCTGTCGAACTGGGTGGCGCCCACGCTCAGTGTCGAAGAGCTGGAAAAGCGCATCGACGAACTCAAGGCCGTGCAGTTCTGGCTGGAGCAGAACTCGCGCGCCCTGACGGCCACCGTCCAGGCGTTGGAAGTGCAGAAGATGACCCTGGCCACGCTCCAGGGCATGAACCTCAGCATGGCCGAGGTGGCCAATGCCTTCAAGCCCAAGGCCGCCGATACCGTTGCCAGCCGGGCCAGCGCCCCCGCGCCGGCACCCGCGCCCGCAGCGGCTGCGCCACAGCCCGCTGAACCCGTCCAGCCTGCTGCGGCCGGAGATGCGCAGGCCGCCAAGGCCCCTGAGCCGGCCCTGGTGGACCCCATGCAATGGTGGGGTGCGCTGACCAGCCAGTTTCAGCAGATCGCTGCCAGCGCCCTGAAAGACGCCGGCAAGCCGGCGACGCTGGACCCCACCACAAGCATGGCCACCGAAGCCCTCAAGACCGCCACCGACATGGCCAGCCAGTTTGCCGCCAAGGGGCTGCAGACCCTGCAGGCCGGCCAGCGCACTGCCGCCGGTGCGACCAGGCCGACCGCTGCCAAAAAGCCCGCCGCCAGGAAGGCGCCCGCCCAATCTGCGGCCAAATCCGCCGCCAAGAAAACTACGGCCCGCCGCGCACCGCGCAAGCCGGCAGGCGGATAGGCTGCTCTGGCGGTGCTGCAGGCAGCGCCCGCCGCCGCCCGTGAGGTCACACCATGAAACTATTTCCCACCGGCCATGCCACCCATCCCCAGTGGCGCATGGCCGCCGCCCTGGTGCTGGCGCAGTTGCGCGCCCAGATGGCCCTGCCCGACTACGCGCACACCCCCACGCTGGGCCTGCTCTACATCACCGACCACTACGCCAGCGAGGCGCAGGCACTGTTCGACTTCCTGAGTGGTGAGCTGCCCGAAGTGACCGACTGGAGCGGTACCGTGGGCGTGGGGGTCGCGGCCAACAATGCCGAGTATTTCGATGAGCCTGCGCTGTCGATGATGCTGCTCGACATCCCGGCCGACCAGTACCGCGTGTTCTCGGGCGTGGCCCCGCTGCCGCGCAATCCCGCCAGCGGCTTCGAGGCCCATACCGCGCTGGTGCATGCCGATGGCCACACGGCCGAGCTGGCGGAGCTGCTGGGCGAAATGGCCGCGCGCACCACCACCGGCTACCTGTTTGGCGGGCTCAGTGCCAGCCGGGGCGCCAGTGTGCAGTTCGCCGTGGCCGGCAATGGCAACATCGCCGGCCACGGGGCGGCGGGCGGGGTGTTCGATGGTGGCCTCTCGGGCGTGGCCTTCGGACCCGGCGTGGCGCTGCTGTCGCGGGTCACGCAGGGATGCCAGCCGGTGGGGCGCTTGCACACCGTCACCGCTGCGCACGAGAATGTGGTACTGCAGCTCGACGCGGAGCCCGCGCTGGATGTGCTGCTGTCCACGCTCGATGTGTCGCTGGACGGCGATCCGCAGGCGGCGTTGCGCAAGGTGCGGGCCACCCTGGCGGGGCTGGTCGATGCCGGCGAACAGCCGCAGGGGGCGCAGCACACCGGCCACTTTGGCACGGACACCCGGGTGCGCCATATCGTGGGCCTCGATGGTGCGCGCCGGGGGGTGGCGCTGGCCGACCATGTGGAGCCCGGCATGCACCTGGCGTTTTGCCAGCGCAACGTGGCCGCGGCCCGCGCCGACCTGATGCGCATCTGCGCGGAAATCCGCGAGGAGCTGTCGCCGGAAGAAACAGAGCCGGCACCGCAGGCCAGCGAAGCGCAGGAGGGTTTGCGCCAGGCGCCTGGCAGCGCGGCACCGGCGGCGGCCAGCCCCGCGGCCCGGTCCATCCGGGGCGCCATCTATGTGAGTTGCTCGGGTCGGGGTGGCCCGCACTTTGGCGGGCCCAGCGCCGAGTTGCAGATCGTGCGGCATGCGCTGGGCGATGTGCCGTTGACAGGTTTTTTTGCGGGCGGCGAAATCGCACACCACCATCTGTATGGCTACACCGGTGTGCTGACGGTGTTCGTCAGCGCCTGAGGGCTCCTCCAGCTTGCTTTGTTTGGGGGGCGTGGTCGTGCTCAACCGCCTTCCGCTGGCAGGCCGCAGGCATCCCACGGCGTGCCGCTGCGCGCCATGGTGGTGGCGTATGTCACGGGCACGGGGGCGGCGCCTCGGCGCTTTCCCGCGTTCCGGGCGGAAACCGGTGATGGCAACCGGTTCCCGGGGTCAGGCCCTCCTGGCTGCCGGTACCAGCGCAGGGGAGGCACACCCCGCGGCCATTCCCTGAAACGCAAAATCCACCTCGGGCACGCGGCCGCTCACGATGTCGGCCAGCGCCTTGCCCGAGCCGCAGGCGTGCGTCCAGCCCAGCGTGCCGTGGCCGGTGTTGAGGAACAGGTTGGCCACCTTGGTCTTGCCGATCAGCGGCACGTTGCTGGGCGTGGCGGGGCGCAGGCCGGTCCAGAACTGGGCCTGGCTGGCATCGCCCGCGCCGGGAAAGAGCTGCTCCACGCGGCGCACGATGGCCTCGCAGCGCATCGGGTTCAGGTTGCGGTCATAGCCGTTCAATTCCGCCGTGCCGGCAATGCGCAGCCGGTCGCCGCCGCGCTCGCTGGTGTAGCGCGAGAACACCAGCTTGAACTCGTCATCCGTCAGGCTCACCCCGTGGGCCATCGACGCATCCTTGACCGGCATGGTCACCGAATAGCCCTTGGCCGGGTAGATGGGCAGGCGAATGCCCAGCGGCTGCGCCAACAGCGGGCTGAACGAGCCCATGGCCAGCACGAAGGCGTCGCCGCGCACGCGCTCGAAGCGGCCCTCGGCGTTGGTCAGCTCCACATGGTCGATGTGGCCACCGGCCTCGCGCAGCGCCGTGATGTGGTGGCCCAGGCGAAATTGCACGCCCGCCGCCGCGCACAGCCGGGCCAGTTCGCGGGTGAACTGGTTGGCATCGCCCGACTCGTCCTCGGCCGTGTAAGTGGCGCCGGCCAGTTGCGGGCGGATATGGGCGAGGGCTGGCTCGATGCGCACGGCCTCGTCGGCGCTGATGACCTGGCGCTCGCAGCCGAGCTGGCGCATCTGCTCAGCCGGGGCCAGTGCGCCGTCGAACTCCCTGGCGTTGGTATAGAAGTGCAGGATGCCCTGTGTGCGCTGGTCGTACGCGATGCCGGTGGCCGCGCGCAGCTGCTGCAGCACGCTGCGGCTGTAGGTGCCCAGGCGCACGATCTGCTCGATGTTGTGGCGCGTGCGCGCCGGGGTGCAGTTGCGCAAGAACTGCAGGCCCCACAGCCACTGGCGCATGTCGGCGCGCAGGCGGAACAAGAGCGGTGCATCTTCCTGACCCAGCCACTGCAGCACCTTGAGCGGCGCACTGGGGTTGGCCCAGGGCTCGGCATGGCTCACCGAGATCTGGCCACCGTTGGCAAAGCTGGTCTCGGCACCGGGCGCGCCCTGGCGGTCGATCACCGTGACCTCATGGCCGAGTTGCTGCAGGAAATACGCCAAAGTCACGCCGAGCAGGCCGGCACCCAAAACGATCACGCGCATGATTTTCAAAGCCTTTCTGGGCTCTGGCGCTTGACAGGCGTTCGGTAGATGCTATTGATTAAATAGCGTGCAGCCGGCGCGTCTGCCAAGCTGCCGCTCCCCCTGTCCTTGGTACCTGAGAGATTCACCGCATCGCCGGCATGGCGCGTGGTTTGCTCCTTCGGTGCGCCACGCATGTAGGTCGTGGCGGCTCTCCAGACGGCTTTGTTGAATGGTGCAGTACGGAACCTGAGCGTGTATGGGAGTTTGCGCCTTCGGTGAAGCGGACGGTGCCGCTGACTCTCCTGCGAGGCCGATTCTAGGCGGCACTGCGGCGCAAAAAGGGGTCTGTGCGCGCTAATGGATGGCAATCGTTGCTGATGCTGGAAAGGCGCTGAAACCGGTGCCTCGCCATAATCCGCCAAGCTTTACCCCCCAGGATGCCTGCCATGTCTGATACCGCCTTTGATCCCTTTGCCAGCGCGGCCTTGCTCACCATGGCGCGCCAGGGGCGCATGCCCCGGCCGCTCGATCTGCCCGCCGCCCTGCGCCCGTGCAATGTGGCCCAGGCCTATGCCGTGCAGGACGCCGTGGTGCGCGAGCGCGGCGAGATCGCGGGCTGGAAGGTGGGCGCCGCATCGCCCCAGGCGCTGCCCGCGCGCGCGGCGCTCACCCGCGATTCGGTGGCGGTCGCGTCAACCGGGCAGGCCGTGCATTTGCCTGCCGCAGGCTTTGCCGTGATGGGGGTCGAGGCAGAGCTGGTGTACGAGCTGGGCGCCGACCTGCCCGAGCGCACCGCGCCCTACAGCCCGGCCGAGGTGCTGGCGGCCATGGCATCGGTGCGCGCCGCCATCGAGGTGTGCGACACGCGCTTTGCCGCCTGGGCCCAGCAGGGTGAGTTCAGCCGCCTGGCCGACCAGGCCTGCCATGGCGCATTGATGGTGGGTTCGGGGTCGGCCAACGTGGCTGCGGTGCAGCCCCTGGTGCAGCCGGTGAGTCTGTCCGTCAACGGCACGGTGGCCGTAGAGCGCGCCGCCTGGGGCAACCCGGCGGGCGAGCCGCTGCGGCTGCTGGTGTGGCTGGCCAACGAGGGCGCGCGCAGCCTGGGCGGCCTGCGCGCGGGCCAGTGGGTGACCACGGGCTCGTGCACCGGCACCGTCCTGGTGGCGCCGGGCACGGTGGTGGTGGCCGACTTCCCGGGCCTGGGCCGCGCCGAGCTGCACCTGGTCTGATTCCTTTTCCAAACCCTCCGTGTCGTCGTTGCTTCGCCTTGCCGTGCTGCAGCACTGTCTGCGGCTTTGCGCCTGGACGCGAATGACTTGGCAATGGAATGCCCCCTGGGAAGCCGCAGGGGGCCGCCTGCGCCGCAAGGTCAGTTGCGACGCGGGTTGTCGGGCTGGCGGTCGTGGCGGTTGGGCACGCCATCGCCATCACGGTCCCGGTCGTAGCGATTGGCCAGGCCGTCCCGGTCACGGTCCCAGCCGCCGCGCTGCATGGCCCAGCGGCCGTCATGCTCGGCCCAGCGGGGTTCACGGTAGTGGTAGCCAGGGCGGGCCTTCACCCAGTAGCCCGCCAGCCATACATGGCGGTGGCCGCGCCATTCCCAGTGGCCGGGCACCCACGCCATGCCGCGCCGGGGGCGGGGCGCGGCCTCATGGCGCGGAGGCGGCGGCGCCTGGTATTGCACCAGGGCCGGCGCGGGGCGCTGGTACTGGGGGCTGCCGGACTGGATGATGACGGTGGCGCCGACCTGTGCGTGCGCCGTCGTCAGGGCGCTCAGCGACAGCAGGGCGATGGAAGCGGCGGCGAGGGCAATGCGTGCCATGGTGTTCTCCTCAGAAATGATTCCGTGCGGAACCGGGAGCCTTGATCGTGGGGGCGCTGCGTCAAGCGCGTGTAGGCGCTGTGCGAAGTGTTGTGAAGTTGTGTTTCAGCGCGCCGCCGTGCGCGCTGGATGTGCGGAGCCACCTGTCCTTTGCCATCGCGGGCCTGTGGGGTCTGCTGGCACTGCGCTGCGTGGCGCCGGGCAGGCTGGACGCCCCATCGCAGGGCGCCGTGTTGCGTCGGGCCACCGCCCAAGCAACTGCTGGCGGCCGGTGTGGCCTGACTGGTGTGGTCGGCGCTGGCGGCTTTGTGCAACAGCGGCACGCCGGACCTGCCGCGCGCCACGGCGTATGGGCAGAATGGCGCCCACGCCGAGGGAGGCGCATGCGGGCCGCGCATCTGGCGTGCCGGCCGGCCAACACAACACAGCAAACCCGTCGAAAACGAGGAAAAAACGCATGCACCCCCAGACCCCGTCCACCAGCGCTGTGCCCGCGCAGGAGGACCCCAGCCAGTTCGCCCTGCTGCGCCAGCGCCGCTTTGCGCCGTTCTTCTGGACGCAGTTCTCCGGCGCGGCCAACGACAATCTGTTCAAGTTCGCCTTCACGGTGATGGTCACCTACCAGTTCAGCGTGTCGTGGCTGCCGCCGGCGATGGCGGGGCTGGTGATCGGTGCGCTGTTCATCCTGCCGTTTTTGCTGTTCTCGGCCACGTCGGGGCAACTCACCGACAAATACGACAAGACGCGCATGATCCGCTTCGTGAAGAACCTGGAGATCGCCATCATGCTGGTGGCGGCGGGCGGGTTCATGGCGGGCAACGCGCCGGTGCTGCTGCTGTGCACCTTTTTGATGGGCGTGCACTCCACGCTGTTCGGGCCGGTCAAGTTCGCCTACCTGCCCCAGGTGCTCAGCGAGCGCGAGCTCACGGGTGGCAATGGCATGGTGGAGATGGGCACCTTCGTGGCCATCTTGCTGGGCAACGTGGCCGGTGGCCTGTTGGTGGCCTTACCTGGCATCGGCCACACCACCGTGGCCGTGGTCTGCGTGGTGCTGGCGCTGCTGGGGCGTTCCGTGGCGCAGTTCATCCCCACGGTGCCCGCCACCGACCCGGGCCTGAAGATCAACTGGAACCCCTTCACCGAAACCTGGCGCAACCTCCGGCTGGCGCACGAGAACATCGTGGTGTTCCGCTCGCTGCTGGGCATCAGCTGGATGTGGTTCTTCGGCGCCGTGTTCCTCAGCCAGTTCCCCAGTTTTGCCAAGGAAGTGTTGCATGGCAACGAGCAGGTGGCTTCGCTGTTGCTGGTGGTGTTTTCCATCGGCATCGGCACCGGTTCGCTGCTGTGCGAGGTGCTGTCGCGCCGCCATGTCGAGATCGGCCTGGTGCCGCTCGGGGCCATCGGCATGAGCGTGTTTGCCATCGATCTGTACTTTGCCTCGCGCAGCCTTGCGGCCTCCGAGGTCATGCCGCTCGCCGCCTTTCTGGCCCAGCCCGCGCACTGGCGCGTGATGGCCGACCTGGCGCTGCTCAGCCTGTTTGCCGGGCTGTACAGCGTGCCCATGTATGCGCTGATCCAGATGCGCAGCCGGCCCACGCACCGCGCGCGCACCATCGCGGCCAACAACATCCTCAATGCGCTGTTCATGATCGCCAGCGCGGTCATCGCGGGCGCGCTGCTGGGTGCGGGGTTCACGGTGCCGCAGGTGTTCTTGTTCACCGGCCTGGCCAACGCCGTGGTGGCGTTCTACATCTTCCTGCTGGTGCCCGAGTACCTGCTGCGCTTCGTGGCCTGGGTGCTCTCGCGTTTCGTCTATCGCTTCAGGGTGCGGGGCGATGAGCATCTGCCCACCACCGGCGCCGCCATCCTGGCCTGCAACCATGTGAGCTTTGTCGATGCCGTGCTGCTCATGGCCGCCAGCCCGCGCCCGATCTGCTTCGTGATGGACCACCGCATCTTCCGCGTGCCGGTGCTGGGCTGGCTGTTCCGCCTGGCCAAGGCAATTCCGATCGCTCCGCAGAAGGAAGACCCGCGTGTGTACGAGGCCGCTTTCGAGCGTGCCGCCCAGGTGCTGCGTGAAGGCGATCTGCTGGCCATCTTTCCCGAGGGCGGCATCACGCACGACGGGCAGTTGCAGCCGTTCAAGGGCGGCATCGCCAAGATACTGGAGCGTGCCCGCGCCGACGGGCTGGAGGTGCCCGTGGTTCCCATGGCGCTGACCAACCTGTGGGGTTCGTATTTCAGCCGCATCGAACAGGGCGGCGCCATGGTGCGGCCATTCCGGCGCGGGTTGTTCAACCGGGTGGGGCTGAACGTGGGCGCCGCCGTGGCGCCCGCCCAGGCGCAGCCCGAACTGCTGCGCGAGCATGTGGCACGTCTGCTGGCGGCCTGACCGGCTAGCGCCGCCAGTAGCCGGGCGGCGGTGGCGGCATGGGCGTGCCGTAGCCCGGCCCCATGGCGCCCGGGTTGGTGACCATGCGGCCGTACACCGGAACCTGGTGGCCGCGGGCATACATGCATTGCACGTAGGCGCTGTCGTAGCCCCGCTGGCCGCCATGGACGCTGGACTGGGCATTGCTGGTGCCGACCGACGAGCCCATCAGCAGGCCCATGCCCGCGCCCACCGCCGCACCCTCGTGGTTGCCGCCGAGCGCGGCGCCCGCCAGGGCCCCGACCGCCGTGCCCACCACCGCGCTGCCCACCGCGCTCTGGTTGGCCGCATCGGTGGCGCCGCCGATCTGCATCTTTGCGTATTGCCGGCAGTTGACGTCGTCATACCGGAATTGCTCGAAGCTCTTGCTGCTGCCGGGCAGCACCGTCACGCTGGGGCCGGTGGGCATCACCGTGCAGGCGGCCAGGGTCAGTGCCAGCAGCGGCACAGTGGCGAGGGAAAGGACTCTCATCATGCTTCCTCAGATAGGAAAAGGAACATCGGCCATGCGCCAGGGTGTGCGGGGCGCCCGTCAGTTGGCTGGCGGCTGCGCCGGCACCTGCAGCCAGCCGCCCGGGCATTGGCTGACATAGGGGTAGTAGCCATCGGGTTGGTTGCAGCGGTACCAATAGCCCTGTGGTGGTTGCCCATCGGCGCCCCTGTTGTAGCCCGTGCCGTCGTTGCCGCGCTCGATGTACACGGGCGGCTCGGTGGGCACTGCAATCACCGCTGGCGCAGGGTACGGCTCGGGGTAATAGTAGGAATAAGGGTAGGCTGGGCGGTACACCGGGTAACCGAAGCCCGGCCCCAGGTAAAGGCCGATGCCGACCCGCGCACCCCCCCGGTGCCCATGGCCGCGCCCGTCCCGATCCGCCCACACCGGGCTGCTCGCGCCCAGCGCCACGGCGGCCATTCCCGCCCACGCGAGAGGTCGAAAATTTCGCCACACCATGATTGCACCCTGCTGATCCGAAGGAGATGGGTTGGGGCCCGTTCAAGAGGGAAAGTTCCTCCCCCATGGCACCGGTGCCATGGCTGCTGCGAAGCATAGTCCCGCGGGGTATTGCTGGGTTGGAGTCTTGGTCAAAATGGGTTGTAGCGCTTGGCTGTAAATTGTTTATTGCTATTGAATAAATAGCATTTCAAGGGAGGGAATCATGGGCAAATCACTGCGGCTGTCCGAAAAATGGTTTCGCCGCGGCCTGTGGCTGGTGGCGCTGGTGTTTGCCGGCTTCCTCATCGGCCTGGGTGGCACCATCGTGGGCGACCTGCCCAAGGTCGAGGCCCCGCTGCGGGTCGATGACTTTCTCGACCAGCCGGCCGCCCAGGCCCTGCGCAGCCAGGTGCGCGATGCCCGCCAGGCCGAGCAAACGGCGCAGACCGCGCTGGAGCAGGCCCAGCTGCAGCGCAGCAAGGCCCGCAGCGAAAGCCAGGGCGAGCGCGAAACCTTCAACAACTGGCTGGCCACGCGCAACGCCACCCAGCGCGCCGAGCACGACCCCGAGGTGCTGGCGCGCACGCAGGCGCTTGACACCCTCCAGCAGGCCGAGCGCACCACCCAGCAGGCGGTCGAGGCGCAGCAGCAGGCCGCGCTCGATGCCCGCCAGGCCGCAGCCGCCGCGCAGGCGCGGCTGGACAAGCTCGAAGCCGCCGGCCACGAAAAGCGCAACGCCGAGCGCCGCAGGGTCGAGCTGCGCGTGTTCCTGTACCGCCTGGCGCTCACGCTGCCGCTGCTGGCCATGGCCGGCTGGCTGTTCGTCAAGAAGCGCAAGGGCACGTACTGGCCGTTTGTCTGGGGCTTCATCTTCTTTGCGCTGTTTGCCTTCTTCGTCGAACTGGTGCCGTATCTGCCGAGTTACGGCGGCTATGTGCGCTATGTGGTGGGCATCGGCATCACGGCGCTGGTGGGACGCTACGCCATCCTGGCGCTCAACCGGTACCTGGAGCGGCAAAAGCAGGCCGAGTCGCTGCCCGACCCGCAGCGCCGCAAAGAGTTGGGCTACGACGTGGCCCTGGCGCGCCTGGCCAAAAGCGTGTGCCCCGGCTGCGAGCGCCCGGTGGATCTGAAAAACGACAAGATCGATTTTTGCCCGCACTGTGGCATCGGCCTGTTTGACCACTGCGGCCACTGCAGCACGCGCAAGAGTGCGTTTGCGCGCTTTTGCCATGCCTGCGGCACGGGGGCACAGGCCACCGGCCAGCCCGCAGCACCCGTGCCGGCAGCAGAGCCTGTCACATCCGCGTGATACAACGGCCGGCGGTGTCCGGGGTTTCACCCCGGGTGCCGACGGTCACACCACCCTCAACGCCACCTTGGGAGCACAGCCATGGGTTTCTTTTCCAACATCTTTTCCAAGATCTTCCCGTCGGCCAACGCCGCCGAGGTCGTTGTTGCGCCGCCAGCCCCGGTCGAGGCTGGCGCGCCTGCTGCACCTGCCGCGCCGGCGTCCATCCCGCTGGGTGACGTGGCCCCCATCCTGGACGCCATGCCCGGCGCGAACGGGCTGAACTGGCGCACCTCCATCGTCGATCTGCTCAAGCTGCTGGGCCTGGACAGCAGCCTGTCCGCGCGCAAGGAGCTGGCCGGCGAGCTGCTGTACAGCGGCAGCGACGAACCCGGATCGGCCGCCTGGAACATCGGCCTGCACAAGCAGGTGATGCGCAGCATCGCCGCCAACGGCGGCACGCTGCCGCCGGATCTGCGCGACTGATCTGCGCTGGCACACACCGCCGTGCGCCCCAGCAGACACCTGCCACCAGTGTGTGGCAGTTTGTTCGGGGCACTGGCAACAGTGCTGCGGTGGGATCAGGGTGCAAAGTGGCTCTTGCGCTTATGGGGTAATCGCAAGCAGCTATAGGAAAAATAGCAATTGACCAAGTGCGCGCGCAGTCGCGTGCTTTGCATCCTCACACGCCCCGCGCCCGGTCTGCCTTGAACTGCGCCCGGAACTGCGCAAACTGCCCGGCCTCCAGCGCGCCCCGCACTTCGCGCATCAGGTTCAGGTAGTAGTGCAGGTTGTGGATGGTGGTGAGCATGGGGCCGAGCATTTCGCCACAGCGGTCCAGGTGGTGCAGGTAGGCGCGGCTGAAACCCTCGCGACCGCCCTGGCTCCATGGCACGCCCGATTTTCCGGCGCAGGCATGGCAGCTGCAGGTGGTGTCGAGCGGCTGGTGGTCGGTCTTGTGGCGGGCGTTGCGAATTTTGAGGTCGCCAAAGCGCGTGAACAGCGTGCCGTTGCGCGCATTGCGCGTGGGCATCACGCAGTCAAACATGTCCACGCCCTGCGCCACGCCTTCGACCAGGTCTTCGGGCGTGCCCACACCCATCAGGTAGCGCGGCTTGTGGGCGGGCAGCAGGTGCGGCGTGTGCGCCATGATGCGCAGCATCTCGTCCTTGGGTTCGCCCACGCTCACGCCGCCCACGGCGTAGCCGGGGAAATCCATCTCCACCAGGCGCTCCAGCGACTCGGCGCGCAGGTTCTCGTACATGCCGCCCTGCACGATGCCAAAGAGGGCATTGGGGTTGTTCAGGCGCGCAAATTCATCTTTGCTGCGCAGGGCCCAGCGCAGGCTCATCTCCATGCTCTTGCGCGCCTCGGCCTCGGTGGTGAGGTGGCCCTTGGTTTCATACGGCGTGCACTCGTCGAGCTGCATCACGATGTCGCTGTTGAGCGTGGTCTGGATCTGCATGCTCACCTCGGGCGACATGAAGAGCTTGTCGCCGTTGACGGGAGAAGCAAAGTGCACGCCCTCTTCGGTGATCTTGCGCATGGCGCCCAGGCTCCAGACCTGAAAACCGCCTGAGTCGGTGAGGATGGGCTTGTCCCACTTCTCAAAGCCATGCAGGCCGCCAAAGCTTTGCATGACCTCCTGGCCGGGGCGCATCCACAGGTGGAAGGTGTTGCCCAGGATGATCTGCGCGCCCATGTCGTGCAGGCTTTGCGGCATCACGCCCTTGACGGTGCCGTAGGTGCCCACGGGCATGAAGATGGGGGTTTGCACCACGCCGTGGTTGAGCGTGAGCGTGCCGCGGCGGGCGTGGCTGGTGGGGTCGGTTTTAAGAAGGTCAAACTGGAGCATGGGCGCGATTGTCCCAGATGGGCCATCTTCCCCCTGCGTGCCCCGCGCACTGCCAGGGCGCCGCTACACTGGTCTGGATGGTTCAATAAAAAGGAGTGCTTGCCATGCTCAAGATTCTGATTGCCGTGGATGGCTCGGCCCTGTCGCTTGATGCCGTGCACCATGTGCTGCGGCTGGTGCAGGATGGTCTGCGCGCCAGCGTGGTGCTGGCCAATGTGCAAGAGCCCGCGTCGCTGTACGAGCTGGTGGTGTCGCGCGACCCCGACCTGATTGCCGCCGCCAGCGTGGAGGCCGGCGAGCACCTGATGGCCCCGGCCCGCGCGTTGCTGCAGGCGGCCGGCCTGGCCTGGGAAACCGCCGTGGGCGTGGGCGACCCGGCGCATGTGCTGGTGGACATCATCGAAAGCTCTGGTTGCGACATGGTCGCCATCGGTGCGCGCGGCCAGGGGGCCATCAGCAGCGCGCTGCTGGGATCGGTGTCGCAGGAACTGGCCCATGCCAGCCCGGTGCCGGTGACCATCGTGAAGCACCCGGAGGTGCCGGAGCAGGAGGATGACGCGGATGGTGCTGCAGACGTCACCGCCTGAGCTGCAGAGGCGGCCTTGGTGGGTGGTGACGGCTGGCTTCAGGCCGCCTTGCGAAGCGGCCTGGCCTTGCGGGCCCGCCGCGCGCGGGCGCCGGTGGGTGTTGTTGGCACACGACTGGAGATATACGCTAGAAGTCGACCAGGCTCAGCCCCAGGCTGAACACCGTGCGCTTCTTGTTGTAGTCGATCATGCTGTCGCCGTAGCCACTGAACAGCTGGGTGTGCAGGCGCAGGTTGCTCTTGCTGCTGCCCAGGCCGGAGCCCAGGGTTTGCAGCCATTCCAGCCGGGCCGAGCCGCGCCCGTTGCTGGCCAGCGAGTGGCGCAGCGTGGCGCCCAGGGTGTTGTCCTTGTCCAGGTTCCAGAACGCCTTCACCTCGCCCCGGCCGATGTAGTCGCTGATGCCGGGGTTGTCGTCGTCGGGGCTGTTTTCGGACAGGCGTTTCCATACGCGCGCCTGGATGTTCCAGCGGTTGTCCAGCTCCATGCCGGTCATGAGGTAGACGCGGTTCCAGCTGCGCGACAAGGGGTTGCTTTGGCCGTTGGACTGGTGCACCAGGCCGGCGCCGCTGTAGCGCCAGCGCCAGCCAAAGGGCAGCCGGGCGTCGGTGGGGTAGACGTACATCACCTCCGGCTCATGGTCGGTGGTGCGGAAGGGGCGCGAGATGCCGGGGCTGAACAGCTGCCAGTACGACTGCTGCGTGTAGCCAAACCACAGCGAATCCTTGAGCGTGGGGTGACCCTGGGTGAGCAGGCTCTGGGCGATCTTGGTGCGCACCGACAGCTGGATGCGGTTTTCGGTGCGCTGGTAGGGGGTGAATTCTGTCGCGGTGCGGCCGTCGGCGTCCGAGCTGGGTTGGCGGTTCACATTGCTGCTTGCCACCACCGACACCGACAGCGGCCGGTAGCCGCGAAATCCGAAGGTGCCGCAGTTGCTGCCCGACTCCAGTTCCCAAAAGCGCGAGAGGTCGCTGTACTGCGTGTCGCGGCAGCCTTCGGTCTGGGCCACGTCGATGATGCGCGTGGCCGGCAGCCGGGTGTCCACCGGCAGCGGCACCGTCGCAGGGGCGGCTGCGCCCTCTGTGCTGGCCGCAGCCGATGCCGCGGGTGCCTGCCAGTCCTGCTGGCCGGCCCACTGGTCGAAGCAGGCCAGGCGGGCCGGGCTGTCGTTGCCCAGGGCGGCGCACCGGCGCCAGGCGCTGTCGGTGCCGGTGGGTGCCGGGGCGGCGGCGCTCCCGGGGGTGGGTGCGGCCTGTGCCAGGGCGGCCCCGGCAGGGGCCAGCAGTGCCAGCACCAGGGCGGCGCCGTGGCGCGCGCTCATTGCCAACCCGGCTGCTTGCGCAGCACGAAAGCAAGGGAGAGGGTGGGGTGGACGTTGTTCCATGTTCCGCGTATTTCCTTGCCACAACTGCCATCGACCACCTGGCCGGTCCAGGTGGCGCTGATGTTGGTGCCGTTGATCGATTCTTCCAGGGCCAGCTCGCCCGCATCCACATCGCCGCTGAGCTGCGCACTGGCGTCGCCGCGCTGCACGGTGCCGCGCACGCTCTCGGCCAGCTCGGGATGGGGGCCCAGCTGCAACACGGCCGTGGTGGCGGGTGCTGGCGCTGCATCGGGTGCGGCAGGCTGCAGCGTGGCGTGCCAGCGGCCTTGCAGGTGTTGGTGATTCAGGTCAGCCGCAGCCGGGCAAGCGGTGGTGGATTTTGGATCATTTTGGCCTGTGGCGCTTGTAGGAAAAGCGCTGATAGCTATCAAAATGTAAGCAATCACAGGCCGGGGTGTGGGCCATGTTCTGGGGTTTGGGGTGCGTGGTGTCATGCGCTGGGCACCGCGTTGGCGGCACTGGCGGCCTGTGCCTTGGCGGCAAACTCGGCGCGCAGGGCCTTGAGTTTCTCGCGCGGGTCCTCGCGCGTGGTGGCTTTGTCCAGGCCCATCTCGGCAATGAAGCGGCTGGGGCGCGCGGCCACCATCTCGCGGCCCTTCTTGCGTTTTTTGGTCCAGCTCACGGCCAGCGTGCGCTGGGCGCGGGTGATGCCCACATACATCAGGCGGCGCTCTTCCTGCAGGCGCTGCAGGGTGTCATCGGCCACTTGCAGCTGGCGGCCTTCGTCGTCGTCGAGCTTGAAGGGCAGCATGCCCTCGGTCACGCCGACCAGCACCACATGCGGCCACTCCAGTCCCTTGCTGGCGTGCAGGGTCGACAGCGTGACCATGTCCTGCTCCTGCTCGCGCTCGGAGATGGTGGACAGCAGCGCAATGGTCTGCGACACCTCCAGCAGGCTTTTCGTCTCCTTGGCCACCACGGCGCCTGCCGTGTCGTCGATCTGGCCGCCCGCGCGCTGGGCCATCCAGTCGCAGAACTCCAGCACATTGCTCCAGCGGGCGGCGGCCACCTTTTCGCTGTCTTCACCGTCGTACAGGTGCTGCTCGTAGCCGATTTCCTGGAGCCAGTCGGTCAGAAAGGTGCGCGCATTCTCGGCGCCGTGCGTGTGGCGGGCGCGGTGCTCCAGGTCGTTGATGTAGCGGCCGAACTCGTGCAGGCCATCGAGCGCGCGCTTGGGCACGGCCGCCGGCAGCATGCCATTGAACAGCGCGCCAAACATGCTCTGCTTGTGCTGCGTGGCAAACGCGCCCAGGGCCGCCAGCGTGGTGTGGCCGATGCCGCGCTTGGGGCTGCCGATGGCGCGCAGAAATGCCGGGTCGTCGTCGTTGTTGATCCACAGGCGAAACCAGGCGCACAAGTCCTTGATCTCGGCGCGGTCGAAAAAGCTCGTGCCGCCCGACACCTTGTATGGAATGCTGGCCTTGCGCAGCGCTTTCTCGAACGGCTTGGCCTGGTGGTTGGCGCGGTACAGGATGGCAAAGCTCTTCCAGTCCGGCGGCGGGTTGGCGGCGGCGCGCAGGCTCTGGATGCGGGCCACGGCGCGGTCGGCCTCGTGCTCTTCGGTGTCGGCATCGACCACGCGCACGGGTTCGCCCTCGCCCAGTTCGCTGAACAGCGTTTTGGGAAACAGCTTGGGGTTGGGCCCGATCACGTTGTTGGCCGCGCGCAGGATGGCGCTGGTGGAGCGGTAGTTCTGCTCCAGCTTGATGACCTGGAGTGTGGGATAGTCCAGCGGCAGTTTTCGGAGGTTGTCGAGCGTGGCGCCGCGCCAGCCGTAGATGGATTGGTCATCGTCGCCCACGGCGGTGAAATGGCCGCGTTCGCCCACCAGCAGCTTCAAAAGCTCGTATTGCGTGGCATTGGTGTCCTGGTACTCATCGACCAGCACATGGGCCAGGGCCGCCTGCCACTTGGCGCGCACCTCCGGGAAGTCGCGCAGCAGCCTGAGTGGCATGCCGATCAGGTCGTCGAAGTCCACGCTCTGGTAGGCCGCCAGGCGCTCTTCGTAGCGCGCCATCACCACGGCAATGCTGCGCTCGTTGTCGTCGGCCGCCTGGGCCAGGGCCTGCGCGGCATCGAGCCCCATGTTCTTCCACTTGCTGATGGTCCACTGCCACTGGCGCGCCGTGGCCAGGTCGGTGGTGCCGCCGGCGGCATCTTTCAGGATGCCGGCCACGTCGTCGGCATCCATGATGCTGAACTGGGGCTTGAGGCCCAGCACCGCGCCGTCCTCGCGCACCATGCGCACGCCCAGGGCGTGGAAGGTGCACACCAGCACATCCTTGGCCCGGCGGCCGATGAGGCCCTTGGCCCGCTCGCGCATTTCGGCGGCGGCCTTGTTGGTGAAGGTGATGGCGGCGATGCGCCGGGGCTCCGTGCCGCGCTCGATCATGTGGGCGATCTTGTGCGTGATCACCCGCGTCTTGCCCGAGCCCGCACCGGCCAGTACCAGGCAGGGGCCTTCGGTGTAATGGACAGCCTGAAGCTGGGCGAGATTGAGGCCGGCGGACATGGAGGGGCGGGGGAAAGACGGGGGAAAACGGGGAAAGTGCAGCGGGCGGACGACGCGGAGCGCGCAATGATACAGAGCCGGGGGCGGGCATGGTCCGCCCGGCGCGGTGGCGGTGGGGTGCAATAAATTTCACATGGCGAAGCAGCGGCGGCAAAGCCTGCGCCTGCGAGAATCCCCGCCGTGCTGTCTGTTCTGCTTGTTACCTTTCCTTTCTTTGCGCTCGTGCTCTGCGGCTATCTGGCCGCGCGCAGCGGCGTGCTGCCGCAGCCCGCCATCCCGGGGCTCAACGCCTTCGTGCTGTACTTTGCGCTGCCCTGCATGCTGTACCGCTTTGGCGCCAGCACGCCCATCGGGCAACTGCTCGACCCGGCCGTGGCCGGCGTGTACCTGCTGTGCGCGCTGGTTATGGTGGGCGGCACGGTGGCCCTCACGCGCAATGCCCGCATCGGCTGGAACGACGCCGCCTTTGGCGCCCTGGTGGCGGCTTTTCCCAACACCGGCTTCATGGGTGTGCCCCTGCTGGTGGCGCTGCTGGGGGCGCAAAGCGCGGGCCCGGTCATCGTCACCCTCGTGGTGGACATGGTCATCACCAGCTCGCTGTGCATTGCGCTGTCGCGCCTCGACGGCGCGGGCACCCACGGCGTGGGTGTGGCCTTGCGCAACGCCTTCAGGGGCATGGCCACCAACCCCATGCCCTGGTCGATTGCGCTGGGCGCGCTGGCGTCGGCCCTGCAGTTCAGCTTGCCCGGTCCGGTGGAAAAAACCGTGGCCATGCTGGCCGACGCCGCCTCGCCCGTGGCGCTGTTCACCATCGGCGCCGTGCTGGCGCGCTCGCAGATGAACCAGCACGAACAGGTGCCGGTGCGTGACTACGTGCCCATTGCCCTGGCCAAGCTGCTGGTGCACCCGCTGCTGGTGTGGGGCGTGGGCCGGACGGCCATCGCCCTGGGTGTGCCGCTGTCGCCGTTTGCGCTCACCGTGCTGGTGCTGCTGGCCGCGTTGCCCAGCGCCAGCAATGTCTCGCTGCTGGCCGAGCGCTTCGGCGCCCACAACGGCCGCATCGCGCGGATCATCCTGGTGTCCACGGCGCTGGCGTTTCTGAGCTTTTCTGGGGCAGTGGCGCTGCTGACCTGATTGCTTTTTGATAGCCTGTAGCGCTTATCCCATAAGCGCTTTGGTCTTAAAACACCACTATTCTTCTGTGAGCCTTAGTCGGGACGAAAAAAACCGACCCAAGAGAGCCGGTCTTTCGCTGAGAGTTACCTGGATCAGTAACGACCGCCGCCATAGCCACCCGTGCCATAGCCAACGTCCGAGCGGTTGGCCGCGCTGTAACCACCCGCACCGTAACCACCCGAGCCGCCACCTGCTTCGCGGGGGCGTGCCATGTTCACGACGATCGAGCGGCCATCCACGGACATGCCGTGCAGTGCCGTGATGGCGGCCTGGGCGACTTCGGCAGAAGCCATTTCCACAAAGCCGAAGCCTTTGGAGCGACCGGTTTCGCGGTCCATCATGACCTTGGCGGAGGACACACCACCAAACTCGGAAAAGTTGCTTTCCAGGGTGGAATCGGTCACGGAGTAGGGCAGGTTGCCCACGTAGATTTTGCTGCTCATGAAAGAGCCTTTCTGAATAATGGCGCGCAACGGATAGCGCACCGTTGGGAAACGGGTGTACGGACTGGGAGCCCGCAGCAACCGGAAAGGGCGGATGGAATTTGCGATGCGCAGGCCATCAGCACACGGGCGGGTGCTGCATGCACGTTTGCAGCCAGCCCTGGGTGATGGCAAAGAGCCGGGCGGCTTCGCGCGAGGCAAAGGGTTTGTCAAAACGGAACACGCGGCAGTAGCTGCCGTTACCCTGGGTTCGATGGACCGAAAAGGAGGCGCGAAAGCGGCCGCAGTCGGTCGGGTGTGTCGCGGGCGAAACGACGTATTGGCCCATGGAAATGGCGGTCTGTGAAATCTGGATCAATCAGGATCGCAGGCCTGTCCATCGGCCTGCGTGAGCATCAAAGGACGTGGTGGGCTGCAGCTCTACAGACCCACTGGGCGAAAAGGTCGCAAAAGGCGGCCTGCATGAGGGTGGATTGCACCTTGGAGCAGGCGTTGCGGTGACTGCCCGAACAAGGTGCCGTGACTGCAACGCTTGGCAGTATAAGCGCAATTGGGTATTTAAAATTAAATTAATATTCTTTGAGGTTTTAAAGACAGGGATGCCCAGGGCTCGGTAGAGCTTTTGCGCCAGACGCCGAAATGCTATTTATTTAATAGCTTACAGCGCTTTCGTAGTAAGCGCTAAAGTCCAAAAACACTTCAAATCGCCAGCGGGTCCACATCCACCAGCCAGCGGATCAGGCCCTTGTGCGCGGGCTGGCTGCGGGTGGCCTGCAGCACGGGTTGCCAGGCGGCCAGAAAGCGCTGCAGGGCGGCGCGGCTGCTGCTTTCCATCAGCATCTGCGCACGCTCCACATTGGCTACGCGCTGGATGGTCAGCGGCACGGGGGGAAACAGAATGACGGTGCCATCCGGCAGCCCGGGCAATTGGGCCGTATGTGCGGCGGCGGTGGCGGCGCTCAGAAAGCCCTGCGCCACCTCCTGGGTGCGCGCGTCGGCGCGCACCAGGGCCTGGTACGAGAAGGGCGGCATGGCGGCCTCTTCGCGCTCTTTCAATTGCTGTGCGGCAAAGGCGGGGTAGTCGTGCGTGCGCAGCGCCTCGAACACCGGGTGCTGGGGGTGAAAGCTCTGCACCCACATCTCGCACTGCGTGCCCTGTGCGGCCATGTAGGCGGCGTCGCGCCCGGCACGGCCTGCGGCCTGCATGAGCAGCGCAAACAGCCGTTCGGGCGCGCGGAAGTCGCTGCTGAACAGGGCACCGTCGGGCTGCACGGCGGCCACCAGCGTGATGCGGCGAAAGTCGTGGCCCTTGGCGATCATCTGCGTGCCCACCAGCACGTCCACTTCGCCCGCATGCACCTGCGCCAGCTGGGCTTCGAGTGCGCCCTTGGCCTTGGTGGTGTCGGCATCGATGCGGGCGATGCGGGCGGGGTTGCCGTCGGGGCGCTGCACGTTGCGCAGCAGGGCGCCGAGCTGTTCTTCGAGCTGTTCGGTGCCCCGGCCCATGGGGTGAATGTCGGGGCTGCCGCAGGTGGGGCAGTGAAACGGCACGCGCACCGTGTAGCCACAGTGGTGGCAGCGCAGGGTGCGGTCGGTCTTGTGGAACACCTGGTGCGCGCTGCAGTGCGGGCAGTCGCTTTTCCAGCCGCAGTCCACGCAGTGCAGCACGGGGGCGTAGCCGCGGCGGTTCAGCAAGACCATGCTCTGCTCGCCACGCGCCACGCGCTCGGTGATGGCGGCCAGCAGCGGTGCGCTGAACACGGTGCGCCGGGGCTGCTGGTTCATGTCCACACGGCGCACGCGGGCCAGGGCGCCGGCGCCGATGCGGCTGGGCATTTCCAGCCGCAGGTAGCGGCCCACGGTAGGGTCGCTGGCGTGCCAGCTCTCCAGCGACGGCGTGGCCGAGCCCAGCAGCACCTTGGCGCCCTGCTCGCGCCCGCGCCAGATGGCCAGGTCGCGCGCCGAATAGCGGGCACCCTCCTGCTGCTTGTAGCTGGGGTCGTGCTCCTCATCAACCACGATGAGTTGGAGCCTGGGCAGGCTGGCGAACACCGCCATGCGCGTGCCCAGCACGATGCGCGCCGCGCCGCTGTGCGCAGCCAGCCAGCTTTTCAGGCGCTGCGGGTTCGTCATGCCGCTGTGCAGCGAAACCACCGCGCCAGCTCCGAAGCGCGGGGCAAAGCGGCCCACAAAGTGTTCTTCGAGCTGGGGCGTGAGGTTGATCTCGGGCACCATCACCAGCGCCTGGGCGGTCGGGTCGGCCTCCAGCGTCTCCTGCACGCAGCGCAGGTAGACCTCGGTCTTGCCGCTGCCGGTGCTGCCAAACAGCAGGAAAGGGCCATTTTCCGAGGCAATCCGGGTTCTGGCGCTTTCCTGTTCCGTGGTAAGTGCTATGTTTTGAATAGCATTCTGCGAAAACTCCGATGCCGTGCCGGGGCGGCGCAGGCGGCGCGCCAGCTGCTCGGGGCGCAGGTCGCGCAGCTGCGGTGGCAGGGCGGCCAGGGCCACCTCGCCCAGGGCGCGCTGGTAGTAACGCGCGGCAAATGCCACCAAGCGGCGCCAAGGCGAAGCCAGCGGCGCCACGCCGTCGAGCACCCCGGCAATCGGTCGCAGGGTGGCGCCATCGGGCAGCTCGCCGGTGGCCTCGTCGGCATCCCACACCACGCCCAGCACCTCGCGGCTGCCCAGTGGCACGCGCACCAGCGTGCCAGGCGCGAGCGGGCGCTCACTGGCGTAGCTCAGCAGGTCGCCCACGCCGCTGTGGGAGGGCGTCTGAAGGGCGATGTGGACGATGCAGGACGGCGAGGACACGGAAAAGTGCGAGGTTGCAGTGGCTTGTGGATGCAGTGTGGAGATTGAGCGGCTAAGTGCTTGATTTGACAAGGCCCGCCAGGTCATCCAGGATTTCTGTGGATAACTTTGTTGACATCCTGCCCGGATGCGCTGCCAAGCCGCATGAACGCTGGCCTGGAACAGATTGCCCGGAAAAAAGGCATGGGCAAAAAATCCTTATGAATCAACCATCTGAAAAAATTTTGGTGCAATTTTTGTGCTAATGCGTGCCGCTGCCATTTTGTTGCACCGCATCACGGCAAGTGTGCATAAGTCGTACAGGTCGGGAGCGTCAAGAGGGGAAAACGCCCCCGATTTGTGCTAACCCCGGGCGGGTGCTCTTCAAAATATTCTTCACTTTGGGGTGCAAGTGTTTGATTTCATGGGAGATTTTCAGGAAATCCAGAATTTCTGTGGATAACTTTGTTGATATCTCGGGGATTGGGCGCGCAAGTCCTTGAAGTGACGCGCTCTGGCTGGGGTGCCTACAAAAAAGGCAATCTGGTTAAGTCATTCAAAATCAAACACTTAGGTTTATTTTGTGCCGTTGCAACAGATCCTTGAAGAGGGCGCAGCGGTCATGCGGTGGCCCTGGTGGCTGCGCCCGTTGTGTGCATAACCATGGCACGAATGCCACAGCATGGTGTCTTTAGCGCTGGCGCTGTGCCCGCGAATGGCCATGCACCGCCTCGACCAGCGCCGCCACATGCTCGGGCGGGGTGAACTGGCTGATGCCGTGGCCCAGGTTGAAGATGTGCGTGGGGCCGGTGGTGCTGCGGTCGGTGTGCGGCTTGCCAAAGCTGTCGAGCACGGCGTGCACCTGGGTGACGATCTGCGCGGGGGGCGCAAACAGCACGTTGGGGTCGATGTTGCCCTGCAGCGCCTTGCCCGGGCCGCCCACCTGGCCGCCCACGATGGCACGCGCCTTGCCCAGGTTGGCCGTCCAGTCCAGGCCCAGCACCTCGCAGTCGATGTCTTTCATGTCGTCCAGCCAGATGCCGCCGCCCTTGGTGAAGACGATGCGCGGCACGTCCTGCCCGTCCACGCCGGTGCGCTGGAGTTGCGCCAGCACGCGCCGGGTATATTCCAGGCTGAACTGCTGGAAGGCGCCGTCGGCCAGCACGCCGCCCCAGCTGTCAAAAATCATCACCGCCTGGGCGCCCGCATCGATCTGGGCGTTGAGGTAGGCGGCCACGGCGTCGGCGTTCACGGCCAGGATGCGGTGCATCAGGTCGGGACGGCTGTACATCAGCGTCTTGACCAGACGGTAGTCGTCCGATCCCTTGCCCTCGACCATGTAGCAGGCCAGCGTCCAGGGGCTGCCAGAGAAGCCGATCAGCGGAATCCGCCCATTCAGGGCCTTGCGGATGCTGGTGACGGCGTCGAACACGTAGCGCAGCTTGTCCAGGTCGGGCACGGCGAGTTCGGCCACGGCAGCCTCGTCGCGCACCGACTTGGCAAAGCGCGGGCCCTCGCCCTCGGCGAACGACAGGCCCAGGCCCATGGCGTCGGGCACGGTGAGGATGTCGCTGAACAGGATGGCGGCGTCGAGCGGGAAGCGCTCGAGCGGCTGCAGCGTGACCTCGGTGGCGAAGTCCACGTTCATCGCCAGGCCCATGAAGCTGCCGGCCTGAGCGCGCGTGGCTTTGTATTCGGGCAGGTAGCGGCCCGCCTGGCGCATCAGCCACAGGGGGGTGTAGTCGGTGGCCTGGCGGCGGCAGGCGCGCAGGAAGGTGTCGTTTTGCAGGGGGGCGAAGGTGGTGCTCATGCCCGCAATTGTCGCAGGGCGGAAGGGAGGGCACCCCCTGAGACGCTTCGCGTCTTCCCCCTCTCCTGCGGGAAGGGGACGCACCCGGTGGCCTGGCAAAGCCAGTTCCACGGGTGCACTGGCCTGGGCCGCGCCGGTTGTAACGCGCGGGCGGCTCGGAGGGAGCTATCTTTCAGCGATGTAGTGCGACATGCGCGCCGTTTCGCCGGGGGCCAGAAACGCCCGCACCTCGGTCTCCAGCGCCTGGTCGGCCATGGTGGCGCGGGCGCGCTGGTGCAGGTAGTCGGCCCAGGATTCGACGATGAAGCGCTCCACATAGCGCGAGGGCTCGCCCAGGTCCTTGTACACGCGCCAGAAGGTGGCGCCGTCGCGGCGGCGCGGGGCCTTCATGCGGCTGATGGTGTCCAGAAAGGCCGCGTCGCTGCCCGGCGCAATGCGGTAGCCCACCTCCACGGCCACCGGGCCGGCCTCGGGCAGGGGCTCGGATTCGATGAACAGCTCATCCCAGGGCGTGGCCTGCGTCACCTCGTGCAGGGCGCCCATGCGCAGCGGCATTGGCTTGGCCAGCAGCAGGCTGGCCACCATCAGCGCGGCGGCCAGGCACAGCGTAGGCGTGAGGCCGACGAGGTCGGATGCCGCACCCCAGAAGGCCGAGCCCATGGCAAACGCACCCAGCGCCGCCACCATGTGCATGGCCACGGCGCGCGAGCGCACCCACTGCGGCGCGCTGGCCTGGGTGGCGGTGTTGAAGGTGGACATGGACGACATCCAGGCCGCGCCCGCCAGCAGCATCCACAGGTAGATGAACCAGGCCACCTGCGTGAGCGCGGCGGCCAGCATGGCGGCGGCAAACACCCCGCCGCCGGTGCCCACGATGGCCTCCATGCCGAAGCGCGCCCGCAGCCGCCCCAGCACCAGGCCCACCAGCACGGCGCCCGTGCCCAGGCAGCCCATGAGCAGGCCAAAACCCTGCGCGCCCGTGCCCAGGCGCTGGGCAATCACCGGCAGCAGCGCCCACAGGGCCGAGCCCGCCGCGCCGAAGGCCGTCACGCGCACCAGCTGCGCCAGGATCATGCGCGAATGCCAGGCAAAACGCAGGCCGCTGAGCGTGCCGCCCCACAGGCGCTCGGCCGGCAGCTTGGAAGGCGGGTGCGCTTTGGGTGGCCAGCGGCGAATCGACTTCCACATCACCAGCGTGGTCGCCACCGTGACGGCGAACACCCAGCCCGCCCCGAGCAGTGCAAACAGCAGCCCCGCCAGCGTGGGCCCCACGGCGCGCGCGGCGTTGTAGGCAATGCTGACGGCGGTGATGGCCTGCGGCCATTCGTCGCGCGGCACCGGGTCGATGACCGACGAATTCCAGGCGGGCGTGAGCATGGCCGTGCAACAGCCGCACACAAAGACGAGGAACAGCACCGAGGCCGGGCCGCTCCAGCCGCCCAGCGTGAGCAACGCCAGCAATGCGCAGGCGCCGGTCTGGGCCAATAGCGCGCCCGCAATCAGGCGCCGGCGGTCGGTGGTGTCGGCCAGCACGCCGGCCGGCAGCGCCAGCAGGAACATGGGCATGAACACGGCCGTCTGCACCAGCGCCGCCAGAAACGACGAGCCCGTGAGCTCCACCATGAGCCAGGCCGCCGCCATGGTCTGCATGCCGTTGCCCACAAAGAACACGCCGCCGCACATCCACAGGCCCCGGAAGGCGGTCTGGCGCAGGGGGCTCCACAAGGAACTTGAGGGCTGGGACATGAAACGGTCGAAGCGTGGGCGGACGGTTGGATGGGGGTGGGCGTCGTGGCGTGCCGGCCGTGCCGATCCTGCCGGGCTTGAGGATATCGCCACCTGGCCTTTTTGGTATGGCGCGTGGGCTGTGTCCCTCGAATGCCACCATCTCGGCAATGCCCCCGGTGCACCGGTGGGCAAGTTCTGAAGCCATTTTGGCTGCAGGCGCTATATGGACAAGCGTCAATAGCTATTAATCAAGGAGCATTCCGCCTTGGCTCGCCTCCAGCAGCCGGGTCAGCAGCGGGTGCATCACCTTGCGCGCGCTGTAGATCAGGTGGAACTGCTCCTGCACATCGGGCGTGGAGCCCACGGGCACCAGTCCGTGCGTTTGCGCCAGGTGCGCGCCCAGCGATACCGGCGCGGGCATCACGCCCATGCCGGTGGCGGCAAAGGTGCTGAGCAGGGCGCTGTCCTCGAACTCCCCGGCGATGCATGGGCGGATGCGCTCGCGCTCCAGCCAGTGGTCGATGCGCGCGCGCATGGCGGCATGGTCGGTGGGCAGCAGCACGGGTACCACGGCCAGGCTGTGGGGGAAGTTGTTGGTGGCCGTTTCTGCCCACAGCGGGGGCGCGTACCAGGCGATGGCGCTCGTGCCCAGCAGCTGGCTGGTGGTGCGCAGCGCGGGGTTGGGTGGTGCGGCGCGGTCGGCCAGCACCGCGTCGAGCTTGTGCAGCGCCAGCTCGCCCAGCAGGGGCTGGAACTCGCCCTCGTGGCACAGCAGGCGCAGGTGGGGCTCGTCCAGCACGGGTGTCAGCAGCCGGTGCACGGCCAGCTTGGCAATGCCGTCGGAGATGCCCAGGTTCAGCCGCAGCGTGGGGCCCGACGCGGCCTCGCGCACGCGCTGGGGCAGCAGCTCGCCCAGGGCAAAGATGTGGTCCGCCTCGTGCAGCGCGGCTACGCCGGCGTCGGTGAGCACCAGGCTGCGGCCCTCGGTGCGCAGCAGGCTCACGCCCAGGGCCTTTTCCAGCTCGCGTACCTGGGCGCTGATGGTCTGCACGGCCATGTCCAGCCGCTCGGCGGCGCGGGCGATGCCGCCCTCCTTGGCCACCACCCAGAAGTAGAAAAGATGGCGGTAGTTGAAGCTCTGGCTCACGGAGATCTCCCAGAGTAGAACCGAATTGGTTCGTAAAAACAGAACCAATTCTACCAATATCACAGGTTTTTATGAATCCATGGCGCCACTACAGTGCGGGGCTGTTGTTGCCGGGCGGGGCGCCTGGCAGGACGAATCCCCTTTCGGAGAAAAAGCATGGAAACGATAGGCACCTGGTGGATGTGGGCGGGCTTTGCCGTCTTTGTGGTGGTGGCCATTGCCATCGACCTGCTGGTGATGGAGCGCCAGGGCGCGCACCAGGTCACGATGAAAGAGGCCGTGCGCTGGAGCCTGCTGTGGTTCTCGCTGGCCTTTGTGTTTGTGGCGCTGCTGTGGTGGTACCTCGATGGCAGCCAGGGCCGCGCGGTGGCCAACACGGTGTCGATGCAGTTCATCACCGGCTACCTGGTGGAAAAAAGCCTGTCGGTGGACAACATCTTTGTCTTCCTGATGCTGTTCAGCTACTTTGCCGTGCCGCCGCAATACCAGAAGCGCGCGCTCATCATCGGCATCATCGGCGCCATCGTGCTGCGCACGCTGCTGATCCTGGTGGGCGCCTGGCTGCTGGCCACCTTCCACTGGCTGCTGTATGTGTTTGGCGCCTTCCTGGTCTTTACCGGCGTGAAGATGTGGTTTGCCGCCGGCCAGGAACCCGACATCGCTACCAACCCGGTGCTCACGCTGCTGAAAAAGCGCATGCGCATCACCAACCGGTTCGATGGCGAAAAGCTCTCCACCATGATCGACGGCGTCAAGCACTACACCCCGCTGTTCGTGGTGCTGGTGCTGATCGGCACCACCGACATCATCTTTGCGGTGGACAGCATCCCCGCCATTTTCGCGATCACCAGCGACCCGTTCATCGTGCTCACAGCCAACATCTTCGCCATCCTGGGTCTGCGCGCGCTGTACTTCCTGCTGGCAGACCTGGCCAACCGCTTTCACCTGCTGGCCTACGGCCTGGCCTTGGTGCTGGTGTTCATCGGCGGCAAGATGCTGCTGATCGATCTGGTGAAGATCCCGATCGGCTATGCGCTGCTGGTCACGGCCTCGCTGATTGCCGGCTCCATCGTGCTGTCGCTGCGCAACTCGGGCGAAAGCGCGCACGGCAAGCCCCCGGCCTTGCCGCCCGGGGTCTGAGAGGGCATCACCATGCAGATGCTGTGCACTCTGCGCCGCTGGCTGCGCGGGCTGGAGCCCCGCGTGCGCGGCACGATAGACCGGCCCGGGCTTGCGCGGCTGCAGCCCTGGCTGGAGCGGCGCGCGCTGTTCCGCTTTCAGCGCCAGCCGTTGGCGCGCGGGGTGGCGGCAGGCATGTTCTGCGGGCTGATCCCCGGCCCGCTGCAGCTGCCGGGCACCCTGCTGGCCTGCGCCTGGCTGCGGGGCAATGTGGTGGCGGGCGGCGTGGCCACGTTCTACACCAACCCCCTGACGATCGTGCCGCTGTATGCGCTGGCCTTTTACCTGGGCGCGCTGGTGATCCCCGGCGAACAGCCCATGCCCGCCTGGACTGGCGTGGCACCGGGCGGAGACTTCTCGGTGCAGGCGCTGGGCGCGTGGATGCAGGCTTTGGGTACGCCGCTGCTGGTGGGCCTGCCCACGCTGGGGCTGGCGCTGGCCTTGCTGGGCTATGCCACGGTGCAGCTGCTGTGGCTGGCCCCGGCGCTGCAGCGCCAACGCCGCTGGGCGCGTGGCCGGTGCGCTGGCTTGGCGGTGCCGCCCGGCGAGTAGGTGGCGATGGCCCGCACCAGGCGGCCGCGTGGGACAGATCGTTACAGCGCAGCCAGCGCCTGCCGCACCTCGGCCACGCTGAGGATCTCGGTCAGCACCAGCGGCGCCTTGCCGGGCGCGTACAGCACATACACCGGTACGCCGCTGCGCCCGAGCTGGGCGAGCGCGGCGGTAATGGCGGGGTCGCGGCGCGTCCAGTCGGCGCGTAGCAGCGCCACCTTGCGCGCGGCCAGATCGGCCAGCACGCTGCTGTCGGCCAGCGTGGTGCGCTTGTTGTACTGGCAGGTCACGCACCAGGCTGCGGTGAAATCCACAAACACCGGCTGGCCTGCGGCCATCAGCTCGGCCGTGCGGTCGGCAGACCACGGCTGCCAAGCATTGGTAGCGCTGTCAGTGCCGGAGGCCACCTGGGCGGCGTTCTCTACCGGTTTGGTGATGTTTTGGCCGATGGCGCCTGCCAGCCATGCTCCGCCAGCTATGAAAATAGAAGCGATCACCACCCGCGTGCGACCGCGCAGCGTGAGCGACCACACCAGCGCGCTGCCCGCCACCAGCAGCGCCAACAGGGCGCCGGCGCCGTCGATGCCGCTTTGCTGGCCCAGCACCCACACCAGCCAGACCACGGTGGCAAACATGGGGAAAGCCATGGCGTGGCGGAAGGTGGCCATCCACGGGCCGGGGCGCGGCAGCCAGCCCACCACGGCGGGCACCAGGCTGGCGGCGAGGTAGGGCAGGGCCATGCCCACGCCTAAAGCGGCAAACACGGCCAGCGCCTGCGTGGCGGGCATGCCCACGGCAAAGCCCAGCGAGGCGCCCATGAAGGGCGCGGTGCAGGGCGAGGCAATGGCCACGGCCAGCACGCCCGACAGGAACGCATCGCCCACCGGGTGGCGCGCCTGCAGCGTGGCTAGGCGCCCCGGAACGAACTGGCCGAACTCGAACAGGCCCGCCAGGTTGAGCCCGATCAGCGTGAACAGCGCGGCCAGCAGCGCCACCACGGCGGGCGACTGCAGCTGAAAGCCCCAGCCCAGCTGTTCGCCTGCTGCGCGCAGGCCCAAGAGCAGGCCGCCCAGCGCCAGGAACGACAGCACCACGCCGCCGGTATAGGCAGCGCCGGCTAGGCGCTGCGCGCGCCGGTTGCTGCCATGCTGCGCAAAGCCCAGCACCTTGATGGCCAGCACCGGAAACACGCAGGGCATGAGGTTGAGCAGCAGGCCGCCCAGCAGCCCGCCCGCCAGCGCCGCCAGTAGCGTGCCCAGCGGGGGGGTGGAGGGGGAGGGCGCGGCGGGTGCAGGGGAGGCGGTCTTGTTGGCCTCCAGCGCCGCCGCGAGGGCCGGCGATACGCTGGCGCGCGCGGCTGCGGCCCAGGTGCCGTTCACATCGGCCACGGTGCGCCAGGCGTGGGGGGTCGCGCGGTCCGCGGGGCGCTGGTCGAGCGCCAGCACCAGTGGCAGGCGCTCGGGCGTATCACCGCGCTGGGGCGACAGCGGCAGGTCGGCGGTCCAGGCATCGCCATCCCAGGCCTGGGTCCAGTTCTTGCCGGGCACGGCGGCGGAGATTAGCACCTCGGGCGTTTCCGCGAACAGGGCCAGCGTCTGGCCGCGTGCCGCGGCGGGCAGCCCGCGCACGCGCAATTGAAGGCGCTCGCCCTGCACCTGCACCTGGCTCGTTCCGGCCAGCGCCAGCGGCTGATCGGCCTGGCTCTGGGCGAAGGCGGCGGCGTGCAGGGCGGTGGAGCCGCGCACGGGCAGCTGCAGTGCGAAGTCGCCCTCTTCGGGAATGCACTCGACGCGGCACACCAGCCAGGTGGCGCGCAGGCGCACATCGAGCGTGCCGTTGCCCGCCAGCGGCACCTTGAAGTCCGGGCCCACCTGCACCGGCACGGGCAGCAGCACCGTGCCTTCGTAGCCATGGTTGGCAAGGGTGCCGATGCGGATGGTGTGGGGCACGGGCCAGGCGATGTCGCCCGCCGTGAGGCCGGTGGGCAGCGTCCAGGCCAGCTCGGTGGGCAGGCCAGAGTCGCCGGGGTTCTTCCAGTAGGTGTGCCACTCGGGCTGGTGGGTGATTTGCAGGCCCAGCCACAGCGGCTGGCCGGGGCCCACGCCCTCGGGCGCGTGCGCCACGAGTTCGGCACGCACGCGGGGCGTGGTGACCACGCTGCCGGTACGGGCATCGGGTTTTGAGTTGAATTGGGCGCTGGCGCCTGTCCATGAAGCGCTGGAAGCTATGAAAAGCAGAGCGAAGAAAAAGTGGGAGAGCAGGCGATGGGGCATGGTTGCAGGGTGTGAGCGCTGGCGCTGCGGTTGGTTCCGGAGCGCCGTGCGCGGTCCGCCTATTGGGTGGCCAGGCTCAGCTGGGCCTGGGGTGTCCATTTTTCGTCCGGCGTGGCGGCCTTGGGGGCGGCCAGGAACAGGCGTCCCTCGGGCAGCTTCTGCTCGGCCAGGTAGGCCTTGACGGCCTGGCCGCGGTGCGTGGCCAACTCGGTCGCCAGCTCTTCGGTGGCGGCGGGCAGGTGGGCCAGCAGCAGGGCTTCCATCTCGGGCACGGGCAGGTCCTTGGCCATGCCCACCAGGTTGCGGGGCTTGGGCATGTCGGCGCGGCGGTACACCGCCTTGAGCAGCGCCGGGTATTCGGCGGCCTGCACGGGGGTGGTGTCGGCGGGGGTGGCGCGGCGCTTTTCGGCGCGCACCAGGTCTTGCAGGCGCTCGCGCTGGATGGCTTCGCGCTCGCGCGCCAGGCTGGCCGTGCCCGTCACGGTGAGCTTGAGCGCGGGCCGCTCGATCAGGGCCTTGGCCACCTTGTCCAGGCCCTGCCGGGCCTCGGGCGTGAGGCTGGCGCTGCCGGGGGCGAAGGCCACGGTGCTCAGTTCATCACCGCCCCCGAAAGCGCGGGCCAGCAGGCTGAAAGGGGCCGTGATGGCCTTGCCGATCAGGTTGACGATGATCTTGAAGATGACGGGGCCGATGCGGAACTGCGGGTCGTTCAGCGAGCCGCTGATGGGCAGATCGAGGTCGATCACGCCATGGCTGTCGGCCAGCAGGGCCACGGCCAGCCGCACCGGCAGGCTGTTGGGGGCTCCCTCCACGGGCTCGCCAAACGTGAGCTGGTTGAGCACCAGCTTGTTGCTCGCCGTGAGCTGGCCGTCGGGCAGCACCTTGTACGACACGTCCATGCTGAGCTTGCCGCGCTCGATGCCATGGCCCGCGTATTTCACCGAATAGGGCGAGAGGGGCGGCAGTTCGAGGTCGCGCACCTTGCCCACGATGTCCAGCGCCAGCGGCTTGGCCAGCGGGTTGAGCTTGCCGGTGATCTCCAGCGCGGCCGAGCCTTCGGCGCGGCCGCGCAGCTCCAGATCGGCCAGCACGGGCTCGCCGCCCGGGGGCTGGGACGAGAACGCGCTGAGCTTGCCGGTCAGCTCGGTCAGGTCGGCCGAGTAGTTGGGCCGGATGAAGTAGTCCGAGAACAGCACCTTGCCGTTGACCAGGCTCACCGGGCCGAACACCACCACCGGGGCCAGCGGGTCAGGCGGGGTGGCTGGTGCTGGGGGCAGCGGGGTGCTGGCCGATGCCGTGGCGTCCGCGGGCGCCGACCGGGCGGGGGATGCGGTGTCTGCGGCCGGTGCCTGGTGGCTGACCTCCGCCGGGCTTTTGGCGATGTCGCTCAGGTTGATGCGGCCGTTTTCGTTGATGGTGACGCGCGCAAAGAAGTCGGCCAGGCTGGTTTCCTTCACCTCCACCCGCGGGGCGGTGTTCGGTGCCAGGGCCACGGCCAGGCCGCGCAGGCCCAGGCTCTTCCAGGCCAGCAGTTCTTCGCCCACCTGTGCGGCGGTCTTGGGCGTGGCGGCGGCCGTGCTGTTGGCGCGCAGATCGTCGATGGCGGCGTCGCCATTCACGCGCAGCGTGGTGCCGTGTGCGCTCTGGGACAGGGCCACCTGGCCGCGAAAGCCCAGGTCGGCGCGCAGCAGTTCGATGGCCAGCTGGTCGGCCAGGTAGCCGTCCAGCGCGTACAGGGGCAGGCGGCTGGCTTCCAGGCGCCCTTGCGTGGCAAATGGCTGGGGTGTCAGTGTGCCGCGGTAGCGGAGCTGGCCGGCCTGGCCCCGGCGTGCGGCCACCCGGGCCGAGAGTTCGACGGCCTCGGGCTTGCGGCCGTCCGGCGCCAGGTTGCGGGCCTGCAGGCTCAGCGCCGACAGGTTCAGCGCCACGGGGCGGGGCTGGGCGCGGTCGGCAAAGGCCACGCTGCCCTGGTTCACGTTCAGCTCGCCCAGGCGTACACGCCAGGCGGGCGCGGCAGGCGCCTTGGCCGTGGCGGTGGTGGGTGCGGCCTTGAGCCAGCGTTCGTACATCCAGCGGCCGTCGGCAGCGCGTTCCACCGTGGCCTGGGGCTGGGTGATGGCCAGGCGCTCGACGTCCACGGTGCGCTGGTCCAGGTTCAGCTTCAGGCCATCCAGCGCCAGCTTGCCCACGCCGGCCAGCGTGGTCTTGCCCTGCTGCAGCGCCAGTTGTTCCAGCGCCAGGGGGCCGGCGCTGAGGGTGACGCCCGTGGCGCCTGCCTTGGCGGCGTCGCCGGCAGGGGCCTGCCACTGCAGGGCCAGTTCACCATTGATATGGCCGGTCAGCGCGGGTTTCAGTGTCTGGGCCAGGTAGGGCGCGGCCAGTTGCAGGGCCAGGCCTTGGGCCGACAAGTTCACCTCGGCCGTCCGGTCGGTGGCCTGGCCCTTGAAGGCCAGGGTGCTGCCCTGCAGGCCCAGTGCGCCCTGGAAGGTGAGGGGCGTCTGGAAGGGATAGGCCACACCGGCCACATCCAGTGTGAGCTCGGTGGCCTGCAGCGCGGCGGCGGGCTGGGTGCTCTGATCGCTCCAGTGCACCTGACCCTTGCGCACGGCGGTCTGCGCCACGGCCACGGTCCAGCCGGGGGCGGTGGCGGGCGGGGTGGCACCGCTGGCGGGGGCCTGGGGTGCCGGTGCGGCAGGCGGTGGCGGGGTGGTCGCCGGTGGCGCGGCCGGGGCGGACAGTTGCGCGAGGTTGATCGCGCCCTGGGCATTGCGCGTGGCCGTGACCACGGGCGCCGCCAGCTCCACACTGGTCAGGCGCACCACCTGGTCGAGCGGGCGCACCTCGGCCATGTCCACCGTGAGGCGCTCGTAGGACAGCAGGGGCTGGTTGCCGCGGTCGGTGATCTGCACGTTGCGCGTCTGCACCTTGCCCGTCAGCGTGACGGCCAGGCGGGGTTTCTGCTCGAATGCCAGCTTCACATCCAGGTCGAGCAGGGCGCCTTGCACCCGCACCGGCAGGCTGGCGGGCAGGTAGGGCAGGTAGGGCGCCAGGTCGAGCCCCTCCCATTTCAGCGTGGCGTCGCCCTTGCCGGTCTGGGCAAACGGGGTGGCCTGGGCCGACGAGTCAAACCGGCTGTCGCCCACCGCAAACGACAGGTGGGGCGCCACCGTGATGTCGCGTTGCGCGGGCAGGGTGCTGATGAAAGGCACTTTCAGGGTCAGCTCGCGCACGGAGTGGGTTTTGTCCACGGTGCGGTCGTCGAAGTCGATGGCGCCGCCGGTCAGCACCAGGTTGTGCAGCGCCAGCCGCGCCGGGCCGCTGGCGGGTGGGTCGGAGGGGGCGGTGAGCCGGGCCAGGATGTCGTCCACGTCGTAGTGGCCGTCGGCCAGGTGCGTGAGCCGCAGATGGGGCGCGTCGATTTCCAGGGCATCGACCACCGGCGCCAGGCGCAGCAGCGACTGCATTTCGGCATCGGCATAGATGCGCGCAATCTCCAGTTGGGGCGGGCCGCCCTGGGCGCCACCGATGGCGATGTCGCGCAGCGTGACTTCGAGCGTCCAGGGCGTGAACTCGATGGCCCCCACGGTGACCGGGCGCCCCAGCTGTTCGCTGGCGATGCGCTCCAGTGGGCCCTTGGCCAGCGCCGGCACCGACAGCCAGCTCAGCAGCCACAGCAGCAACAGCGCCAGCAAGGCCCACAGGCCCCGGCGCACCCAGCGGTGGTGGCGCAATGTGGCAAGCGATGCGGAGGCAAAGGGCTGGGGCATGGGGCGTACAGGCTGGATGGTGCGAAATGCGGCACCAGGCCCATCGTGCCAGGTGGCGTGGGCTGGTGCATCTCCCGGATTATCCGCGCGCCGCTGCTCCACTACCATGCTGGGCATGACCGCCGCTGCCACCCCACCCCTGCCGTCGCGCTTCTGGGCCGACCTTTCCACCCGCGACTTCGCCCGGCTGCAAGCCAGCGGCCAGGCGCGCCAGACCGTGGCCGTGCTGCCCGTGGCGGCCATCGAGCAGCATGGGCCGCACCTGCCGCTGTCGGTGGACGCCACGCTGCTGCAGGGCGTGATCGATGCCGCCCTGCCGTTGCTGCCCGCCGCGCTGCCCGTGCTGTTCCTGCCGCCGCAGGTGGTGGGCCTGAGCCCGGAGCACATCCGTTTTCCGGGCACGCTCACGCTCTCGCCCGCCACCGTGATCGCGCTGTGGACCGAGATCGGCGAATGCGTGGCGCGTGCCGGGGTGAAAAAGCTCCTGCTGTTCAACGGCCACGGCGGCCAGGTCAGCGTGATGGACATCGTGGCGCGCGAGCTGCGCACGCGCAGCAAGCTGCTGGTCTACAGCAGCAGCTGGTTCAGCCTGCCGCTGCCCGACGCGGTGGCGGGCCAGTTCAGCGCCGAGGAGCACCGCTTCGGCATCCATGCGGGCGAGATCGAGACCTCGATGATGCTGCACCTGGCGCCGGACACGGTGCACATGGCGCACGCGCGCGATTTCCGCTCTACCTCGCAGGACCGGGCCGAGCGCTACGCCATCCTGGGCAATGGCAAGAGCGCCAAGCTGGGCTGGCAGATGCAGGACTACCACGCTGCTGGCGCCGTGGGCAATGCCGCCGCCGCCACGGCCGACAAGGGGCGGGCGGTGGTGGATGCCGCCGCGCAGCAGCTGGTGCGCCTGCTGCAGGAGCTGCACGACCTGCCGCTGGCCACCCTGGTGGACGGTCCGGGCGAGTAAAGAAGTTTGGGGTATTTTTGGGCTGCAGCGTTTATGTTGCAAGCGCAAGCAGCTCTGTTTTTGATCGGGACGGGCTACATCACCCGCCCGAACCACCACACCGACAGCCCTGCCGCCAGCACCGCCAGCGCGGCGCCCACCAGCGCCAGCAGGGCCGAGATTTCGGTCTCGCGCTTTTCCACCGTGAGGCGTGAACTCAGGGTTTCATAGACCTTTTTCAGGTCGGCGGCCGTGGCGGCGTGGAAGTATTCGGCCTGGGTGCGCAAGGCCACCGCCTTGAGGGTGTCTTCATCCAGGCGCACGCGCATCGACCAGCCCTCGAAACCAATGGTCTCGCCCTGCAGCGTGCCCACGCCCACGGTGTACACGCGCACGCCCCGGTCGGCCGCCCATTGGGCGGCTTCCAGCGGGTCCACGCCCGTGGTGCGCTGGCCGTCGGTCAGCATGATGATGGCGGCCGAGTTGTAGGAGCCGGGCGCCACGGGCGTGAAGGTCTTGGCCGGATCCTGATTGGTCACCTCGTCGAGCGAGCGCGCCCGCATGGCCTGGCGCCCGCCCAGCGCGGCGATGTCGATGCCTGCGTCGGGGAACAGCGTGGCCAGCGCCAGCATGATGCCGTTGCCCGTGGCCGTGCCGCGCTGCAGCTGAAAGCTGTCGATGGCCTTGACCAGGTCTTCATGGCTCTGGGTGGGCAGCTGCGCCAGCTGGGCGCTGCCGGCAAACGCCACGATGCCCACGCGCACATGGCGCGGCAGCTCGGCGATGAAGGCCTTGGCGGCGTCCTGCGCGGCGGTGATGCGGTCGGGCTGCACGTCGGTGGCGCGCATGCTGCCCGACACATCGATGGCCAGCATGATGGTCTGTTGCTCGGAGGGCAGCGTGATGACGGCCAGCGGCCGCGCCGCCGCCAGCAGCAGGGCCACCAGCGCCAGCAGCAGGAGCGCGGGCGGGATATGGCGGCGCAGGCGCTGGCCGGGGCCGAGCGCGGCGCGCACCAGGCCAAGGCTGGGGTAGTTCAGCGCCGCCTGCTTGCGCCGGTGCAGCAGCCAGGCATACAGCAGCACCAGCAGCGGCACCGCCAGCAGCAGCCAGAGCAGGGTGGGCCAGAGAAAAACCATGGTGGGAGCTCCCAGTCTCTCAGGGGTCAGCCAGCGGCCTGCACGGCCGGCGGGCGGGGGGTGGGCTGGAAGGCGCGCAGCCGGGGCCCTGCACGGCGCTGGCGCAGGTCCATGAAGCGCAGCAGGGCGTCGATCAGGTCGTCATCGGTGCGCAGTTCCAGCGTGTCGGCGCCCGCGGCGGCCAGGCCTGCGCGCAGGGTGGCCTCGCGCTCGGCGGCCAGGCGGGCAAAACGCTGGCGAAAGCCCTGGTCGTGGGTATCGACCTGCAGCTGCTCGCCGGTCTCGGCATCGCGCAGGAGCACCAGGCCGAGGTCGGGCAGCGCGAGCTCCAGCGGGTCGAACAGGCGCACGGCCACCACGTCGTGGCGCTGCGCGAGCTGGGCCAGCGGCTTGTCCCAGCCGGGCGCGCTGATGAAGTCCGACACCACGAACACGGTGGAGCGCCGGCGGATGGCGCCCAGGCCGGCCTGCAGCAGCACATGCAGCTGGGTGCCGCCTGCGGGCTGGCCGGTGGCGGGCTGCAGCAGCTGGTGCATGAGCTGCAGCACCTGCGCGCGGCTGCTGCGCGGGGGCAGCACCGCATCCACCGCGCGTACGCCACCGCGGCCGGTGCCATACAGCAGGGCACCCACGCGGTTGCCGTGGCGGGTGAGCAGGCGCGCCAGCACCGCCACAAAGCCGGTGAGGATGTCGCGCTTGGCGTGGCCCTGCGGGCCAAAGTGGATGGAAGGGCTCAGGTCCAGCAGAAACCAGGCCGACATTTCGCGGTCTTCGGTGAACACGCGCACATGGGGCGCGTTCAGGCGCGCCGTCACGTTCCAGTCGATGTGGCGCACATCGTCGTGGGGCTGGTATTCGCGCAGGTCGGCCAGGTCCAGGCCGCTGCCGCGTACCAGGGTGCGGTAGTCGCCCTGCAGCAGGCCGTCCAGCCGCCGGATCACCTTCCATTCCAGCGCGCGCAGCAGCCGGTCGGCCTGCCCCGGCAAGGGGTGCAAGGCCTGCACGGTGGCGGTTTCAGGCGGCTTTTTGTTCATGGTGCAAAGGCCGTGCGGGCGCCGGTATCTTGGCCATGATGCGGGCAATCAACGCATCGGCGTCGAGCCCGTCCGACAGTGCCTCGTAGGACAGCGACAGCCGGTGGCGCAGCACGTCGGCGGCCAGGTCGGTCATGTCCTCGGGCAGCACGTAGGCGCGTCCGCGCAGCATGGCCAGGGCCTGGGCGCCCTCGGCCAGGCAGATGGTGGCGCGCGGGCTGGCGCCGCAGGCGATGTAGTGCGCCATGTCGCTGATGCCGTGCTGCGCGGGCGCCCGCGTGGCCGCCACCAGCTTCACCGCATACTGCAGCAGCGATGGGTCCACATACACGCTGCGGCATTCGGCCTGCAGCGCCGACAGTTGCGCCGTGGTGGCCACCGGCAGCACCTGCACGGGCGCATCGAGCGCGCGCTGGGCAATCACGAACTCCTCCTCCTCGGTGGGGTAGCCGAGCAGCACCTTCATCATGAAGCGGTCCACCTGGGCTTCGGGCAGGGCGTAGGTGCCTTCGGTCTCGATGGGGTTTTGCGTGGCCATCACCAGAAAGGGCTCGGGCACCCTGTGGGTCTCGCCGGCAATGGTCACCTGGCGCTCCTGCATCACCTCCAGCAGGGCGCTCTGCACCTTGGCGGGGGCGCGGTTGATCTCGTCGGCCAGCAGCAGGTGGGTGAACACCGGGCCCAGCGAGGTGCTGAATTCGCCCGTCTTCTGGTTGTACATGCGCGTGCCCACCAGGTCGGCGGGCACCAGGTCGGGCGTGAACTGGATGCGCTTGAAGCTGCCCTGGATGGTACGGGCCAGCGTCTTCACCGTGAGCGTTTTGGCCAGGCCGGGCACCCCTTCGACCAGCAGATGGCCCTGGGCGAGCATGGCCACCATCACGCGTTCCAGGAAGCGGTCCTGCCCGACCACGACGCGTTTGACTTCGTAAAGCACCTGCTCCATCCAGGTGGCGGTGGAGGCGGCGACAGGGGGCGTGGTGCTGTGTGTCATGGCGTCCTTGCAAAGGGTGGATGAAGGCGATGGCGGGCTAGAACGGCGGCATGCCGATGGCGGCGGCTGCGTTTTCAATGGGCACGGCAAAGCCGATGCCAATGAAGGTGCGTGCCTTGGTGGGGTTGAGGATGGCGGTGACGATGCCCACCACCTCGCCGTCCATGGTGACCAGCGGGCCGCCCGAGTTGCCGGGGTTGGCGGCGGCGTCGAACTGGATCAGGTTGGTCAGCGGACCGTTGCCCTCGGGCGAGTCGAATTCCCGTTCCAGGCCCGACACCACGCCCGCCGACGCCGACGGCCCGATGCCGAACGGAAACCCGATGGCCACCACCTGGTCGCCCGCCCGCAGGTTCTGTGTGGAGCGCAGGGGCGCGGCGGCCAGGTCGTCAGGCAGTTTGTGGGCCTGCAGCACGGCCAGGTCGTTTTCGGGCTGGACGCCGGTGACGCTGGCGGTGGTTTCCAGCCCGTCGTGGAAGGTGACGGTGATGCGGCTGGCCCCCTCCACCACATGCAGGTTGGTGAGGATGATTCCCGAATCCACGATCACCACGCCGGTGCCCACGCCGCGCTCGATCTCCGCCTTGCCGTTCTTGCTGCGCGCATAGCCCGCCACGCGCACCACCGACGGCGCCACGGCCTCCACGGCCCCTGCGGCGGGCGAGGGCAGGGTGGTGTTCTCCAGGGTGCGCAGCACGGCGGCGTCGATGTCTCCTTGCGTGATGCGGCGGGGCGCCGCGCCCGGGTGCAGCCACAGGCTGGCCAGCAGCAGCGCGGTAAGCACCACCACGGCCGCCCACAGGGCGCGCAGGCGGCGGTGCGCTGCGGTGGGGCGGGTTGCGGCGGTGGACGTCGCGCTGGGTGATGTCCCCGGTGGCGCCGGCGTGCTGGCGACCTCGGCCGCCGGTTCTGCCGGACGCCGTGGGGGGCGGGAACTGCTGTAGAGGGCGGGCCGGGGCATCCTGTCACCTTCTGGTTCCATGGCCATTTCCGTCCCCGGTGTCTTGCACGCGGTGTCCGGAGACAGCAATTCGCGCCAGGGCAACGGCGCAGGGAATTGACAGTAGCACGGATCGCCCATTTCCGCACCCGCTGGCGGACGGGCGGGTTGCCGGTTGGGGCATCATGGCGGCATGCCCTCCTGGATCGACACCCACTGCCACCTGGACGCCGCAGAGTTTGCCGCCGACCGCGACACCGTGCGCCAGCAGGCCGCCGCCGCGGGCGTGGCGCACTGCGTGATTCCGGCGGTGGAGCGCGCCAACTGGGATGCCGTGCGCCAGCTCGCGCACCACCATCGCGACAGCTACGCCCTGGGTATTCACCCCCTTTACACAGCGCGGGCAGCCGAGGCCGATCTGGCGCTGCTGGACCAGGCGCTGCAGCAGCACCGCCACGACCCGCGCCTGGTGGCCATTGGCGAGATCGGGCTTGATTTTTTTGCCGCCGGGCCGCCCCAAGGCAAAAAGCGGCCCCCTGGGGGGGCAGCGAACCCACGCAGTGAGGGAGCGTGGGGGCATGGTTCAGTCGATGGCCTCGACCCCGCGCGGCAGGAGCAGTTTTACCGCGCGCAACTGCAGCTGGCGCGCCGCTTCGATCTGCCGGTGATCCTGCATGTGCGCCGTTCGGCCGACCAACTGCTCAAGGGCCTGCGCGAAACGGCGGTGCCGGGCGGCATTGCCCACGCCTTCAATGGCAGCCTGCAGCAGGCGCAGGCGTTCATCGCGCTGGGGTTCAAGCTGGGTTTTGGCGGCGCGCTGACCTACGACCGGGCGCTGCAACTGCGCCGGCTGGCAACCGAGCTGCCCGCATCGGCCCTGGTACTGGAAACCGACGCGCCCGACATCCCGCCGCACTGGCTCTACACCCCGGCCGCGCAGCGGGCCGCCGGGCAGCCGCAGGGACGCAACGCGCCGGCCGAACTGCCCCGCATCGCCGGGGTGATGGCGGGCCTGCGCGGCCAGCCGCTGGTGGATCTGGCGCGCAGCACCTCCGCCAATGCCTGCGCGGCGCTGCCACGCCTGGCAGGTTTGCTGCAGAAAATCTGATTTTTTGGCCGCAAGCGCAATATGCAAAAGCGCTGATAGCTATTTATTTGATAGTGCTCGGATTGCATGCCTGGTTTGCGGCCAGAATCGGGCCATGAAGGAAAACAAGGTGGCTCTCGGCCACACCGATCCCAGCACCGATGCGTCCCGACCGCTCCCGTCGCCCGGCGGCGAGCGGCTGACGGGCCTGGCGCCCGTGGTGTCCGAGGGCACGGTGGTGCTGGTGCTGGGCAGCTTTCCGGGCGCGGCCTCGCTGCGGGCAGGGCAGTACTATGCGCACCCGCAAAACCATTTCTGGCGCATCCTGCAGGCGCTCTGGCCGCAGCACCCGCTGCCCGGCGCCGGGCATTACGCCCAGCGCTGCGACTGGCTGCTGGCGCGGGGGCTGGGCCTGTGGGACGTGTATGCCAGCTGCGAGCGCGTGGGCAGCCTGGACACCCGCATCCGCAACGCGCAGGTGAATGACTTTGCCGCCCTGCGCGCGCGCTGTCCCCGGCTGGCGGCCATCGCCCACAATGGCGGGGAGAGCTTCCGGCATGCGCGCAGCACCGCGCAGCTGGGGGTGCCGGTGCACCGGCTGCCCTCCACCAGCCCGGCCAACGCCTCCTGGAGTTTTGAACGTAAATTGAACGCCTGGGCCGAACTGCTGGCCCGGCATGGATTGGTGTGAATGGCCCGCAAGAAAACAACCGATATCGAACTGCCCGAAGTGAGCGTCTCCGACGACGGCGAGGTGCGCCACCTGCACCTGGGAACCCCCTGGATCCAGGGCTCCATGCGCGTGGCCGAGCCGTTCGAGATCGAACTGCAATACGTGCAGCGCATGATGGCCTGGCTGCTGTTTGTCGAGCCCGCCAGCGTCACCAAGCGCCACGCCATGCAGCTGGGGCTGGGGGCCGGGGCCATCACCAAGTTCTGCCACAAGAAGCTGCGCCTGTGCACCACGGCCATCGAGCTCAACCCCCAGGTGCTGGCGGTGTGCCGCCAGTGGTTCAAGCTGCCGCCCGACGGCCCCAAGCTGCGCGTGGTGCTGGCCGATGCGGCCGAGGAAATCCGCAACCCGATGTGGCTGGGCACCGTGGATGCGCTGGCAGTGGACCTGTACGACCACGAGGCTGCGGCGCCCGTGCTCGACAGCCCCGGTTTTTATGCCGACTGCCGCGCCCTGCTGACCGAGGACGGCTGCATGACCGTCAACCTGTTCGGCCGGGCGTCGAGCTTCGAGCGCAGCCTTAAGAGCATGGCCAGTGCCTTTGGCGAAGAGGCCCTGTGGGCCTTCAAGCCCACGCGCGAGGGCAACACCGTGGTGCTGGCCCAGCGCACGCCCAGCCGGCCCAAGCGCACCGAACTGGCCGCGCGGGCCGAGGCCATCCAGGCGCGCTGGGATCTGCCCTCGGCCAAGTGGATGCGCGTGTTCAAGCCCGTGGTGGGCTGAGGGCCTGCGCGCGTTGATGCGCCAGGACCCCGACATCATCATCGTGGGCGAGATCCGCGACCTGGAAACCGCCGAGATGGCCATCCAGGCCACCTGGTGTTCTCCACCCTGCACACCAACGACGCGCCCAGTGCCATCACCCGCATGATGGAGCGGGGTGTGCCCGCCTACCTGATCAATGCCACGCTGCTGGACGTGCTGGCCCGGCGGCTGGTGTGCACGCTGTGCAAGCAGCCCGATGCCATGGCCGATGGCATGCGCCCGCTGCGCCTGGCCGAAGGGCTGACCACTCTGGACGAGGTGAGTGCGGCGAGGCCGCTCCTCGATTGATTCCACCGGGGTAAACCCGTGTGCATCCGGGGTGCCGCAGGGCAGCGCGCGGTCATTGTGACGGGATGTAGGTGGAATCCACATCGCTTTGCGCCCACATTCCCCGCACAATCCCGTGGTTGAGATTCCGCCAAGGAGACATTCGTGAAAATCAAGAGTCAAAAAGACTTTTTTGCCGGCCTCATGTTCATGGGCGTCGGTGTGGCCTTCGCCTGGGGTGCCACGACCTACAACGTGGGCAATGGTGCCCGCATGGGCCCGGGCTATTTCCCTCTGATGCTGGGCATCTTGCTGGCCTTGATCGGCGCAGTGATCACCTTCAAGGCCACCGTGGTGGAAACCGTGGACGGCGAAAAGATCGGCAAGTGGGCCTGGAAGCCGCTGTTCTTCATCCTGGCCGCCAACTTCGCCTTCGGCATCCTGCTGGGTGGCCTGCCCAGCATGGGTATTCCGGCCATGGGCCTGATCGTTGGCATCTATGCGCTGACCTTCATCGCCAGCCTGGCAGGCAATGAATTTCACGCAAAGTCGGTGTTCATTCTTGCCACCGTGCTGGCGGTGGGCAGTTACGTGGCATTCGTCTGGGCGCTGAAGCTTCAGTTCCCGGTGTGGCCCAGTTTTATTTCCGGTTAAGTCAGGAGCACCCACACCATGGAATTGTTTGACAACCTGGCGCTCGGCTTCGGCGTCGCCTTCACGTTTCAGAACCTCGTTTACTGCTTTATCGGCTGCCTGTTGGGCACGCTGATCGGCGTTTTGCCTGGCATTGGCCCCGTGGCCACCATCGCCATGCTGCTGCCCGCCACCTATGCGCTGCCACCCGTGGCCGCGCTGATCATGCTGGCCGGTATTTACTACGGTGCGCAATACGGTGGCTCGACCACCGCCATTTTGGTGAATCTGCCGGGTGAGTCGTCGTCGGTGGTGACCGTGATCGACGGCTACCAGATGGCGCGCAAGGGCCGGGCGGGGCCCGCGCTGGCGGCTGCCGGCCTGGGCTCGTTCTTTGCAGGTTGCGTGGGCACTTTGATACTGGCGGCCTTCGCGCCTCCGTTGACCGAAGTGGCCTTCAAGTTCGGTCCTGCCGAATACTTCTCGCTGATGGTGCTGGGCCTGATCGGTGCCGTGGTGCTGGCCTCGGGCTCGCTGCTCAAGGCCGTGGGCATGATCGTGCTGGGGCTTTTGATTGGTCTGGTGGGAACCGACGTGAATTCGGGTGTCGCCCGCTTCGCCTTCGACATCCCTGAGCTGACCGACGGCATCGGCTTCGTGACCATTGCCATGGGTGTGTTCGGCTACGGTGAAATCATTGCCAACCTTGCGCGTCCCGACGATGACCGTGAGGTGTTCACCGCCAAGGTCGAGGGGCTGTTCCCCACCAGGCAGGATTTCAAGCGCATGTTCCCCGCGGTGCTGCGCGGCACGGCCCTGGGATCGGCTCTGGGCATCTTGCCCGGCGGCGGTGCGTTGTTGTCGGCCTTTGCCGCATACACCATTGAAAAGAAAACCAAGCTGCACCCCGGCGAAGTGCCTTTCGGTCAGGGCAACATTCGCGGTGTGGCTGCTCCCGAGGCCGCCAACAACGCCGGGTCGCAGACCTCCTTCATCCCGTTGCTGACGCTGGGTATTCCGCCCAACGCCGTGATGGCGCTGATGGTGGGGGCCATGACCATCCACAACATCCAGCCTGGTCCACAGGTGATGACCAGCAACCCCGAGCTGTTCTGGGGCCTGATCGCCTCGATGTGGCTTGGCAATGCCATGCTGGTGATCCTGAACCTGCCGCTGATCGGTATCTGGATCAAGCTGCTCACCGTGCCTTACCGCTGGCTGTACCCGTCCATCGTGCTGTTCTGCGCGGTGGGTGTTTATTCGACCAACAACAACACCTGGGATGTCTGGATGGTGGGTATCTTTGGTCTGGTGGGCTACATCTTCCACAAGCTGGGCACCGAACCTGCTCCCCTGCTGCTCGGGCTCATCCTGGGCCCGATGATGGAAGAGAACCTGCGCCGTGCGCTGCTGCTGTCGCGCGGCGACTGGAGCGTGTTCGTCACGCGTCCACTGTCGGCCGGTCTGCTGGCGGCTGCTGCCTTGCTACTGATCATCGTGCTGCTGCCTGCGGTGAAGAACAAGCGCGAAGAGGCCTTCGTCGAAGACTGACGCTGCACCCTGCTCCCGCTGTGCGGGAGCCGGCATCAAGACCAACGGCACCTTCGGGTGCCGTTGTTTTTTGGGGCGGCGGTGCAGCGAGAAGCCTGCATGTCCGGTACACAATGGCGCACCGAGGACCGCATGCCACCATCCCATCACCCCACGCAGCATCCGCACCGGGTCATGCTGCACAACGAGATCCACGCCCGTCCGCCAGAGGCCATGGCGGCGCCGCTGGCCATTGCCCACATCGTCATGCTGGCCGATGCCGCCGGCCGCGAAGCCAGCCGCGCGCATGTGGCGGCGCTGCTGCGCGACCACCACATGGCGCTGCCCGACGCGCAGACCACGCACCTGCGCATGGATTTCGGCGCGTTCCGCATCCGCTGGGAGCTGCACACCGAATTCGTCTCCTGGACCTTCATGGTGCCCACGCCCGCCGAGGCCTTTGGCGAGCGCGAGCCCGCCAGCGCCATCGACGCGGTGCCGCGCGAATGGCTGGCCGCCCTGCCGGGGCAGTGTCTGTGCAGCCTGAACCTGTGGGTGTTGCCCACGCACCAGTTTGGCTCGGGCTCGCTGGTCAGGCATGTGCTGCACGAGGACACGCTGGTGGCCTCCACCGTGGCCGATGGCCATGGCGAGCTGTACACCGACTTTGCCATCCACGCCGATGGCTTTTCGCGCATGGTGCTGCTGGCCGGCGGCATGACGCCGCGCCGCCTGGGCCGCCTGGTGCAGCGTCTGCTGGAAATCGAGACCTACCGCATGGCCGCCCTGCTGGGCCTGCCCGCCGCGCGCGAGGCTGCCAGCGTCTTGGCCTTTGCCGAGCGCGAACTGGCCGCGCTGGCCGACGCCATCCGCACCGCCAACCGCGATGCCGAACCCGCACTGCTCGACCGCCTGACCCGGCTGGCCGGGCAGGTCGAGAGCCAGTACGCCGCCACGCATTCGCGCTTCTCGGCCAGCAGCGCCTACTTTGAACTGCTGGACCGCCGCATCCAGGACATCGCCGAGTCGCGCCTGGCGGGCATGCAGACCATCCGCGAATTCATGGACCGCCGGCTCACGCCCGCGCGCAGCACCTGCGAATGGGCCACACGGCGCCAGGACGCGCTGTCGCAGCGCGTCTCGCGCATGAGCAACCTGCTGCGCACGCGCGTCGAGATCGAGCAGCAGCAAAGCAGCCAGGCCCTGCTGGCCACCATGAACCAGCGCCAGGACCTGCAGCTGAAACTGCAGTCCACGGTGGAAGGCCTGTCGGTGGCGGCTATTACTTACTACATCGTCGGCCTGGTGAGCTACCTGGCCAAGGGCGCGCAAAAACTGGGCTGGCCCCTGTCGCCCGAGACCACGGCGGCCGTGGCCATTCCGGTCGTGGCGCTGGGCGTGTGGTGGTCGCTGCGCCGCATGCACCACCGGATGTTCCGCGCGCACTGACCATCCGGTATCCGCCTGCAGCGAGTCGCAGGCATGCGGCCGATAATCGCCGCATGCCTTTCAGCTACACCTCCCCCTATCCCAGCACCCGCTTGCCGGTGTTCGCGCGCAACCTCTGTTCCACCTCGCACCCGCTGGCCGCACAGGCCGGTCTGCGCATGCTGCAGCAGGGCGGCAACGCGGTCGATGCGGCCGTGGCCGCCGCCGCGGCGATGACCCTGTGCGAGCCCGTCAGCAACGGCCTGGGCAGCGATGCGTTCTGCATCCTGTGGGACGGCCAGGCGCTGCACGGCCTCAACGCCTCGGGCCGCGCGCCACAGGCGTGGACGCCGGAGTATTTCCATCGCCGCTACGGCACGGGCGCGGCCACGCCGCCCCGGCGCGGCATCGATTCGGTCACGGTGCCCGGCGCCGTGAGCGCCTGGGTGGCGCTGTCGGAGCGCTTTGGCCAACTGCCCTTTGCCGATCTCATGGCGCCCGCCATCGAGATCGCCGAGCGCGGCTACCTGGTGCCCGTGGTGGTGCAGCAAAAATGGGCCGCCGCCGTGCCCGAGCTGCAGTCGCAACCCGGTTTTGCGCAGAGCTTCATGCCCTGGGGCCGTGCGCCGCAGGTGGGCGAACTGTTCCAGTTTCCGGCCGCGGCGCGTGCCTTGCGCGCCATCGGCGCTACGCGGGGCGAGGCCTTCTACAGCGGCGAAATTGCGCAGGCCATGGTCGCTTTCGCACAGGCCCAGGGTGGCAGCCTCAGTCTGGCGGACCTGGCCGCGCACCGCCCCGAATGGGTGGCGCCCATCGCCCGCAACTACCGCGGCTATACCCTGCACGAGATTCCACCCAGCGGCCAGGGCATTGCCGCGCTGATCGCGCTGGGCATCCTGGAGCAATTCGACCTGGCGAGCCTGCCGGTGGACGGGCCCGAGGCCCAGCACCTGCAGATCGAGGCCATCAAGCTGGCGTTTGCCGATGTGTACCGTTACGTGGCCGAGCCATCGTCCATGGAGGTGACCCCCGCGCAAATGCTCGATGACAGCTATCTGGCATCCCGTGCCAGACTCATCACCATGAACCAGGCGCAGGATTTTGGTGCGGGCAACCCGGTCAAGGGCGGCACCATCTACCTCACGGCCGCCGATGAGAACGGCATGATGGTGAGCTTCATCCAGAGCAACTACCAGGGCTTTGGCTCGGGCTGCGTCGAGCCCACTTATGGCATCAGCCTGCAGAACCGCGGCTTTGGCTTCAGCACCGATCCGGCTGGCACCAACCGCGCCAACCTGGTGGCACCGGGCAAGCGGCCGTTCCACACCATCATCCCGGCCTTCCTCACCCGGGACGGCCAGCCCGTGATGAGCTTTGGCGTCATGGGCGCCAACATGCAGCCCCAGGGCCACCTGCAGACGCTGGTGCGCATGATCGACCACGGCCAGAACCCGCAGATGGCCTGCGACGCGCCGCGCTGGCGCTTCAACGCGGGCCTGTCGATCAACGTCGAGGCGTCGATGCCGGCGGCCACGGTGCAGGGCCTGCAGGCACGGGGGCACCGCACCGAGGTGCTGCAGGATTCCTACCAGGATTTCGGCGCCGGCCAGTTCATCTGGCGCATGGGCGACCCCCAGGTGCACGGCTATCTGGCGGCCAGCGATGCGCGGCGCGATGGCCTGGCTGCCGGTTTCTGAATGCGTTGGCGAGAGTTTTAATAAAAAGTGCCTGAAGCCCAACACCAGAATGCGCAAGCAGCTAGAAAAAAAATAGCAACCGGCCTGTTCCTGGCCTTTTTTGGCGCCATCGCCTTCAGCGGCAAGGCCATCATCGTGAAGCTGGCGTACCGCCACGGGGTGGATGCGGTCACGCTCATCATGTACCGCATGCTGTTCGCGCTGCCCATCTTCGCCGCGATGGCCTGGTGGGCCAGCCGGGGCAGGCCGCCTTTGGCGCGCCGCGACTGGCTGGGCGTGGCGGGCCTGGGCATCACGGGCTACTACCTGGCCAGCTTTCTCGACTTTGCCGGGCTGGCCTACATCAGCGCCAGCCTGGAGCGGCTCATCCTGTACCTCAACCCCACGCTGGTGATGCTGCTGGGCTGGCTGCTGTATGGCCGCAGCATCCGCTGGGGCCAGGCGCTGGGCATGGCCATCAGCTACTGCGGCGTGGTGCTGGTGTTTGGCCTGGAGGCGCAATTGCAGGGGGCCGATGCGGCCTGGGGCGCGCTGCTGGTGTTCCTGAGCGCCGTGAGCTACGCCATCTACCTCGTGTACAGCGGCGAGATGGTGCAGCGCATCGGCGCGCTGCGGCTGGTGGGCCTGGCCACCACGGTGGCCTGCCTGTGCTGCCTGCTGCAGTTCGTGCTGCTGCGGCCGCTGAGCGCGGCCGTGGTGGCGCCCGAGGTGGTCTGGCTGTCGGTGCTCAACGCCACGCTGTGCACGGCGGCGCCGGTGCTCATGGTGATGATGGCCGTCGAGCGCATCGGTGCCGGCATGACCGCGCAGACCGGCATGGTCGGCCCGCTGTCCACCATCCTCATGGGTGTGTGGATTCTGGACGAGCCTTTCACACTGTGGGTGGCTGCGGGCACCGCGCTGGTGATGGCGGGCATCTTTGTGTTCACGCGGATGTCGCGCCGCTAGGCGGCACCGGCCCACCGGGGCATGGCGGGCGGCCACCGACCGGGCTGCCAGGCCCCTTTATGATTTGAAACGGCTGCGTGTTGCGGCCAAACATCGGGAGTTTTTATGGATCTGGGTATCGCGGGCAAATGGGCGCTGGTGTGTGGCGCCAGCAAGGGGCTGGGGTTTGGCTGCGCGCAGGCGCTGGTGCGCGAAGGGGTGAACGTGGTCATCAACGCGCGCAACGCCGATGCACTGCAGCTGGCGGCTTCCAAACTAACAGCTGCTGGCGCGGATACGGCAGGCGCCAGAGGCCAAAATGGCGCCCAGCCAGTGGTGCTGGCGGTGGCCGCCGACATCACCACCCCCGAAGGGCGAGCCGCCGTGTTGGCGGTGCCCGGCGGGCCGGGGCGCGACTTCGACATCGTGGTGACCAATGCGGGCGGCCCGCCCACGGGGGATTTCCGCGACTGGGACCGCGACGCCTGGATCAAGGCGGTGGACGCCAACATGCTCACGCCCATCGAACTCATCAAGGCCACGGTGGATGGCATGGCCGCACGAGGCTTTGGCCGCATCGTCAACATCACCTCCAGCGCGGTGAAGGCGCCGATCGACATCCTGGGTCTGTCCAACGGCGCACGCAGCGGGCTCACCGGCTTTGTGGCCGGCGCCGCGCGCAGCAAGCTGGCCGCGCAGGGCGTGACCCTGAACAACCTGCTGCCCGGCAAGTTCGACACCGACCGCCTCGCCACCACCCTGGGCGCGGCGGCCACCAAGACCGGCAAGAGCCTGGACGATGTGCGGGGTGCCCAGCAGGCGCAGATTCCGGCCGGCCGCTTTGGTACGCCCGAAGAGTTCGGTTCCATCTGCGCATTTTTGTGCAGCGTTCATGCCGGCTACATCACGGGCCAGAACCTGCTGGCCGACGGCGGAGCCTACCCGGGCGTCTTCTGAACGATGGAGCGGCGGGCCTGGGGCGCAGCGCGGCCAGCGGGCGCGGGCGTTTTGCCTCGTCGTGCAACATTTTGTTGCAAATATGCGCATTCCCATGGCCCAGCGGCTCAGGGAAACTGGTCTCCAACCCCTGGAGACTTTTCCGCCATGAATGCCACCACCCCCACCTCCACCCTGTACCTCAGTGCCCCCGCGATGGCCGAGCTGATCGGCCGCAAGGGCGTGGGCCACTGCATTGCCTCGATTGCAGCCTGCATCCACGAAGATTTCCTGCGCTGGCCGCAGTTCGAGAAATCGGCGCGCACGGCCAACCATTCGCCCGACGGCGTGATCGAGCTCATGCCCATTTCGGACGCCACCACCTACACCTTCAAATACGTCAACGGCCACCCGCACAACACGCGGCGGGGCCTGCCCACCGTGATGGCTTTTGGCGTGCTGGCCGATGTGGCCACGGGCATGCCGCTATTGCTCAGTGAACTCACCTACACCACGGCCCTGCGCACCGCCGCCATGTCGGCCGTGGCCGCACGCGCCCTGGCGCGGCCGGACAGCCGGGTGATGGCCATCGTCGGCAACGGGGCGCAGAGCGAGTTCCAGGCCCTGGCGTTCCAGCACCTGCTGGGCATCACCACGCTGCGCCTGTTCGACACCGACCCGGCCGCCACCGCCAAGCTGGTTGCCAACCTCGACGGCACGGGCCTGCAGTGGACGGTTTGCACCAGCGTGGCCGAGGCCGTGCGCGGCGCCGACATCGTGACCACCCTCACCGCCGACAAGGCCCGCGCCACCATCGTCACGCCCGCTATGGTGGAGCCGGGCATGCACCTCAATGCCGTGGGCGGCGACTGCCCTGGCAAGACCGAGCTGCATGCCGACCTGTTGCGCCAGGCGAGCGTGTTTGTCGAATACACCCCGCAGACGCGCCTAGAAGGCGATATCCAGCAACTGCCGGCCGACTTTGGCGTGACTGAGCTGTGGCAGGTGCTGGCCGGCCACCAACCCGGGCGCACCCATGCCGCGCAGGTCACCGTGTTCGATTCGGTCGGCTTTGCCCTGGAGGATTTTTCCGCCCTGCGCTACATGCGCGACGCCGCCATCGAACTGGGCCTGGGCGAGCGCATTGCGCTGATCCCGGCGCTGGCCGACCCCAAGAACCTGTTTGGCGCGCTGCACCAGCCTGCTGCCACCGCCAGCCACCGCGCTCCCGCGCCGCGCACGGTGGCCTGACGGCGCTTCTGGGAAAACGCCAGGACGCTCTTTTTGAATAGCTTTTTGCCCTTACGCGGCAAGCGCTAGCGCCAATTTTCAGCGCCGCGACGAGACCACGATGCCTCCCACGATCAGCGCAAACGCCGCAGCGTGGTAGGCGCTGGGCGCTTCGCCCAGAAAGGCCGCCGACAGCAGGGCGGCAAACAGCGGCGTCAGGTTGGAAAAGAAACCCGCCACCGCAGGCCCCGCCCGCTGTACCCCGATGCCCCAGCTGCGGTAGGCCAGCAGGGCCGGTCCCAGGGCGATGAACAGCAGCGCTGCCGCCAGCGGCCAGCCCCACTCGATGTGGGTGCGCCCTGTGGCCCACTCGGCGCTGGCCAGGGCGCCCGACCAGGCCAGGCCGAACACCATCTGCCCGGTCAGAAAAGCCGCCCAGTCATCGCGCAGGCTGGCGGGTTCGCGGGTGCGCACCAGCATCCAGCTGTAGAACGACCACGAAATGGTGGCCAGCAGCATGAACAGATCGCCCGCCACCAGACGCAGCGCCAGCAGCTGGCTCCACTCGCCCCGGCTGAGCACGGTGACCACGCCCGTCATCGACAGGGCCGCGCCGGCCAGCTGCCGGCGGGTGACGGCAGCGCCAAAAAACAGCGCGCCCACCGCCAGCATCCACACCGGCATGCTCGAGCCCACCAGCGTCACGTTGATGGGCGTGGAGGTCTGCAGCGCCAGGTATTGCAGCGCGTTGTACAGGCCCACGCCCAGCAGGCCCAGCACGGTAAAGCGCCGCCAGTGCGGCCACAGCGGGCTGCTTTTGCGCAGCACGCGGTGGGTGAGCGGCAGCAGCAGCGCCAGGGCCAGCACCCAGCGCAGAAAATTGAGGGTGATGGGCGGCACCAGGTCATGCACCAGGCGGCCCACCACGGCATTGCCGGCCCACAGCAGCGGCGCCGTCACCAGCAGCGCCACCGTGCCGGGCGTCAGTCTTTGAGTCATGGGCTGCACTGTAGCGGTGCATTGCCAGCAAGGCTTGCAGATTCATGGCAGGATGGCCACCGTTGGTTCCACCCGTTACACCCGTTATTCAGGAGCGTTTTGTCATGAGCCTCGCCGTCCAGATCCGCCAGCATGGTGGCCCCGAAGAACTTCACCTGGTGGACGTGGCCGTGGGTGAGCCCGGTCCGGGCGAGATCCGCATTCGCCACCACGCCATCGGCCTGAACTTCATCGACGTGTACCACCGCACGGGGCTGTACCCGCTCAGCATGCCCGCCACCATTGGCATGGAGGCGGCCGGCGTGGTCGAGGCCGTGGGTGAGGGCGTCACGCACCTCCAGGTGGGCGACCGCGCCGCCTATGCCAGCCAGCCGCCCGGAGCCTATTGCGAGGTGCGCGTGATGCCCGCCAAATGCGTGTGCAAACTGCCCGACACCATCAGCTTCGAGACCGGTGCCGCCATGATGCTCAAGGGCCTGACGGCGCAGTACCTGCTGAAGAAAACGCGGCCCGTGGAAGGTCTGCAGCCTGGCGACCCTGTGCTGTTCCATGCCGCCGCCGGCGGCGTGGGTCTGATCGCCTGCCAGTGGGCCAAGGCCCTGGGCCTGCAGCTCATCGCCACGGCCGGCACCGATGCCAAGTGCCAGCTGGCGCTGGCCAACGGCGCGGCCCACGCCATCAACTACGCCACCGAGGACTTTGCCGCGCGCGTGAAGGAGATCACCGGTGGCAAGGGCGTGAAGGTGGTGTACGACTCGGTGGGCAAGGACACCTGGGACAAATCCCTCGATTGCCTGCGCCCGTTCGGCCTGATGGCCAGCTTCGGCAACGCCTCGGGCCCCGTGGCGCCGTTTGCGCCCGGCGCACTGGGGGCCAAGGGCTCGCTCTACGTCACGCGCCAGACGCTGTTCAGCCACATTGCCACGCGCGAGAGCACGCAGGCCATGGCCGACGACCTGTTCGCCGTGGTGGCCAGCGGCCAGGTGAAGATCCACATCGACCAGCGTTACCCGCTGGCCGAGGTGCAGCAGGCGCACCGCGACCTGGAGGCACGCAAGACCACGGGCTCGACCATCCTCACGCTGTGACGCGGGCGCCTGCGGCGTCTGCCGCCGATTGGCTGGCCGAGGCCCGCGTGGCCGCCTGCCAACCCCCTGCGCAGGCGCGCCAGCCCCTGTGGGTGGCGGGGCAGGCCGTGGGGTCGGTGGCGGCGGGTATTCTGGATGAAGTCAACCTGCAGTGCTTGTCGGGGCAGCGCTATCAGCTTCTGAATCAGGAGCGATCCGAGGGGTGCGTGTGGCACCTCGACGTGGCTCCCGACGCGGCCACGCCCGCGCTCAACTTGCTGGCGAGCGTCTTGCGCACCCAGGGGCGCTGCGGCCCGTGGCGCAACGAGCAGCTGGCTGTATGCAACGCCCATGGCGAGCGGCTGGGCACCGTGGAGCGCGGCGCCGTGCGCGTGCTGGGCATCGCCACGCGGGCCGTGCACCTGGTGGGACTGGCGCCCGATGGCCGCATGTGGGTGCAGCAGCGCGCGCGCACCAAACCCAACAACCCGGGCATGTGGGACACGCTGATGGGCGGCATGGTCTCTGCCGACGACACGCTGGACCAGGCGCTGGCGCGCGAGACCTGGGAAGAAGCGGGCCTTGTGCTGCCCGCATTGCAGGCCGTGGGGCAGGGCGTGACGTGGGGCGGTCAGGTGGATTTCAGCCGGCCCAGCCGCGAGGGCGGCGGCGTGGGCTACATGGTCGAGCGCATCGACTGGTTCCGCTGCACCGTGCCTGAAGGCATGGAGCCCCGCAACCAGGACGGCGAGGTGGAGCGGTTCGCGTTGTGGAGCCCCGCCCAGGTGCGCGAGCGCATCGCCACCGGTGACTTCACGCTGGAAGCGGCGCTGGTGCTGGGCGCCTGCTGCGGAATCTGAAGTGCCACGGGCGCTCAGGCGTGCGTCACCCAGTCGGCGTGTTCGCGCCCGCCCAGGTGCGGCAGGGTGTTGAAGGTCTGCAGCATGAGCCGCTTGGGCGACACGCTGAACTCCGTCACGGCGCTGTTGCGGATGCGCATGTTCAGCGCAATGGTCACCTCGGGTGCCGTGCCCAGTACCTCGCCCACCGCCGCCGAGATGGGACCACCGCTGCTGACCAGCAGCACGTTGTGCCCCGCATGCTGGTGGCGCACATGGTCGAGCGCGGCCCGCACGCCGCCCGAAAATTCGTCCCAGCTGGGCATGCCCTGCGGGCTGATCACCCCCGCCATCCATTGCGCCAATGCGTCGCACAGCAGGCGGAAATGCTGGCGGTAGCGCTCGGGGGTGTCGGGTTTGGCCAGCGGCTGCGGGTGGATGGCGCGGATCAGCGCCAGGCTGTCGTATTCGTTCAGACCGGGCAGCTGCAGCGGCTCGGGGCGGATCTGCAGACCCTCGGCAATGCCTTCGAGGGTTTGCGTGTGGCGCCGCAGCGTGCCGGTGAGGATGGCGTCAAACGCCTGGCCCTGGGCGCGCCAGTGTTCGCCCAGCCGCACCGCCTGTTCGCGGCCCCGCGGGCTGAGCTGGTCGTAGTCGTCGGCACCAAACGAGGCCTGGCCGTGGCGCACTAGGTAGAGGGTTCCCATGGCGCAGATTGTGGCTTTTGGGTGGGCTGCACCTTTGTCACTGCCGCGACTTGTGCTATCGAAACACGAGCAAACCCATGCACCGGTTCTCGGTCATGTGCCCCTCCGTTGCAGCTTTGCAAGTTTTGATGGATGAAACTTTATTCGACTGCTTTGACGCGACAGGCATGAAGACATAGATTGGGGTCAGATAAACAGTTTCATCGAAAGAAACTCCATGCCTTCCCCCGCACGCCCCAAAGCCGTCATCACGCATGAGCGAGGCAGTACCTCGTCGGTGGAGCGCGCCATGCGCGTGCTGCGCGTCATGTCCGAGGGCGGCGGCGTGCGCCTGACCGACATTGCGGCGGCTGCCGACCTGGACAAGGCCACCGCGCTGCGCCTGCTGGATGTGATGGCGCGCGAAGGCTTTGTGGCGCGTGACGCGAAGAGCAAGCAATTCACGCTGGGGCCCGAGCTCACGGTGCTGGGTGCTGCGGCACTGCGCCGTTTCGACCCGCGCCCCCTGGCACGGCCCAGCCTGATGCGCCTGGCCGGTGTTTTCCAGGACAGCGTGGTGCTCTCGATGCGCAGCGGTGTGGAGTCACTGTGCATCGACGTGGAAGAAGGCACCTATCCCATTCGCGCCAACTACCTCAACGTCGGCAGCCGCCGCCCGCTGGGCGTGGGTGCCGGCAGCCTGGCGCTGCTGGCCTGCCTGCCCGACGACGAGCGCGAGGCCGCGCTGGACACCCTGTCGGGCCAGCTGGAGCGCTACCCGCGCATCACCCCGGCGCTGCTGCGCGAGCGGGTGGCGCAGGCGCGCGAACGTGGCTACGCCGTGTTGCTCGACGTGGTGGTCGAGCGCATGGGCGGCATTGGCGTCGCCATCCTCGATACCGAAGGCCGCCCGGTGGCGGCACTGAGCATTGCGGCGTTGAACGAACGCATCCTCACCCGCGAGACCGCGCTGGCGCAGGCGCTGCTGCACGAGGCCACGGTGTGCCAGGTGCGCTGGGCCGAGGCCACGCGCGCCGACCGACGACCCGCAATCCCCCCCAAGGAGACACATTGATGAATGCAGCGTTACGACCGGCGTATGTGCGCGGTGCCGGTGGCACATCGTTCGGGCGACACGAAGGGCGCAGTGCGCTCGACCTGATGGATGCCGCGGCCGCGCAGGCCATCGAGAGCGCCGGCCTTGCGCGCCATCAGATCGACGGCGTGCTCTGCGGCTATGCCACCACGCTGCCGCACCTGATGCTGTCCACCCTGGTGTGCGAGCGGCTGGCGCTGCGTCCGCGCTACGCGCACGGCTTGCAGCTCGGTGGCGCTTCGGGCGCGGCCATGCTGATGGCGGCGCGCGAGCTGGTGCGTTCGGGCCGATGCCGCAACGTGCTTGTGCTGGGTGGGGAGAACAGGCTCAGCGGCCAGTCGCGCGACAGCTCCATCCAGACGCTGGCCCAGGTGGGTGACGCCGATTTCGAGGTGCCCAACGGCGCCTCCGTTCCCGCGTACTACGCGCTCATGGCCTCGGAGTACATGCAGCGCACGGGCGTCACGTCGGCCGATCTGGCCGAGTTTGCCGTGCTCATGCGCACCAACGCGGCGGACCACCCCGATGCTCACCTGCGCACCCCGGTCACGCTGCAGGAGGTGCTGGCCGCCAAGCCGATTGCCTCGCCGCTGTCGCTGCTGGACTGCTGCCCGATCTCGGATGGCGCGATGGCGCTCGTCGTGTCGGCCGACCCTGCCGCGCAGGGCGCTGTGGCCATGGTGGGCGCGGGCCAGGCCCACCGGCACCAGCACCTCACGACCATGGAGGACGTGATGCAGTGTGGTGCAGGCGAGGCGGCGCAGCAGGCCTTTGCAGAAGCCCGGCTGGGCCTGGGCGACGTGGACTACCTGGGGATTTACGACTCGTTCACGATCACGCTGGTGATGCTGCTCGAAGAGATCGGCTTCGCACCACGCGCCGGCGCTGCCCAGCGCGCGCGTGCGGGGGACTTTGCGCCCACCGGGTCGTTGCCCCTGAATACCCATGGCGGCCTGCTGTCGTTTGGCCACTGCGGCGTGGCAGGCGGCCTGGCGCACACCGTGGAGGCCTGGCACCAGATGACGGGCCAGGCGGGTGCACGCCAGCTCACGCCCCCCCGCCGGGCATTCATCCATGCGGACGGCGGCGTGATGTCGTCCCACGTCAGCCTGATCTTGTCGCGCGAGGATTGAAGTGAAACGACAACCCCCTGAGACGCTTCGCGTCTTCCCCCTTCTCTCACGCTGCGCGTGGGAAGAGGGACGCAGCCCTCGCTGCGGGGCGGCCCTTGCTCGGCTGCCCTGGCTCGGGGCGCGCCGGTTTCATGCGCCATGCGTGGCGCGCAGCACTATGGATAACTGAGATGACCACCACTGCCCCCAACGCCGCGATCCCGCTGGCCTCCCCCTTTACGGACGGCCTGCGCGACGGCGTACTGCGCTACCAGCAGTGCACGGCCTGCGGCGGCGCGCAGACGCTGGCGCGCTATGCCTGCCAGCACTGTGGCGAGCGCGGCACGCTGCACTGGCGCGACGCGCAAGGCAGCGCCACCGTGCGCGCCGTCACGGTGGTGGCGCGCGCGCCATCCGATGCGTTCCGCGCGCTCGCGCCGTACACGCTGGTCATCGTGCAACTCGCCGAGGGGCCGCGCCTCATGGGCCACGCGAGCCCCGGCGTGCGCATCGGCGACCAGGTACAGGCGGGCTTCTTCGCGCACGAGGGGCGCACGCTGGTGCGCTTTGCGCCCGCGCCATAGCATTTTTTTCGCGTCTTTTCCTTTCATTCACCGGCATTCAAACGACATCACCCCAGGAGACAAGCCATGATGAACCCCCCCATTTCCCGCCTGACGTCCCGCCGCCACTGGATCGGCCTGGCCTGCGCCGCACTGTGTGCGGCGGGGGCGCCACAGGCCTTTGCGCAGGACTATCCGAACAAGCCTGTGAAGCTGGTCGTGCCCTACCCACCCGGGGGGCCCACGGACATCGTGGCGCGCGCCGTCGCGCAGAAACTGCAGGAGCGCCTGGGCCAGCCGTTTGTCATCGACAACAAGCCCGGCGCAGGGGCCAACCTGGGCGCTGAAGCCGTGGCCCGCAGCGCACCGGATGGCTACACGCTGGTGGTGGCCACCACGGCGCATGCCATCAATCCCGCGCTGTTCGCCAAGCTCAACTACTCGCTGACCAAGGATTTCGCGCCGATCTCGCAGCTCACTGGCGGTCCGCTGGTGATTGTTGCCAACCCGGCCCTGCCGGCCAACAACGTGGCCGAGCTCATCGCGCTGGCCAAGGGCAAAAGCGGCGGGCTGAACTACGGCTCGTCAGGCAATGGCCAGTCCACCCACCTCTCGGCAGAGCTGTTCAGCGCCATGGCCGGGATCAAAATGAACCATGTTCCCTACAAGGGCAGCGCGCCCGCACTCACCGACGTGATGGGCGGACAGGTCGATCTGATGTTCGACACCATGCTGTCGTCCATGCCCCACGTGAAGGGCGGCAAGCTCAAGGCCCTGGCCGTGACGAGTGCCCAGCGCTCCGCGGTGGCGCCCGAGCTGCCCACCGTGGCCGAGTCCGGCTTGCCCGGTTACGAGGCCATCGCCTGGAACGGCCTGCTGGCACCCGCTGGCACGCCCAGGGAGGTCATTGCGCGGCTGAGCACCGAGCTCAAGGCGGTGCTCGAGAGCCCCGACATCCGCCAGCGTTTCGATGCCCAGGGTTTTGCCGCGGCCTGGAGCGCGCCGGTGGCGTATGGCGCCTTTCTGCAGGCCGAAGTGGACAAATGGGCCAAGGTGGTGAAGACCTCCGGCGCAAAGATTGACTAAGGCGACGCTGAATAAGTCCCCGCGATGGCGCGTTTCGCGCCTTCCCCCTGCACAGGGGGACGCCGCCCGTGCGGCGGGGCGGCCCTTGCACGGCGGCCCTGGACTGCGCCGCGCCAGGCGCGAAGGCCGCACTCGATGAACCCCTGAGACACACGTAACTGCCATGCAAGATCTCCTTACTTCCGCCCTCGACCCGCGTTCGGTTGCCATCATTGGTGCCTCGGACAACATCCACAAGATTGGCGGGCGTCCCATCTACTACATGCAGCGCCACGGCTACCAGGGCGCGGTCTATCCCATCAATCCGGCACGCGCGGAGATTCAGGGCCACAAAAGCTACGCCACGCTCGCCGACCTGCCCGAAGTGCCGGATCTCGCCCTGGTCGTGGTGGGCGGCGACAAAACCGTGGCGGCGGTGGAGGAGTGCGCCGCGCGTGGCGTCAAGTCGGCCGTCATCATTGCCTCGGGATTCGGCGAGACCGGCCCCGCCGGGCGCGAGCTGCAGGACCACATGGTGGCCAGGGCCCGCGCCGCCGGCATGCGCCTGTATGGCCCCAACACGCAGGGCCTGGCCAACTTCGGCACGGGCGCCATCGCGGGCTTTTCCACCATGTTCATCGAGGTGCCGCCCATGGACGGGCCCGTGGGGGTGGTGAGCCAGAGCGGCGGCATGAGTTCCATGATCTACGGCCTGGTGCGCGGGCGCGGCCTGGGTGTGCGCCATGTGCATGCCACGGGCAACGAGGCCGATGTGACCGCCGCCGAGATGGCCTGGGCCGTGGCCCACGACCCCGACGTGAAGCTGCTGCTGCTGTACCTGGAGAGCATTGCCAACCCCGAGATGCTGGCCGCCACCGCCGCCTATGCGCGCGAGCGCGACCTACCCATCGTCGCGGTCAAGGCCGGGCGCTCGGCCAGCGGGCAGAAGGCCGCGTCGTCGCACACGGGCGCGCTGGCCAACGAGGACCGCACCGTGGACGCCTTCTTCAAGCACCACGGCATCTGGCGCGTGCGCGATCCGCACGAGCAGGCGCGTGCCGCGCACGCCTACCTGAAGGGCTGGCGCCCCGAGGGCCGGCGCCTGGTGGTGATCAGCAACTCCGGCGCGAGTTGCGTGATGGGCGCCGACGCGGCCGAAGACCTGGGCCTGCCGCTGGCGCAGCTGAGCCCCGCCACGCAGGCCGACGTGGCCTCCAAGCTGCCGGGCTTTGCCACCGCCAGCAACCCCATCGACGTCACCGCCGCGCTGCTGTCCAACAGCGGCCTGTTCGGCGACGTGCTGCCCGCCGTGGCGCAGGACCCGGCGGCCGACCTGTTCTTCCTGAACATTCCCGTGGCTGGTGCGGGCTACGACGTGGACCGCTTCGCCCGCGACGCCGCCGCCTTCGAGGCCACCACCGGCAAGCCCGTGGCCGTGGCCGCCTGGCAAGAGAGCGTGGCAGCGCCCTTCCGCGCGCACGGCATCGCCACCTTCCCCAACGAAGGCGAGGCCATCGCCGTGCTGGCCCAGGTGGCCGGGCACACGGCGCTGATGCGCCAGCCGCGCGCCGCATGGCCCCCCCTGCCCAACGTGCAGGTGCCGGCCGGCGCGCAGGGTTTTCTGAACGAGGTGGACAGCCTCGCCCTGCTGGCGCACCACGGCGTGCCCACGGTGCCCATGCACCTGTGCCGCACCGCCGACGAGGCCCGCGCGGCGTTCGATGCCATCGGCGCACCCGCCGTGGTCAAGGCCTGCTCGGCCGAGGTGCCGCACAAGTCCGAGCACGGGCTGGTGGCCCTCAACGTGCAGACACGCGAGCAGGCGGCCGAGTTGTTCGAGCGCTTCTGGTCCAAGATGGATGCCATGGGCGTGCAGCGCGATGGCGTGATCGTGGCGGCCACGCGCAAGGGCCAGCACGAGTTCATGGTGGGCGCGCGCATCGACCCCGTCTTCGGCCCCGTGGTGGTGGTGGGCGACGGCGGCAAGTACGTCGAGGCGCTCAAGGACTGCGCCGTGCTGCTGCCACCCTTCAGCCAGGACGAGGTGGTGCGGGCGCTGCGCACGCTGCGCATCGCGCCGCTGCTGGAGGGCGTGCGCGGTGACCCGCCACTGGACGTGCAGGCGCTGGCGAACATCGCTGTCGCCGTCGGCACCGTGATTTCCGGCGCGCGTGGCACCATCGCATCCCTCGACCTGAACCCCGTCATGGTGGGGGCCGCCGGTGGCGGTGCGGTGGTCGTGGATGCCCTGGTGGAGTGCGCCGGGGCAGCCGGTCGTCCCTGAAAAAATGTGAAGGAATTTGCCGTATGGACTTCAACCTTTCTCCTGAAATCCGCGACCTGCGCGACAAGACGCGCGAGTTCATCGCCGAGCAGGTCATTCCCCTCGAAAACGACGAACGCCAGTCGTCGCATGGCCCCAGCGAGGCGCTGCGCCGCGAGCTGGTGGCGCGCGCCCGCACGGCCGGCCTGCTCACGCCCCATGCCTCGCGCGAGATGGGGGGGCTGGGCCTGAGCCATGTGGCCAAGGCAGCGGTGTTCGAGGAGGCGGGCTACTCGTGGCTGGGCCCCACGGCGCTGAACATCCACGCGCCCGATGAAGGCAACATCCACCTCATGGAAGAAGTGGCCACCGCCGCACACAAGGAGCGCTGGCTGCGCCCGCAGGTGGCGGGCCACCTCCGCTCCTGCTTTGCCATGACCGAGCCCTCGCCCGGTGCCGGTGCAGACCCCTCCATGCTGGCCACCACGGCGGTGCGCGACGGCGGCGACTACGTGATCAACGGCCTCAAATGGTTCATCACCGGTGCCGAAGGGGCCGACTACGCCATCATCATGGCGCGCATGGAAGACGGTTCGGCCACCATGTTCCTCTCCGACATGGACCGACCCGGCATCACGCTGGAGCGCAGCATGGACGCCATGGACAGCTGCTTCACGGGCGGGCATGGCGTGCTGCGCTTTGACAACCTGCGCATACCCGCCACCGACGTGCTGGGCGAGATCGGCAAGGGCTTCCGCTATGCGCAGGTGCGCCTGGCCCCCGCACGCCTGACGCACTGCATGCGCTGGCTGGGCCAGGCCCGCCGCGCGCACGATGCGGCGCTGGCCTATACCCGCAAGCGCCAGGCGTTTGGCAAGCCTTTGGCTGAACACGAAGGCGTGGGCTTCATGCTGGCCGACAACGACATGGACCTGCACACGGCCCGCCTGCATATCTGGCACACCGCCTGGCTGCTGGACCAGGGCGAGAAATGCAACTTCGAATCGAGCCGCGCCAAGGTGGTGTGCTCCGAAGCGCAGTGGCGCGTGGTCGATCGCAGCGTGCAGATGCTGGGCGGGCAGGGGGTCACGTCCGAGTCGCCCGTGATGCGCATCTTCACCGACATGCGGGCCTTTCGCATCTACGACGGCCCGAGCGAAGTGCACCGCTGGAGCATGGCGCGCAAGCTCGTGCACCTGGCCGAGAAGGCCGAGGCCGGGGGGCAGGCATGAGCGGCGCCATCGATCGCTTCCGGCTCGACGGCCGGGTGGTGCTGGTCACGGGCGCGTCCAGCGGGCTGGGCACCCATTTCGCCCGGCTGCTTGCCGACGCCGGGGCGCGCGTGGCCGTGGCCGCGCGCCGTGCGGACAAGCTGCAGAGCGTGGTGGACGCCATCGTGCAGGCAGGCGGCCAGGCGCGGGCGCTGGCACTCGACGTGACCGACGCGGCCAGTGTGCATGCCTGTTTCGATGCGCTGGCCAGCTGGGGCGCGCCCGACGTGGTGGTGAACAACGCCGGTGTCACCGTGACCCGTCCGCTGCTGGAGCAGACACCGGAAGATTTCGACCATGTGCTGGACACCAACCTCAAGGGCTGCTGGCTGGTGGCCACCGAGGCAGCGCGGCGCATGGTGGCGGCCGGGCAGGGCGGCAGCATTGTGAATGTGGCTTCCATCCTCGGTGAACGGGTGGCCGGCGGCGTGGCCCCCTACGCGATCTCCAAGGCCGGCGTGGTGCAGGCCACCAAGGCCATGGCGCTGGAGCTGGCGCGCCACCGCATCCGTGTGAATGCGCTGCTGCCGGGCTATGTGGTGACCGACCTGAACCGCGACTTCCTCACCAGCGAAGCCGGCGACAAGCTGCGCAGCCGCATTCCCAGCCGCCGCTTTGGCGAGCTGAGCGATCTCGATGGGCCGCTGCTGCTGCTGGCATCGGATGCCGGTGCTGCGATGTCGGGCGCGACCGTGGCGGTGGATGGCGCACATCTGGTGAGCTCGCTGTGAGCACCGGCGCCGCATCCCTGCCCCTTGGGCCGCTGGCCGACTACCTGCGCGCGCAGGGCCTGGCCGGGGCTGGCGCGATCGAGGTGTCCCCCCTGTCCGGCGGGCAATCGAACCCCACCTTCCGCATCACGGCCGGTGGCAACGCCTACGTGCTGCGCAAGAAGCCGGCCGGCCTGCTCGCCCCATCGGCCCACGCCATTGACCGCGAATACCGCGTCATGCGGGCGCTGCAGGGCAGCGATGTGCCCGTGCCGCGCATGCTGGCCTACTGCGAGGACGAATCCATCGTCGGCACGCCGTTTTACCTGATGGATTTTCTGCAGGGCCGTGTGTTCATGGACCCGGCGCTGCCCGGCATGGCACCGGCCGAGCGCGGCGCCATCTACCGCGAGATGGGCCGCGTGATCGCCGCGCTGCACCGCGTGGACCCTGCGGCCGTGGGCCTGGCGGACTTCGGCCGCACGGGGCGCTATGTGGAGCGCCAGATCGACCGCTGGTCGCGCCAGTGCCGCGCGCTGTCGGTGCCGCTGGACAAGGCGATGCTCGATCTGATGGCGTGGCTGCCCGCGCACCTGCCCGAGGGCGACGAGACCACGCTGGTGCATGGCGACTACCGCATCGACAACCTGGTGTTCCACCCCACCGAGCCGCGGGTGCTGGGGGTGCTGGACTGGGAGCTGTCCACGCTGGGCCATCCGCTGGCCGATCTGGCCTACCACTGCATGGCCTGGAACGTTCCGCCCGCGCTGTGGCGCGGCATGGGCGGGCTGGACCTGGCCGCGCTGGGCATTCCGAGCGAGGCACAGTACCTGGCCGGCTACCAGGCCGCCACCGGGCGCGATGCGCAGGGGCATTGGTCGTTCTACATGGCCTACAACCTGTTTCGCATGGCCGCCATCCTCTACGGCATTGCGCAGCGCGCGGCCGATGGGAGTGCGGCTTCGGCCGACGCCGAGGAGACCGGGCACAAGGCCGGTCCCCTGGCCCGGCTGGGCTGGGAGTGGGCGCAGCGCCACGGCGGATAGCCCAGCGCTTTCCGCTGCGCCGATCTGTGGACCGGCGCAGCGGGGTTCATCATTCCGGAGCGATCCCGGCGGCGGTGATCAGGCTGCGCCATTTGCCGATCTCACTGCGTGTGAATTCGTCCAGCTGGGCGCTCGTGCTGCCTTCGATGGTGAAGCCCAGGTCGGCGAACCGGGCGATGACGTCCTTGGATTGTGTGAACCGCACCACCTGCTGGTTCAGGGCCTGCACCACCGGTGCGGGCGTGCCGGCGGGCGCATACATGGCGATCCAGTAGCTCAGGTCGAAATTGGCCATGCCCGGCGCGGTGGCCAGGCTGGCGACGCCTGGCAACAGGGGGTGCGCCTGCGCGGTCGTGACCCCCAGGGCCTTGAGCTTGCCGCTGCGCAGGTGTGGCAGTGCGGACTGCATATCCACAAACAGGCTCGATGTCTGTCCACCCATGACATCACTGAGCGCCGCCGGCCCGCTTTTGTAGGGAACGTGGATCAGAGCCAGATTCGATTTGAGCGCCAGCGTGGCTCCACTGATGATGCCGGAGCTGTTGGCGCTGCCGTAGCTCACCTTGCCGGGATTGTTTTTGGCATAGCTTACGAATTCAGCGAGTGTGCTGAAGGGCGCATCCGCGCGCGTAGCCAGCACGAAGGCGCCTTTGCCCAGCAGTGAAACGGGCGCGAAATCCTTCTGCGGATCGTAGGGGATCGTCTTCATCAGGCTCAGGTTGGAGGCCTGGGTGGTGTTGGTGGTCACGAGCAGCGTGTAGCCATCGGCGCGGGCCTTTGCGACGGCATCGGCACCGATGGCACCATTGGCGCCCGCCCGGTTGTCCACCACGACCGGCTGCTTGAGCGCGTCGGCGATGTGCTGTCCGACCAGCCGCGCCAGCGTATCCGTCGCCGTGCCCGCCGCAAACGGAACGATGACACGCACGGCCTTATCCGGGTAGGCCTGTGCGTGGGCGGGCAGTGCTGCGCCGATAACAGGGCTCAACAGGAATGCCAGCGTGGCGCGGCGGTTGATGGGGCTCAAGAACAGGGGCATGGATGTCTCCTTCAAGCAGGGGGATGGAAATGTGCGCAGTAAGCACCTGGCTCTGTGGCCGCGGATGAAAAATGGGTGGCTGCTGCGTTCAGGCTGCCTGTCGCCGCGGGTGGTATGCCAGCTTGTCCGGGTCCAGGGTCGCGCCGAACCCTGGGCCGTCGGGCACGCACAGGGCGAATTCTTCGTAGTGCAGTGCGCCGATGGCCACGTCGTTAACCAGCAGCTGGGGGCCGACAATTGGCATCCCCATTGCAGGTCGGGCAGAGTCGAATACAGCTGTGCGCAGGCCGCCGTGCCGATAGCCCCTTCCATCATGGTGCCGCCAAAGATCGCGAGGCCCCCCGCGCTGGCAATGTGGGCGATCTGGGCCGTGCGCATCATGCAGCCGATGCAGGCGCAGATCGACGATGGTGCTTGCAATGGCCGTGATCTTCATGCCAGGGGCCGGGCCTGCGCAGCCGTGGGCAGCAGCCGGCGCTGCTGCAGCTGGCCAAACCACTTGCGGAACATGTCCTCGGTGTCGATGCAGGCGGCAAAGCCGGCCTGGCGAATTTTTACCGAGCTCATGATCACCGGCGGCAAGGTACCTGTCTTGCCGTGGTTCATCTGGAAGTCCGCGTAGGTGGCGCCCTGGCCGATGAAGGCCGCCAGCTCGCGCGGCGCCGCCAGCCGGTATTTGTCCACGATGCGTTCCCAGGCCTGTTGCTGCCCCGCCAGGGTGGCACCGAGCGACTGCGGCTCGGGCTCTCCCACGGCCATGCCCAGCGCATCGGCAATGGTGGGCCAGACGTTCTGCCACACGAAGACGTCGCCGTTCTCCAGGTTGAAGGTTTCGTTGCGCGCGTTGGGCGCCTCAGCGGCCCAGGCGCAGGCCTGGGCGATCAGGTCGGCATCGATGGCCTGGTTCACCCGCGCGGGGCCGCCGGGGTAGGCCAGCGGCAGGCCTTGTTCATGGCGCAGCCAGGCGTAGACGCCAATGGCCGGGATCGGGTTCATGTGGCTGCCCATGGCGTCGCCGAACACGATGCGCGGCCGCATGATGGTGAAGTGCCAAGCGTCCCCGGAGCGGGCCTGGCGCTCGCGCAGGAAATCTTCTTGCAGCCAGTAGAAGTTTTCGTGGTCGTCGCGCGGCCACCGTTCACGCGCGGGCACCGCGATCTGGGGGTGGATGTGCACGCCGTAGGCCTTGCCACCCTGCATGATGGTGACATGGCGCAGCGGACCGCCGGGGCGGTCCAGCGGCTCGACCACATTGCGCAGCATCTGCAGATTGATGCGCATCTGGTCCTGGTCCTGCCAGCCCCCGACAAGACCGCCGGGCTTCTCGTAGACAGCGGCGTACACCACGTGGGTGATGTCGTCGCGGCCTGCCAGGGCGGCCGCGCAGGCACCCGCGTCTTGCAGGTCCAGCTGCAGGCCTTCGGCGCCGGGCGGCGGCTGGATCGGGCGGCGCGCCACGCCGATCGCACGCCAGCCGGGCAGGCTGGCGAAGTGGCGCAGACAGGCCTGGCCCACCACGCCCGTGGCGCCGACGATCAGTGCAGTGTGCAGGGGTGTCGTCATGGCCGCCCGGTCCTCACTTCTTGACCATCGGGCACTTGGACTGCGACAGCGGCAGGAAGGCCTTGTCGCCCGGCACCGTGGCCAAGAGCTTGTAGTAGTCCCAGGGGTACTTGGAATCGGCCTGCGACTTGACTTCGAACAGGTACATGTCGTGCACCATGCGGCCGTCCTCGCGGATGCGGCCATTCTTGGCAAAGAAGTCGTTGATCGGTGTGGCCTTCATTTGCGCCATCACCTTGGCCGTGTCGTCGGTCTTGGCGGCCTGCACGGCCTTGAGGTAGTGCATGGTGGATGAGTAGGCGCCCGCCTGGCTCATGTTGGGCATCTTCTTCATCTTCTCGAAATAGCGTTTGGACCAGGCGCGTGTTTCGGGGTTCATGTCCCAGTAGAAGGCCTCGGTGAGCATCAAGCCGCCCGCCGTGCGCAGGCCGATGGCGTGGATGTCGTTGATGTACATGAGCAGCCCTGCCAGGGTCTGCTTGTTCTTGCCCTGGGTCAGGCCAAACTCGCGCGCAGCCTTGATGGTGTTCACGGTGTCGCCGCCGGAGTTGGCCAGGCCGATGACCTGGGCCTTGCTGTTCTGCGCGCTGATCAGGAAGGATGCGAAGTCCGTCGCGCCAATGGGGTGCTTGGCCGATCCCAGTACCTTGCCGCCCTGGGCCGTGACCACGGCGCTGGCCTGGTCCTGCAGGCTGTGGCCGAAGGCGTAGTCGGCGGTGACGAAGAACCAGTCCTTGCCACCGCGCTGCGTGATGGCGCTGGCCGTCACGTTGGCCAGCGCATAGGTGTCGTACACGTAGTGCACGGTGCTGGGCATGCACAGGTCGCCGGTGAGGCGGTCGGTGCCGGGGCCGTTGAAGACGATGACCTTCTGCTTTTGCTTGGCCACTTCCAGCACGGCCAGTGCCGGGGCGGAGACGGCCACGTCCATGATGGCATCGACCTTGCCGGTGTCGAACCATTCGCGCGCCTTGCTGGCGGCGATGTCGGCCTTGTTCTGGTGGTCCACCACCAGCAGTTCGATCTTCTTGCCCAGCACCTGACCGCCGAAGTCGTCGATGGCCATCTGGATCGCGGCGGCGCTGCCCGGGCCGGTGATGTCGGCAAACGGGCCGCCCAGGTCCGTGAGGATGCCCAGGCGCACGACGTCGTCGGAAATCCTGGCGTCCTGCGCCGTGGCGGCCGTGGTCGCGGCGGCGATGGCCAAGCCGATACATGCCGCGCGACAGGCGCGCTGCAAGGCGCTGCGGGGAGTAGAGGTGAGGGGGGGGCAGTGGCTCATGTTGTCTCCTGGTGTGTGTAGGGATGGTTGGGGGGATCAGAGGGTGGCGATGGGCGTGACCGGCGAGCCCACGGCACCGGGAAGGCGCAGGGGCGGCGCGGTGAGCAAAAAGCGGGTGCGCCCCCGGGCGTGCAGTGCTTGGGCGAGCTCGTCGAGGTACCACAGCTCACCCAGCGGCAGCCCGAGCTTGAACAGGCAGTGCTCATGCAGCGGCAGCACGGGGTAGGGTGTGCCGTCCTGGGGCACGCGTGTGGGCGGGTGGCGCTCCACGGCGTAGTTGTCGGCCACCAGGGCGGCGATGCCGCTGTCGGTGATCCATTGCAGCAGCCGCTGGTCGCCGCCGTCGAGTGCGGCGCAGCTGTGGTGCAGGCGCTCGGCGTCGGGCTGGCCCTGCATGGACAACACCAGTCCCGCAAAGCCGGTGCGCAGCAGCAGCATGTCGCCGGGCTCTACCGTGGCGCCGCACTGCGCCATGGCGTGCATGAGCTGGTCGTAGCCGATGTCCTGGAAGGCGGTGCCGCAGACCCGGGCCAGGTCCACCAGCACGGCGCGGCCCTGCATGCCTTTTCGGGCCAGGTTCTCCACGCCCAGGGCCCGGGCCACGCTGGCGTCGGCGGGGCGGCCCGCGCAGCACACAGGGCGGTAGGGGCCGGGTGCGCCTTGTGCGTCGCGTTGCGGCAGGCCATGGTCTACGGGCCCCAGCACATGTTCGTGGCCCCGGTAGCCGTTGTAGTAGGTGGTGCGCAGCTGACCGTCGCCCTCGGCGTCGAACAGCGAACCGACATGGGCCAGCGAATCCCACTGCGTGGAGTACTGCAGCGACAGCAGCACCTGGTCGTCGCTGATCACATCGGTGGCGCCTGCATACACATGGCCCAGCGGGAAGTTGAGGTATGGCCGCTCACCATTGCGCGTGGGCGACAGGCGCGGAGGATGGCGCCGCGCATTGAGCGCGTTGCCGCCCGGGTAGTCCAGCGGCAGCGAGAGGCAATAGCTGAGCCCCTCACGCACTTCCTGCGCGCCCTTGCGCACCTGCTCCGGCCCGATCAGGTTGGCGCGCCCCAGTTGGTCATCGGGCCCGAAATCGCCCCAGTTCGAACCGGGCGGGCGTTGTTTCCATCGCATGCTGTTGTCTCCTGCCGCTGGTGACCGCGGATGTGGAGACTATGGTGTTGGGCGCGTGTGGTTTGTGTCAAACCCCGTAGTGAATATTTCGAAGAATGAAATTTTATATCGGGTAAACCCTTCTGTCTGGCGCAGTAAAAGAAGCCAATGAGCGTGTAAACCGAGTGTCTTCGCTGGATTAGGTTTCGTTCAGCAAAACTATTAACCGGGGCATTTCAGACCCCCGCGAGCGTCCGCGCGAATGTTGCGCGTCCCCATTGCCGCCGGTGAGCGTCACTCCCACCGCCTGCTCCGCGAGCCAGTCTTTTTCCTGCAGCGCGGTGACGGGCGCTTGCAATAGCGGCCGACGGGCAGCGCGTCCGCGCAGGTGGTGGTGTGGCTGCTGACCATGCTCTCCACGCGCACCGGGCGCGGCAGTGCACGCGTGGCGGGAATGGTCGAGCACGCGCCCAGGCCCTGACCGATGGGAACGTACACATTGTTCAGTTGGGATACGTCGCGCAGGAACTCCCACCATCAGTGCCATGCCGAACAAGTCCCACGTCATCCAGTGGTGCGCGGCAAATGGCGATGGCTTGTCCAGCGCAGCCCTAAGCAAACCTTCAGACGCTGGGGGCACCATCCAGTCCTCTCCCTATAAAAAAGAATGCGCCCCATGAACCCTCTTCTTCGCCCCCTGAGCCGCCAGTTTGCTGGTGTGGTGCTGGCCTCTCTGGTGCCTGTGGTGCTGACGGCTTTCCTGAGCATTCCGTTCATCCTGGGAGGGCATCCTGGCGACGAGCGCCTGGTGGATGCCCGCATCTCGCAACACATGAGTTGACTGCCATGTCCATTCCTCTCTTTGCTGGCCCCTGCCATCGCGGGCGGGCGTCGCGTCCTGCATGGATCCGCCGGGTGATGGCCTGTGCAGCGGCGGCGTTGGTTGCGGGTTGTGGTGGGGCAGCTTCCTGGGACAGGGAATATGTGTGCGAGGGCCAGGAGTCCTCGGTGTCGCAATTCAAGGGAGCCTCAGCCGTGCGCCAGTCTTACCCCCTGTCCCTCGACCTGCATGTGCGCGATCCGTATGTGTTCGTCAAGGGCACCACGAGCGACGTGCGCTCACGCCGTGATGGCGATACACATTTTGCGGTGCGCTCCGCGTCGTTCTGGATGGCCGGCGGCTTCGACGAGCCCAAGGGCCTCCTGACCCTGGTGGAGGAGCGCACGCTGACCCTTGCGGGCCAGGAGCAGCAGGTGCGCATTTCGGGCACCTACCGTTGTCATCGAAAAGGGATGCCGGGTGTCGGATCCTGATCTGTGTCGTGCCCCGGAATTTGAGTGATAAGTACCTCTTGCACTTTTCCAATGGGGGTGAGGTGCCATGGCTTTGATAGGAATGCAGTAACGTCTTCATGCGCCGTTGCCGGGGTTTGAACGTGTCCTGCGGTGCCGGCGGGCCCCGCAGGGCGAATCCGGTCATCGATTCCGGCCCGTGACGTAGCCACCACGACGACGGAGGGGCACTGGCGAAGTTGTCCGACAGCGGCCTGCGCAGCACGCCCGCACACTGGCAAATGCGCTTCGGCGCAGGCAACGAAAGGGGGATTCCATGAACATTACCATTGCACGATGCATCGGGCGACTCACCGCCGTGTGCATCACCTGCGCATCGCTGGGACTGGCCCAGGCGCAACCTCGTGATCAGCGGGACCACCGCGGCCCGCCCGGCGATCGGGGGGCGTGGGGCCAGCGTGGCGAGGCGCGCCATCCGCCGCCACCGCGCGCTCATCCGCCAAGCCCGCCCCAGCGCCCCCACTGGGCCCCTCCACATGACCGCCCCATGAACGGGCCCGGATGGCGGGGTGCAGGGCCCGAACACAACTGGTATCGAGGCGGGCGTCTTCCGCCGGCCTATCGCAGCTATCACTATGTGGTCGATGACTGGCGCCTTCACCGCCTGCCGCCGCCGCCGCGTGGCTACCACTGGGTGCAGTACGGCGGTGACTACCTGCTGGTGGCCATCGCTACCGGGGTAATCCTGCAGATCATCCTGAGCAACTGAGGCTACTGGCCCCGCACGCTCAGTTGGTCGGGCGCAGCACCTGGCTGAACACGGCGGCATCCACATTGCCGCCCGTGAGCGCCAGACCCACCACCTGGCCGCGCAGTTGGCTGCACTCCTGCAGCGCCGCCGCCAGGGCTGCAGCGCCCGCGCCCTCGGCCACGTTGTGGGTGTCGGTGTACAGCGCCAGCATGGCGGTAGCCACCTCGCAGTCGCTCACCTGCACGATGTGGTCGATGTGCGGGGCGCTGATGGCCAGCGCCTCGGGGTCGGCCACGCGGCAGGCCATGCCGTCGGCCAGATGGGTGGTGACCGGCGCCTCTACCACGCGGCCCGCGGCCACCGAATCGGCGTAGGTGGTGGCGTGGCTGCTGACCACGCCCACCACACGCACGCCGTGGCCCAGCGCCCGCTTGGCGGCAATGGCCGAGCATGCGCCCGAGCCCTGGCCGATGGGCACGTAGACCACGTCGAGCTGCGGCACGGCGCGCAGGAACTCCCACCAGTAGGTGCTGACGCCGCGCAGCAGGTCGGGGTGGAAGCTCGGGACCATGTGTGTACCGCGCTCGGCTGTGATCTGCATGGCGTGTTCGCGCGCGTCCTGGAAGTCGCTGCCGTGTTCGACAAGCGTGACGCCTAGGGCGCGCATGGCGGCATTCTTCTCCACCGAGTTGCCCTTCGGCACGACGATGGTGCAGGCCACGCCGTGGCGGCGCGCGGCCCAGCCCATGCTCTGGCCGTGGTTGCCACGCGTGGCGCTGATCACTTCGCGGGGCAGCGCGCCGCGTTGGGCGAGCTGGTCGAAGTAGGTGAGGCCGCCGCGTATCTTGAACGCGCCCACGGGGGTGTGGTTCTCGTGCTTGAGCCAGCAGTCGGTGCCCAGGCGTTCGCTCAACAGGTCCCAGCGGTATTGCGGCGTGGGAGCGAAGTCGCGGTACACCACCCGCGCGGCGGCTTCGATGTCGGCGAGGCTGGGAAGATGGGCGTCTGCGCCCGGCGCAAAGGTGCTCACAGCAGCACCTCGCCGCGCACGCAGGTCACCGTGCTGCCGCCCACCCAGATGGCGCTGCCTTCCTGGGCCACATGCACCCGGCCGGCGCGGCCCAGCGCGGTGCCCTGGCTGGCTACATAGTGCGTGGGCGCCAGGCCCGCGCCGATGAGCCATTGCGCCAGCGCCGCATTCAGGCTGCCCGTGACGGGGTCTTCGCTCAGGCCGTTGCTGCCAGGGAAGAAGGCGCGCACTTCGAAGGCGATGCCGTGTTCATCGCTGCTGCCCACCACTCCGACCTTGCTGCGCGGACCGACCACGCCCACATCCAGCCCGCCAAGGATGGCGCCATCGGGCTTCAGCGCCAGCACCTGCGCGGCCGACTGCAGCATCACGCCGCGCCAGTTCGGGCCGTTGTCGCACCAGGCATGGTGCAGGATGTCGCTGCGCGCCACGCCCAGGCCCTGGGCGATGCGGGCCACATCGGCTTCGTCGAGCGGGCCGCTGCGGATCAGTGGCGGCGCGGCAAAGGCCAGGCGGTCGCCGTCCTGGCGCAGCGCCACCAGGCCCACGCCGCATTCCTGCACCACCCGGCCCGCTGTGTGGGGCTGGCCGCCGGCTTCGAGCCAGGCGTGGCAGCTGCCCAGCGTGGGGTGGCCCGCGAACGGCAGCTCGCGGCCGGGGCTGAAGATGCGCACGCGGTAATCTGCCCCGGCCACGCGGCCTTCGGGCGTGGGCGGCAGCAGGAAGGTGGCTTCGGACAGGTTGGTCCAGTCGGTGAACTGCTGCATGGCCTCGGTGGTGAGGCCTTCGCCGTCCAGCACCACGGCCAGCGGGTTGCCCAGGTAGGGCTGGTCGGTGAACACATCCACCTGCCGGAAGGGGCGCTGGCGCATGGTTTCAGCCCTTCGCCTGGTGGGCGCGGATGGCTGCCGCCAGCGCGGCGATGGCGGTGCGGATCTCGTCGCTGCTGGCCGTCACGTACGACAGGCGCAGCGTGCGCGTGTCGGGGTGCTCGGCATAAAACGGTGCGCCGGGCACAAAGGCCACATTGCGCTCCACCGCAGTGGGCAGCAGCGCCTGCGCATCCACGCCCTCGGGCAGGCGAACCCACAGGAACATGCCGCCCGCCGGGCGTGTCCATTGCACGCCGAGGCCGGCCATCTCATGCTCCAGCGCGGCCAGCATGGTGTCGCGCTGCTGCTGGTAGAGCGCGCGGATGGTGGGCACATGGCGGTCGAGGAAGCCGTCCCTGATCACCTCGGCCACCACACGCTGGTTGAAGCCGGGCGTGTGCAGGTCGGCGGCCTGCTTGGCCTGCAGCAGCTTGGGGTAGATGGCCTTGGGCGCCACCAGAAAGCCCAGGCGCAGGCCCGGGGCCAGTACCTTGGAGAACGAGCCCATGTAGATGCAGCCATCGGGGTTGCGCGCTGTCAGGGGGGCGGGCGGGGCCTCGCCGAACCACAAGTCGCCGTAGGGGTTGTCCTCGATCAGCGGAATGCCCAGTTCGGCAGCCTTGGCCACCAGCGCGGCACGGCGTGCTTCGGTCATGGTGCGACCCGTGGGATTCTGGAAGTTGGGCAGCACATAGGCCAGGCGGGCCTTGTCGGCGCCGGTGCCGGCCTTGGCGGCAAAGTCTTCCACGAGGATGCCGTCGTCGTCGCTGGCCACGCTGACGGCCAGGGGTTCCTGCGGCGCGAAGGCCTGCAGCGCACCCAGGTAGGTGGGTGTTTCCACCAGCATGCGGCTGTTCTTGTCGAGGAACACCTTGCCGATCAAATCGAGCGCCTGCTGCGATCCGGTGGTGATGAGCACCTGGTCGGGGTCCACCGCCCAGGGCAGCATGTCGGCCACGGCCTGGCGCAGGGGGGCGTAGCCCTCGCTGGTGGCGTATTGCAGGGCCGCGGCGCCGTCGCGCGCCATCACGGTGTTGCAGGCTGCGGTGAACTCCTGCAGGGGAAAGGTCTTGGGCGAGGGCAGGCCGCCGGCCAGGCTGATGATGCCGGGCTTGTCGGTGAGTTTGAGGATCTCGCGGATCGCGGAAGGGTTCATCTTGGCGGCGCGTGCGGCCAGGGTCCAGTTCGTCATGCAGTCATCTCCAGTGGCGCCCGCCAGGGGCGCTTGTCATCCATAAAAAAGCCGTTGTGCGGCGTGGTACCGGCCTGCGGGTGGGCCGATGGGTCCGCACTGTAACCCGCCCTGCGGCCGCAATGTCCCGAGGTGTCGCCATCGTCATGCCGAGGCGGGCCGTGGCCGCACCGGCATGCGCCGGCCCAGCAATACGGTGGCCATCACGGCCAGGCCAAAGCCCACGCTCACGGCATCGAGGCCCTCGCCCAGCAGGGGCACGGCAAACAGCATGCCCAGAAAAGGCTGCACCAGTTGCACCTGGCTCACGCGCACCGTGCCACCCAGCGCCAGGCCCCGGTACCAGGCAAAAAAGCCCAGCCACATCGAAAACACCGATACATAGGCAAAACCGCCCCAGGCCAGCGCTGGCATGGGCGTTGCGGGCAGCGACAGCGCCGCCAGCGGCACCGTGGCGGGCAGCGAGATCACCAGCGCCCAGCAGATCACGAACTCGGCCCGCATGTGCTGCGACAGCCGTGCACCAAAGGCATAGCCCACGGCCGCGCACAGCATGGCGCCCAGCAGCAGCAGGTCGGCCGGATGCAGCGAAAGCCCCGTGCTGCCCGAACGCAGCACGGCAAAAGCCACGACCAGGCCGGTGCCCAGCAGCGCGCAGGCCCAGAACGCCGGCGACGGGCGCTGGCGGTGCAGCAGCGCGCCCACGGCGGCGGTGGCCAGCGGCAGCACCCCCACGATCACGCTGGCGTGCACGGCGCTGACATGGCGCATGGCGATGGACGTGAGCAGCGGAAAACCGAACACCACGCCCAGCGCCGTCAGCACCAGCGGCCCCCGGTCGGCGCGCTGCGGCAGGGGTGCCCGCAGGGCCAGCAGCAGGGCGCCCGACAGCAGCCCGGCCACGGCCGCGCGCCCCATGGCGATGAACAGGCCCGACATCAGCGGAGCCTCGGGCGTGCCCACGGCCAGACGCGTCATGGGCAGGGTCAGGGCAAAGATCATGACGCCCAGCAGGCCCAGGGCCAACCCACGGGCCTCGGGGGCGGTGTGCGGATGGGGCGCGGGCGCGGTGGATGGCATTGCAACGTCCGGGCTGGCAACGGATGCGGACCCGGGCGCGCTCATGCGCGTACCATCCAGGCCGCCGTCACCACCAGCACCAGCGCCATGGCACGGTTGAACCACAGCAGGCGCCGGCCGCGCGCCAGCCAGTGGCGCAGCAGCGCGCCCACGGCGGCATATACCAAGTTGCTGGACAGCGCATACAGCGCCATCACCGGCAGCACCACGGCCAGGCGCTGCAGGCTGTCGTCGCGCCCGACGATCCATCCCGCCACGATGGTCAGCGACAGCAGCCACGCCTTGATGTTCACGAACTGCAGCGCCGCACCCTGCCAGAAACCCACGTCCATGCGGGCCGCGTCGGCCTCGCCGAGCTGGCCGCTCTGGCTGAGCTTCCAGGCCAGCCACACCAGGTAGGCAATGCCCACGGCCTTGATGCCCCAGCGCAGCGCCGGCACCGCCACCACAGCGGCCCCCAGACCGCCCGCGCACAGCAGCAGCAGGGCGCTCCAGCCCACGGGAACAGCGCAGACAAAGCGCATGGCATGGGGCAGCCCCCGGTTGGCCGCCAGCGCGGTGGACAGCGTGGTGTTGGGGCCGGGGCTGAAGCTCATGGCGGTGGCCAGTGCCAGCAGGGCAGTGAATTCAACAGGTGGCATGGCGTTGTAGGAGGAGGTTTGGCTGTTACTGTAGAAGCAATAGCAATACAGTGCCGATACAGATTGACCGACAATGGCACGATCTGTAATGGCGATTGTGTCAGCACAGTTGGCATTTCTGCACGAGGCCCCGCATGTTGACCCGTTCCAGCAACCACACCCTGACCGAGCAACTGGCCGAGCGCTTTGCCGAGCGCATCCGCTCGCGGCTGCTGCCCGCGGGCACGCGCCTGCCCTCGGTGCGCGAATGCGCGCGCCAGCAGGGCGTGAGCCCCTACACCGTGGTGGCTGCCTACGACCAGCTGCAGGCCCAGGGCCTGGTGGAGGCGCGCAACCAGCGCGGTTTCTATGTGCGTGATTTTGTGCAGAATGGGGCTCTAGCGCAGGAGAAAAAAGCGCTTTCAGCTATACAAAATGTAGCAGTCGCGATGCCGGATGGACGCCTGGACTCCGGGCCTTTGCCCTCGGGTTCGCGCATCAACGCCACGGCGCTGATCCGGGGCATGTTCCACCAGGCATCCTCCCACCCGCAGCCGGGTTCCGGCGTGTTTCCTTCCGAATGGCTGGAGGCGGGTTTCATGGCGGCGGCGGTACGCAAGGTGACGGCCAGCCGGGCGCTGCAGGAGGGCTCGCTCCAATATGGCGACCCCATGGGCGACCCCGGCCTGCGCCAGGTGCTGGCGCGCAAGCTGGCCGGCCTGGACATTCCCGCCCCGGCCGGGCAGATCATCACCACGGTAGGGGCCACGCACGCGCTCGACATTGTCAGCCGCACCCTGCTGCGCCCGGGCGACCCGGTGATGGTGGAGGAGCCCGGCTGGTCGGTGGAGTTTGCGCGGCTCGATGCCCTGGGCATGCGCATCCTGCCCGTGCCGCGCCGCGCCGACGGGCCCGACCTGGAGGTGATGGCGCGCTATTGCGAGGCCCACGCGCCCAAGCTGTTCGTGAGCGTGAGCGTGTTCCACAACCCCACGGGGTATTGCCTTTCGCCCGGCAGTGCCCACCAGGTGCTGCAACTGGCGCAGCGGCACAACTTCCACATTGTGGAGGACGACACCTACAGCCACATCGCGCCCGCGCACGCCACGCGGCTCACGGTGCTCGACGGCCTACGGCGCACCATCTATGTGAGCGGCTTCGCCAAGATCCTGGCGCCCAACTGGCGCGTGGGCTACTTGGCGGCGCCGCCCGATCTGCTGGAGCGGCTGCTCGATACCAAGCTGCTGTCCACCCTGACCACGCCGTCCATCCTGGAAAAAGCGCTGGCCCTGTGCATCGACCAGGGCCAGCTGCGCCGCCACGCCGAGCGCATGCGCCTGCGCCTGGCCCAGGCGCGCATGCGCAGCGTGCAGCTGGCGCTGGAGGCCGGGTGCAGCTTTGCGGCCGAGCCGGCGGGGCTGTTCGGCTGGGTGGAGACGGGCGTGGACACCGATGTGCTGGCCCAGCGCATGCTGGACGAGGGCTACCTGCTGGCGCCCGGGGCCTTGTTCCACGCCAGCCGGCAGCCCTGCACGCTGATGCGCATCAACTTCACCACCACGCAGGATGCCGCCTTCTGGCGCGTATTCCAGCGGGTGGTGGCGCAGAGCCGGTAGCCCCATGGCGCTGCGACGGGCAGCACCGGTTCAGGCGGCGGGGCGTTCCACTTCCAGATCGGCCAGCACCCGCAGCAGCGCGCGGTTGACTTCTTCCAGGTCCAGCCCGTGGGTTTCGCTCAGCTTGCGGATGGCGCTGGCGTCGTTGGACTCCCGGGCGCGCGCCATCTGCAGGCCCGAGGCGTAGGGACCGGTGTCGAGCACGTTGGCATCGTAGGCGCGTTCGGACAGCGGGACGCGGCGCTGGATGGAGCCCAGGGGTTCGTCCATCGCATCCTCCAGTGGCGACAGCAGCCCGCACAGGCAGAGCTCGCGGCGCAGGTTGTTTGCCATGCCGGCATCGAGCAGATGCGTCATGCGCTGTGCCCGCATCACCATGGCTTCGCGCACGGATCGCAGGTTCAGGTGGGTGCTGTAGAGACCCCGGCCCACGGTGCAGCAGACAAGGTGCTGCCCTTGAACCAGCGCGATTGCGCGGAATCACTGACCGCCCTCACCATCGGATCCAATGGGTTACCGCAAGGCTCGGAGGGCGCCTTGCGTTGGTCGACCGTTCGTCAGGCAGAAAGTGCCGACCAGCGCTCCAATGCTGCCATCAATTCTTCCTCGATCTCACCTTCGCGCGCATGCAGGGTTGCCGCGCGGGCCGGGTCCTGGCTGTAGAGCTGCCCGTTGGACAGCTCCTGTTGCAGGGCCTTCTGCTCGGTCTCCAGCTCGGCAATCCGTTCAGGCAACTGGTCCAGCTCACGTTGCTCTTTGTAGCTCAGTTTCTTTTTTTGGAGTTGTTCCGGCTTGTCTGGTGTGCGCGGGGGGGCATTTTTCTCTGCAATATCTGTTGCCCCCGAACGTGCCTGAGGCGCAGCGGCGGCCAGTGCCCGGCTGCGCTTGGACTGGACCAGCCAGTCTTGCACGCCGCCCTCATACTCCCGCCACCGTCCGTCGCCTTCGAATGCAATGGTGCTGGTCACCACGTTATCGAGGAAAGTCCGATCGTGGCTGACCAGAAACACGGTGCCATCGTAGGACTCCAGCAGTTCTTCCAGCAAATCCAGGGTGTCGATGTCCAGATCGTTGGTGGGTTCGTCCAGCACCAGCACATTGGCGGGGCGGGCGAACAGGCGCGCGAGCAAAAGCCGGTTGCGCTCGCCCCCGGACAAGGACCGCACGGGGGAGTGCGCGCGCGCGGGCGAAAACAGGAAATCGCTCAGGTAGCTCTTGACATGCTTGCGCTGCCCGCCGATCTCAATCCATTCGCTGCCTGGACTGATGAAATCCTCCAGCGTGGCATCGAGATTGATGGCATGGCGCATCTGGTCGAAATAGGCTACCTGCAGGTTGGCCCCCTGGCGGATCGTTCCTGCGTCAGGCTGGAGCTCGCCCAGGATCAGCTTGAGCAGGGTGGTTTTGCCCGCACCATTCGGGCCAATCAGGCCCACCTTGTCGCCGCGGAGAATGGTGGCGCTGAAGTTGCGCACGATGGTCTTGTCGCCGAATGCCTTGCTGACCCCGCTCAGCTCGGCCACGATTTTGCCTTGGTAGCCGTTTTGCGAACCGGTGGCCACATCCATCTTCACGCTCCCCACCACATCCCGCCGCGCCTCGCGGCGCGCGCGCAGGTGCTCCAGCCGTGTGATGCGGCTTTGGCTGCGTGTGCGCCGCGCCTCCACGCCCTTGCGGATCCAGATTTCTTCCTGGGCCAGCAACTTGTCTGCCTTGGCGGCGATCACCGCTTCCTGCGCCAGTTGCTCTTCCTTCTGGACGAGGTATTGCGCGAAGTTGCCCGGGTAGGAGCGCAACTGACCCCGGTCGAGTTCCACAATCCGCGTGGCGACCCTGTCCAGAAAGGCGCGGTCGTGGGTGATGGTGACAACACTGCCCGGGAAATCGAGCAACAGATCTTCGAGCCACTCGATGGAATCCAGATCAAGGTGATTGGTGGGCTCATCAAGCAGCAGCACGTCAGGCCGAGCCACGAGTGCCTGGGCCAAGGCGACGCGCTTCTTGGTCCCGCCCGAGAGTGTGCCAACTCTGGCATCCGGGTCCAGGTGCAGGCGCTGCAGCGTCTCCTCAACCCGCTGTTCCCAGTTCCAGGCATCGTAAGCCTCAATCACGGATTGCAGTGCGTCAAGGTCGAGCCCTTCCGCTCCGGAAAGATACTGGTCCCGGATCGCAATGACATGCTGCAAACCTTCCGAGGCCGCTTTGAAAATGGTGGCTTCCGGGTCCAGTGCGGGTTCTTGTGCAACGTAGGCGATGCGCACGCCTTGCTGTACCTGCAGGGTGCCATCGTCCGGTTTGGCCAATCCGCCCAGAATCTTGAGCAGGGACGACTTGCCAGCTCCGTTGCGCCCGATCAAACCAATGCGCTCCGTGGTTTCCAGGGAGAAGCCGGCGTGGTCCAGCAACGCGACATGCCCAAATGCGAGTTGGGCGTCCAGAAGGGTGATAAGTGCCATAGTGGCGCTGATTATCGGGGGCATCCGTTTCTGTCCTGGGGCGATTGGCCTCCCCCGGTTCAGGACAAAGTGGCGCAGATCGTGGGAGTCTGGCTCCGGACGTAGCTTTCCCGTGCTATAGTCGATGGCTTCGCTGCCGTTGGCCTTCTTTGTGAGGGTTCTGGGGGTGGAGGAAAAAAGAAGATGGTTTTGGGTTTTGCTGGGTAAAAACCCGGTAT
>NZ_JBXAGC010000006.1:0-165875 GCF_058793725.1 Acidovorax sp. GW835-FHT14B10
CCGGGCATCGAGCAGGCGAAACACCCGCGCAAAGGTATCGTGCGAGGCAACTCCACAGCGCAATGGCACGAAGCGGGTAAACCAGTCTTGGTGCTGTTCGCCGAACTCGGCCACCTCCACCCAGTTGTCCGCTCCTGCGATGGTGGCGCACAGCGCCACAGCAAGGATCGCTTGCAGTTCGTGGCGGCGCGTGCGCTCTATGCGGGGGTCCGGGATGCTTTGCAGGTGTTGCAGCAGGCTCATCTAAACAGCGCTTGGCAGATTACTCAAGCCCTGCAGTGTCGTTGGATTTGACTCTATTTTTTAGATGCGATTGCCCTGGAGCCTGCGGCAGAACGCTATATTTTTAATAGCTGCTTGCGCTTATCTTTCCTGGACAAGCCGCCAACACACCTTTACTCAGCCTCGATCTTGGCACTTTTCACCACGCTGGCCCAGTTGGCCAGATCGGTCCTGGCCTTCTCGCCCAGTTGCGCGGGGCTTTGGTAGTCGGCCGTCGCGCCCTGCTCCTGCGCCTTTTGCTTGAAGGCAGCGCTCTGCACCACGGTGCGGATGTCGGCGGTGAGCTTGTCCACCACCGGCTTGGGCACACCAGCCGGCGCAAACAGCGCAAACCACGACGTGGCGTTCACACCGGGGTAGCCCGCCTCGGCGGTGGTGGGCACATCGGGCAGGCTGGGCAGGCGCTCCTTGCCGGTCACGGCCAGCACGCGCAGCTTGCCGCCGGCGATATGGGGCATGAAGGGCGGCGCGGTGCCAAACGTCAGGTCCACCTGGCCGCCCAGCAGATCCTGCAGCGCGGGGCCCGTGCCTTTGTAGGGCACATGGACCATCTTGATGCCGCCCTGCTGCTCCAGCATGGCACCGGTCACATGCTGCAGCGAACCATTGCCCGAAGAGGCGTAGTTGAGCTTGCCCGGGTTGGCCTTGGCGTAAGCCATCAGCTCTGGCAAGGACTTCACCGGCAGGTCATTGCGCACCACGATGATCTGCGGCGCCGAAATCACGTTGGCAACCGGCTGGAAGTCGCTCTGCGCCCACTGCGCCACCTTGGTCAGGTGGGGCGAGATCACGTGGTAGCCCGAATACTGCATGAACAACGTGTAGCCATCGGCCTCGGCCCGCTTGACGATGCTGGCCGCAATGTTGCCGTTGCCACCGCCCTTGTTGTCCACCACCACCGACTGGCCCAGCACCGGGCCGAGCGCCTGCGCCACCATGCGCGCCGACAGGTCGGTGGTGCCGCCGGCGGCGGTGGGCACCACCATGGTCACGGGTTTGGTGGGGTAGGCGCCTTGCGCCCAGGCGGCGCTGCCCAGGCCCAGGGTCAGCGCGGCGATGGCGAGGGTGGTGAATGGCTGGCGATGGGTTTTCATGCGATGTCTCCGTTTTCACTGTGGTTGCATAGTGTCCGGCGGGGCGAGGGCTCGGGTGCCACCGCCCACCTGCTCAATCTACCGTGGCCCCGGTGTCCTTGACAACCCGGCTCCACTTGGGCAGGTCGACCTGCACCAGCGCGCCCAGCTGTGCGGCCGTGCCCTTGAAGGGTTCGCAGCCCACGGCGGCCAGTTTCTCGACCACGTCCTTGTGTTCCAGCGCACGGGCCACTTCGGCCTGCAACATTGCCACGATGGGCGCGGGCGTGCCGGCCGGGGCAAACAGCGCGTACCAGGGCGCCTGGCCAAAGCCCTTGAGGGTTTCGCCAATGGTGGGCGCGTCGGGCAAGGCGGCCACGCGCTTTTCGTTGACCACGCCCAGCACCTTGAGCTTGCCCGCCTTGATGAAGGCAATGGCCGAGGGCAGGCTTTGCACCGACAGGGGCACCTGCCCGCCCACCACATCGGTGGCGGCCGCCGCCGAACCCTTGTAGGGAATGTGCTGCAGCTGGATGCCCGCAGCCTTTTGCAGCATCTCGCCGATCAGGTGGTTCAGCGTACCGTTGCCCGCCGAAGCGATCGAATACTTGCCAGGGCTGGCCTTGGCCAGCGCGACCATTTCCGCCACGGTGTTGGCGGGAAAGGATGGGTGTGCCACCAGCACATAGCCTGCCGTGGCCACGGGCGCCACGGGCGTGAAGTCCCTGACCGGATCGAAACCCGGGTGCTTGTACAGCGCGGGGCCAATCACATGGGCGCTGTCAGCCGTGAGCAGCAGCGTGTAGCCATCGTTGCGCGCGCGGGCCGTGGCTGCAGTTGCCAACGTGCCGCCCGCGCCGGGGCGGTTGTCCACGATCACGCTCTGACCCAGCTGCTCGGTGAGTTTTTGCGCCAGCACGCGGGCGATGGCATCGTTGGCACCGCCAGCGGCCTGGGGCACCACCACGGTGATGGGCTTGGAGGGGAACTTGTCCTGCGCGCCCGCCGCCAGTGCGGCAGAGCACAGCACGGCGGCGGTGAAGAGGCGGCGGGACAACGCGGTGGGATGGAAGGTCATGGCTTTTGTCTCCTGGTGTTATGGGGGAATGCTGTGCGCGCCAGTATTCAGCGGGAAAGCGCTCTTTCGCGAATTGTTTCGAAATCGGCAGGCACCGGGTGCAGCGCCAGGCGCGGCCCCGCCTTGGCAATCTGGCTGGGAATGTCGTGGCCGATGAGCGCGGGCAGGCGCTGCGCGGCGGCAACGAGCTGCGCCAGATCCACCCCCGTGTCATAGCCCATGAGCTGCAGCGCATGCACGATCTCCTCGCTGCACACATTGCCGCTGGCACCCGGCGCATAGGGGCAGCCGCCCAGGCCGCCCAGCGAGGCATCGAACCGGTCGGCGCCCGCGTCGATGGCCGCCAGCACATTGGCCAAACCCATGCCGCGCGTGTTGTGGAAATGCAGTGTGAAATCCACACCCGGCCAGCGCGCACGGGCAGCGGCCGTGAGCTGGTGTACCTGGGTCGGGTAGGCCATGCCCGTGGTATCGCACAGCGTGACGCCGCGCACGCCCAGGTCGGCAAAACGCTGCACCCAGCCCAGCACCTCGGCCGGGGCCACATCGCCCTCCATGGGGCAGCCGAACACGCAGGACAGTGACACATTCACCGCCACCTGCGCACCTTGCGCCGTGGCCACCACCTGGGCCAGCGCGGCAAACGACTGGGCCTGGGTCATGCGCAGGTTGGCCAGGTTGTGCGTGGCACTCACCGACATGACGAGGTTGAGCTCATCGGTGCATGCCTCGATGGCGCGCTCGGCGCCGCGCATATTGGGCACCAGCGCGGTGTAGACGGTGCCGGGGCGGCGCGTGATCTCGCGCATGACGATCTCGGCATCTTTCAGTGCCGGGATGGCTGCGGGCGAGGTGAACGAGGTGACCTCGATCTTGGACAGGCCCGCACTCGACAGCGCATTCACCAGCGCGATCTTGTCCTCGGTGGGCACAAAGGCCTGCTCCATCTGCAGGCCGTCGCGCGTGCCCACTTCCTGGATATGGATGCGGCGGCCCGCGCCGTTCCAGACCGTGGCAGTCGCTTCGTTGCTCATTGAATCACTCCCTTGCTGCGCAGCAGCGCAATCTGTTCGACCGTGAGACCCGCCTCTGCCAGCACGGCATCGGTATCGTCGCCCAGGTGCGGCGCACTGCTGCGGATCGTGCCGGGCGTGGCCGAGAGCTTGGGCACGATGCCGGGCACCTCCACCGTGTAGCCATCGCGCGTGGTCTGCGAGAGCAGCATGTCGCGGGCGCGGTAATGCGGGTCTTCGGCGATGTCCTTGGCGGTGTAGACCTTGCCGGCGGGCACGCGGGCGGCGCCCAGGGCATCCAGCACCTGCTGCACGGTGCGCTGCGCGCTCCACGCTTGAATAGCGGCGTCGAGCTCCTGCACGCGGGCCACCCGGCCCGCGTTGTCGGTCAGGTCTGGCGCGGCGGCCAGGTCGGGGCGGCCAATGGTGTCCATCAGCCGCTTGAAGATGCTGTCGCCATTGCCCGCCACCAGCACCCAGCCGTCCTGGCAGGGGTAGGCGTTGGACGGTGCGATGCCCGGCAGCGCGCTGCCTGCGGCCTCGCGCACGGCGCCAAAGGCGCTGTATTCGGGGATCAGGCTTTCCATCACGTTGAACACGGCCTCGTGCAGCGCCACGTCGATCACCTGGCCCTGGCCGCCGTTGACCTTGCGGTGGTACAGCGCCATGAGCACGCCGATGGTGCCATGCAGCGCCGCCAGCGTGTCGCCAATCGACACGCCCACGCGCACCGGCACGCGGCCGGGTTCGCCGGTGAGGTGGCGCAGCCCGCCCATGGCCTCGCCAATCACGCCAAAGCCCGGCAGGTCGCGGTAGGGGCCGGTCTGGCCATAGCCCGAGATGCGCAGCATCACCAGATCGGGGTTGAGCGCCTGCAGCTCTTGCGGCGACATGCCCCAGCCTTCGAGCGTGCCGGGGCGGAAGTTCTCGATCAGCACATCGGCCTCGGCAATCAGCTGGCGGGCAATATCCTGGCCCTCCTTCTGGCGCAGGTCCAGCGCCACCGAGCGCTTGTTGCGCGACTGCACCTGCCACCAGACCGAAGTGCCTTCCTTGATGAGGCGCCAGTTGCGCAGCGGGTCACCCGTCTCGGGGGCTTCGATCTTGATCACATCGGCGCCAAACTCGCCCAGCGTCTTGCCGCAAAACGGCCCGGCGATGAGCTGGCCCATTTCGACCACGCGCACGCCAGCGAGGGCGGCAGGGGTGAGGGCCTGAAGTGATTGCGGTGAATTCATGCAGTGTCATCTCCGCAGGCATGTAGCCTGTGTGGGTCTGGCCCGCATCATGCGCAGGCCCGCGCCAGCCGTAAAACGCTGATGCGCGAAGCTGCCATCGCAAACCGGCATGGCGACAAGGTACGATCCATGCACCCCATGAAACTCGACCCCGTCTCCCTGCGCCTGTTCGTTGCCGTGATGGAAGAAAACACCATCGCCGCCGCCGCCGCGCGCGAACATCTGGCGGCATCGGCGGTGAGCCGCCGCCTGGCCGACCTGGAGGCCGCGCTGCAGGTGGCGCTGTTCACCCGCAGCAACCGCGGCACCGAGCCCACGGCGGCAGCGTTTGCCCTGCTGAACCTGGCGCGCGGCGTGCTCAACGACCTCGATGGCATTGCCAGCCAGATGCGCGAATACGGCAGTGGCACGCGCGGCCATGTGCGCGTGGTGGCCAACATCTCGGCCATCACGCAGTTCCTGCCGGGCGAGCTGCAGAGCTTTCTGGCGCTGCACCCGCAGGTCGATGTGCGCCTGCAGGAACAGATCAGCACGGCGATTGCCGAATCCGTGGCCGAAAACGCCGCCGATGTGGGCATCCTCAACCATGGCAACTATGGCGAGCGCCTCACGCTGCTGCCCTACCGCAGCGACGAACTGGTGCTGATCGTGCCCACGGGCCACCTGCTGGCCCGGCGCAAGGCGGTGCGCCTGGCCGAAGCCCTGCCCTTTGCCTTTGTCGGCATGCACCCGGGCAGCGCCGTCAACAACCAGCTCATGCGCGCCGCCGCCGAGGTGGACCTGCCCCTGCGGCTGCGCATCCAGGTCACCAGTTACGACGCGCTGTGCCTGATGGTGGCCGCCGGCCTGGGCATTGGCGTGATGCCGCGCGGCAGCGCCTCGCTCTACCGCGGCACGCTGGCCATCCGGGCCATCACGCTGAACGAGCCCTGGGCGCAGCGGCGGCTGATGCTGTGCGTGCGCGCCGAAGAAGCCCTGTCCAGCGTCGCGCGGCTGCTGGTGGACCACCTGCGCACCCCGCCGCAAGCGGCCACCACGCCATGACCGCTCCCATCGCCGCCCTGCAATGGGATGTTTTCTGCCGCGTGATCGACAACTTTGGCGACATCGGCGTGTGCTGGCGCCTGGCCACGCAACTGGCCGGGCAAGGCCAGCAGGTGCGCCTGTGGGTGGACGACGCCTCGGCCCTGCAATGGATGGCGCCCGACGGCTGCCCGAGCGTGGATGTGCGCGCCTGGGATGCGCCCGTGCCAGCCGCCCACGAGGCCCCGCCCGACGTGATGCTGGAAGCGTTCGGCTGCGAAATCGCTCCTGAATTCATAGCGTACAGTGCAAAACAGAAAATCTCCAGGGGCCACAAACCCGTCTGGATCAATCTCGAATACCTGTCGGCAGAGGCGTACGTGGAGCGCAACCACCGGCTGCCCTCCCCTCTGCTCACGGGCCCCGCCGCCGGCTGGACCCGCTGGTTTTTCTACCCGGGCTTCACCCCCGCCACCGGTGGCCTGCTGCGCGAGCCCGATCTGATGGCCAGACGCGAAGCGTTCGACCGCAGCGCCTGGCGCGCCGCGCACGCAGCGGCCTTCGGCCGGTGCGGTATCGGGCCGGGGCACCGCTGGGTGTCGCTGTTCTGCTATGAGCCCGCCGCCCTGCCCGATCTGCTGCGGCAATGCCAGGCGCAGCCCACGCAGCTGCTGGTCACCCCCGGCCGCCCCACGGCGGCTGTGCAGGCAGTCTTGGCAGAAGGCAGGGGCGAGATCGCCCTCCAGCGCTTATCGGACAATCGCGAGCAGCTATCTATTTCATACCTTCCGCACCGCCCGCAGGCGGCGTTCGACGAGATGCTCTGGGCCTGTGACTTCAACGCCGTGCGCGGCGAAGACTCGCTGGTGCGGGCGCTGTGGGCCGGGCAGGCGCTGGTGTGGCACATCTACCCGCAGCATGACAACGCCCACCACGACAAGCTGTGGGCCTTTCTCGACTGGCTGCAGGCCCCCGCATCGCTGCGGCAATTCCACGCCACCTGGAACGGGCTGGACAGCGCACCGCTGCAATGGCCCGACGACGGCACCCTGTCGGAGTGGACCGCCTGCATTGCAGCCGCCCGTGCACGCCTTCTGACGCAGGACAATCTGGTGGCACAACTTTTGGGCTTTGTCGCCGAAAAACGGTAAAATTCAAGGCTTTGCGCAAAACGGGTGCGGCACATCGTGCAAGCCCCAAGCGCATTCCCGCCGCGGAACATGCATGGGCACGGCGCTCCTTCAGGCCCTGAAGGTCACCCGCCCCTGCGTTGAGCGGCCCCAACCCAAGCAACCTGCTATGAAAATCGCTCAAGAAATCCGCGCCGGCAACGTCATCATGCACGGCAAGGACCCCATGGTCGTCCTCAAGACCGAATACGCCCGCGGTGGCCGCGGCGCCGCCACCGTGCGCATGAAGCTCAAAAGCCTGATCGGCAACTTCGGCACCGAAGTCGTGTTCAAGGCCGACGACAAGATCGACAACGTCATCCTCGACAAGAAGGAGTGCACCTACTCCTACTTCGCCGATCCCATGTATGTCTGCATGGACACCGAGTACAACCAGTACGAAGTGGAAGCCGAAAACATGGGTGACTCGCTGAACTACCTGGAAGACGGCATGGCCGTGGAAGTGGTGTTCTACGACGGCAAGGCCATCTCGGTCGAACTGCCCACCAGCGTCGAGCGCGAAATCACCTGGACGGAACCCGCCGTCAAGGGCGACACCTCCGGCAAGGTTTTGAAGCCCGCCAAGATCGCCACCGGTTTCGAAGTGCCCGTGCCCCTGTTCGTCAGCCAAGGCGACAAGATCGAAATCGACACCCGCACCGGCGAATACCGCAAGCGCGTCTGAGGCTTGCGCCTCCGCTCAACAAAAAGGCTTCCCGAGGGAAGCCTTTTTCATGGATCATTTTTGACTTTAGCGTTGGAAGGAAAATCGCCAGCAGCTATTCAAACCATAGCAGCAACCGGCAGGGTCACACCGGCACGGCCACCAGGTCATGCCCCTGCGTGCCCACGATGCGCGCACGCGTGAATTCACCCACCTTGAGTTGCTTGCTGATCTTCTCCGGTGGCAGCAGATGCACCACGCCATCAATCTCGGGGGCATCGGCATAGCTGCGGCCCCGGCCGCCCTTCTTGCCCAAAGCGGGGGCATGGTCCACCAGCACCTGCATGGTGGCGCCCACGCGGCGCTGCAGCTTGGCAATCGACACCTCTTCGGCCACCGCCATGAAGCGGGCACGGCGCTCTTCGCGCACTTCCAGAGGCAGCATGCCGGGCAGCTCGTTGGCGGCAGCGCCATTCACGTCGCTGTAGGCAAAGCAGCCCGCGCGGTCGATCTGCGCCTCGCGCACAAAATCGAGCAGGTGCTGGAACTCTTCTTCCGTCTCGCCCGGAAAGCCCGCAATGAAGGTGCTGCGGATGACCAGCTCGGGGCAGGCCTCGCGCCAGCGCTGGATGCGCTCGAGGTTGCGCTCGCCGCTGGCCGGGCGCTTCATGCGCTTGAGCACGTCGGGGTGGCTGTGCTGGAACGGCACATCCAGGTACGGCAGCACCTTGCCCGTGGCCATGAGCGGGAGGATCTCGTCCACGCTGGGGTAGGGGTACACATAGTGCAAACGCACCCAGGCACCATACGGCTCGGCGATCTCGCCCAGCGTCTGCACCAGCTCCAGCATGCGCGTCTTGACGGGTTTGCCGTCCCAGAAACCGGTGCGGTATTTCACGTCCACACCATAGGCCGACGTGTCCTGGCTGATTACCAGCAACTCCTTCACGCCACCTTCGAACAGGGCCTTGGCCTCGCTGAGCACATCCCCCACCGGACGCGACACCAGGTCGCCGCGCATCGACGGGATGATGCAGAAGGTGCAGCGGTGGTTGCAGCCCTCGCTGATCTTCAGATACGCATAGTGCCTGGGCGTGAGCTTGATGCCCGCCACACCGAAACTGCCCGGCACCAGGTCCAGAAATGGATCGTGCGGCTTGGGCAGGTTCAGGTGCACGGCATCCATCACCTCCTGCGTGGCGTGCGGGCCTGTCACGGCGAGCACGCTGGGGTGCATCTCGCGCACCATGTTGCCGCCGCCCTCGCCTGCGCGCGCACCCAGGCAGCCGGTGACGATGACCTTGCCGTTCTCGGCCAATGCCTCGCCGATGGTGTCCAGGCTTTCCTTGACGGCATCGTCAATGAAACCACAGGTGTTGACGATGACGAGATCGGCACCGTCGAAGGTTTTGGAGGTTTCGTAACCCTCGGCGCTCAGCTGCGTCAGGATCAGCTCGGAATCGGTCAGCGCCTTGGGGCAGCCGAGGCTGACGAATCCGACCTTGGGGATTTTTGGGGGGGAGAGTGCTTCGCTCATATCCCTGTATTGTCCCAGTTCTGGCGTTGGGCAGGGAATATGACCAAATCCTCGAACGCCTGCCAAGCCCCGCAACCTGCGAAACGGGCGCCACCCAAGCCAGCGGCCGCCGCGCAAGGGCCGCCCCGCCGCGCTGGCGGCGTCCCCCTTGGGGGAAGGCGCCGCAGGCGACTCAGGGGGTCATCGCTTGATTCCAAAGGCGCCGAGCATTTGCTCGGTCTGCTTTTGCATCTGCTCCTGCATCTGGGTCAGCATGGACTGCGATTGCTCGACATAGTTGCCCATCATGCCCTTGAGCATGGGCGACTGCAGGTTCATGAACTGCGCCCACATCTCTGGCGTCACGCTTTGGGACTGCTCGGCCAGCTTGGCCTGCACCTCGGTGAAGGCCTGCACGTTCTTCTCCAGATAGGCGCCCATGAAGCTCTGCATCGCGTGGCCGTAGAAGCGGATGATGTTGGCCAGCACCGCTTCGGTGAACATGGGCGCGCCACCCGCTTCTTCCTCCAGAATGATCTGCAACAGGATGCTGCGCGTGAGGTCTTCGCCCGTCTTGGCATCGCGCACCACCACATTCTGGTGTTCCATGACAAGCTGGCGCACTTCGGCCAGGGTGATGTAGGTGGAGGTATCCGTGTCGTACAGACGGCGATTCGGGTATTTCTTGACCACGCGCTGCGCTATCTTGGCGGCGGGGGCGCTTTTCTTGTCGGGCACTACGGACTCCTCGGGCCTGCGGCCCATTTATTGCAGTGCAACAGATTCTAGAGAGTGAGGCGCACTGTGCCGGCGAAGGATTACCCTGATGGCCCGGCACGGCTCAGGCCGACCGGCCTTGCCCCATGGTGTCCATTGCGCGTGGAGAATGCGCTACCCCTTGGATGGGTGCAGCGGGCCAGACGGCAACGCTGCGTCCCCCAACCACCTCCGCCCACAGCGACACCAATAAAAAAGCCTTCCAGACCGTTGATCTGGAAGGCTTTGTACCAATGGTGAGTTGGTAGGCGCGATTGGACTCGAACCAACGACCCCCACCATGTCAAGGTGGTGCTCTAACCAGCTGAGCTACGCGCCTGTCGTTGTTTAGACATCGATTATAGCCATAAAAATCAGCCTGTCTGGCTGGCCCTTCAACAAATCATGGGCAGAGCAGCACCGGCATTCGCGGATACCGGCACGCAACTCAGCGCCGCCGTGCAGCGCGCACCCCGGCAACGCCGGCCACAATGCCCAGCACCTTGTTCAGCCGCCCGGAATCGGCGACCTCGACGGTGAAGGTCATCCAGGCCGTGCCCTTGACCGACTGGGTCTGCACGCCGATGACGTTGGTCTTTTCCCGGGCAAACACTTCAGAGATATCGCGCAGCAGACCCTGGCGATCGGTCGCTTCCACCGCCACGTCCACGGGATACACCGCAGCACCCACCGCGGATTTGGGTGCACCCCATGCGACCTCGATCACCCGTTCGCTGCTGCGCGCCGCCATCTCCCGGAAATTGCTGCAGTCTGCCCGGTGCACGCTCACGCCCTTGCCCCGGGTGACAAAACCGCGGATATCGTCGGGTGGCGCAGGTTTGCAGCACTTGGCCAGCTGGGTCATGAGGGAGTCGATCCCCACCACCAGCACGCCGCCCTTGGGGGCGGAATCGTTGGTGCGGGTCTTTTTCAGCAGCAGGTAATCGTCGGGTTGCAGTACCGGCTCTGGCGGGCGCAAAAGGGTTTCGATGCTGCGCAGTGAAAACTCGTCCTTGCCCACCACCTCGAACAGCGCGTCGGCCGACTTGAACCCCAGCTGTACCGCCAGGTCGTCCAGTTTCATGGCCGTCTTGCCTTCGCGCTGCAGCAGCTTTTCAACCGCCTCGCGCCCCCGGGCCACCGTTTCGTGGGTGGCCTGGGCATTGAACCAGGCTCGCACCTTGGCCCTGGCCCGGTTGCTGGTGAGGTAGCCCAACTCGGCATTGAGCCAGTCGCGCGAGGGGCGGCCTTCCTTGACGGTGGTGATTTCCACGGTCTGGCCGTTCTGCAGCGGCGTGTTGAGCGGCACCATGGCGCCATCCACCTTGGCGCCGCGGCACCGATGGCCGAGGCTCGTGTGCACGGCATAGGCAAAGTCCACGGGTGTGGCGCCCTGGGGCAACTCCACCACGGCGGCTTCGGGGGTCAGCACATAGATGCGGTCGTCAAACAGACCCCGGTTTTGCACCGTTCCGACAAGGTCGCGCTCCCAGGCCAGCAACTGGCGCAGCACCGCGATCTTGGCGTCGTATTCGCCGCTGGCCGACACACCCGCATAGCCCTTGCTGCCCGCCTCCTTGTAGGCCCAGTGCGCCGCCACGCCGTGCTCGGCATGGTCGTGCATGGCCTGGGTGCGGATCTGGATCTCGATCGGTTTGCCGGCAGCGTCGCGCACAATGGTGTGCAGCGACTGGTAGCCATTGGGCTTGGGGCGCGCGATGTAGTCGTCGAACTCTTCCACGATGGGCGTGAACTGTTCGTGCACCCAGCTCAGGGCGGCATAGCAGTCCTTCACCGATGGCACCACCACGCGCAGCGCCCGGATGTCCAGCACCTGGTCGAAATTGAGCGACTTGCCGCGCATCTTCTTGACGATGCTGTAGATGTGCTTGGGCCGCCCCTGCACGCTGGCACTGATGCTGCGCGCGCGCAGGTCAGACTCCAGCCGCGTGCGCAACTGCTCCATGTAGACCTCACGCTCCCCGCGCTTTTCGTCCAGCAGGCGGGCTACCTCCTTGTAGGTATCGGGCTCCAGGAACCGGAACGACAGATCTTCGAGCTCCCATTTCACCTGCCAGATGCCCAGCCGGTTGGCCAGCGGTGCAAACACCTGCAGCGATTCGCGCGCCAGGCTGGGCGACACGGGGCGCTTGCTGGCGGCATGGAACCGCAGTGTCTGCAGTCGGGACGCCAGGCGCAGCATGACCACGCGCAGGTCGCGCGAGAACGCCAGCAGCATCTTGCGCACGTTCTCGGTCTGCACCGCCGGGTCGTCCAGTTGCTGGGCCCCTCGCGCCTGGCGCTGCACGCGCATGAGCTTGGTGGTTTCCACCGCCAGGGCCGCAAAGTTGTCGCCAAAGGCCTTGGCGATCACCTCCTGGGGCTTGTTCAGGTGTCCGCAGGCATACACCAGGTAGCTGGCTGCCTGCATGGCCTCTGATCCGCCAATGACCTTGAGGATGGCGGCCACGGCGTCCGCATGGGCCAGGGTGTTTTCACCGGAATCGAGCGTCTCGCCCGCCATGAGGGGCTCGGCAAAGGCGCGCGCCCGCGCCAGGGCATTGACCTGCTCGGGCAATGTATGGGCCGTTGCGGCAATGAGCTGCGGCAAGGTGTCGGCGGTGGAGGCCGGCACAGCGGCGGCAGGAGGGTGCGTTTTCATGCGACCACCGCCTCTTCCGGTGCCAGGAGAAAGTCGGTGACTGCCGTCACCTGGTCTTGCGCCATCAAGGTGGGGGCGTGCCCCACGCCCTCGAACTCCACCAGCTTCGCCTTCGGTCCGCGCCGCGCCATGGCCTGGGCGGTTTCTGGCGCCAGCAGATCGGACTGCGCGCCGCGCAGCAGCAACGTGCGCGCCTGGATGCGGTCATACAGCTGCCACAGCTGCCGTGCTCCGGCGGCAGAGACCTCGGGCGTCATGGCCCCAAAAGACTGCGCGATGGCGGGGTCGTAGTGCAGCGCCAGGCCGCCGGCCGGCAAGGCCCGCACCATGGGCCGCGACAGCTCCAGCCACTGCGCAGCGGTGTGCGGGCCAAAACTCGACGAAATCGCCCACATGGCATCGGCCGCCTGCTGCAGCGAATCAAAGCGGACGGGAGCCCCCAGATACTGGCCGATGCGCTGCAAGGCATCCCATTCGATTGCGGGGCCGACATCATTGAGCACCAGCCGGCGCACCGGCACGGCCAGCGGCCACAGGCTCCCCACACCGGTGGCGGGTCGGTCGGCAGAGATGGACTCATCGGCCACGCCCAGCCCCGGCTGGCCACACAGGGCCATGCCGATCAGGCCGCCCATGCTGGTGCCCACCCAGTCCAGCACCTGCACCGGGGCCTGCCGCTGCAGGTGGCCCAGCAAGACCAGCATGTCGGCGGCGTACTGGGGAATCTGGTAACCGGCGGGGTCTTCCAGCCAGTCGCTCTGGCCACGGCCGACCACGTCCGGGCAAATGACCCGTGCATGGCGGCTCAGCGTGCGCGCCAGGGTGTCGAAATCACGCCCCTGGCGCGTGAGGCCGTGCACGCACACCACCACATGCGGATGGGCCGGGTTTCCGGTGCTGTTCCACTCCCAGTACGCCATGCGATGCTGCGCTTGCGGGCTGGCCGGCGCACGCCCATGGGGGCCCGCCTCGGAGGCAGCGCCAGGGCACAGTACGTAGTTCAGCGTAGGTTCAATCATGGGTGCGGGTACTGGCGACAGCGTTCGATAATTGCTGCATTGCATCGTAATTCATTCGGAGAGGCTCCCATGCTCAAAGGCAAAACCGCACTCGTTACCGGCTCCACCAGTGGCATCGGCCTGGGCATCGCCAAAGCCCTGGCCCGCCAGGGCGCCAACATTGTGCTCAATGGTTTTGGCGACGTGGACGGCCCGCGTGCCGAGGTGCTGGCGGCCGGCCAGGCGGTAGGTGCCCAGGTGGCCTACCACGGCGCCGACATGGGCCGCGCAGCCGATATCGAAGACATGATGAAGTACAGCGCCGCGCAGTTCGGGCGCGTGGACATCCTCGTGAACAACGCCGGCATCCAGCATGTGGCAAGCATCCAGGATTTTCCGGTGGAGCGCTGGGACGCCATCATCGCCATCAACCTGACCAGCGCCTTTCATACCTCCCGCCTGGCCCTGCCCGCCATGCAGGCGGCCAACTGGGGCCGCATCATCAACGTGGCATCGGTGCACGGGCTGGTGGGCTCGGCGCAAAAGTCGGCCTATGTGGCGGCCAAGCATGGCATCGTGGGCCTGACCAAGGTGACGGCGCTCGAAAATGCCGCTTCCGGCATCACCTGCAACGCCATCTGCCCCGGCTGGGTGCTGACGCCGCTGGTGCAAAAGCAGGTGGACGCCAAGGCCGCAGAACGCGGCATCTCGAACGAAGAAGCCAAGCGGCTGCTGCTGGGTGAAAAAGAGCCGTCCATGCAGTTCACCACACCCGAGGAGCTGGGCGAGCTGGCCGTTTTCTTCTGCTCCCCCGCCGCCAACAACGTGCGCGGCGTGGCCTGGAACATGGACGGCGGCTGGGCGGCACAGTAAGAGCCTGCTTACGATCTCGCAGGGGATCGTCAACAGGCGCTAAGCCATGGCCATGGGGCGCAGCGCCCCGCCTGGCTGCAGTTCTGCCGGATTTCAAAGGTTGCGCAAGGCAAATCCCGTCACTCATGCTGCCGCACGCGCCCGGCCCTTGGCGGCCTGCGTGTCGCGCACCGGCGGCAGGCCGAACAGCCGGCCGTACTCGCGCGTGAACTGGGAAACGCTCTCATAGCCCACGGCAAAAGCCGCGCGGCTGGCGCTGGCCCCCTCGGACAGCATCAACCGCCGCGCCTCGATCAGACGCAGCTGCTTCTGGAACTGCAGCGGCGAAAGCGATGTGACCGCCCTGAAATGCTGATGAAAAGACGACGGGCTCATGCCTGCCAGCGCAGCCAGGCTCTCCACCGGCAGGGGCTGCGCAAAGTCGGTACGCAGCACCGCCACCGCACGCGCCACCCGATGGGCATGGCTGCCGGGCCAGCCCAGGCGGCGGATGGCAGCACCATGCCGCCCGGCCAGCAACCAGTAATGCAGCTCGCGCACCAGCGAGGCGTGCAGCAGCGGCACAGCCTGGGGCCGCTCCAGCAGGCGCATGAGGCGCAGGGCCACATCGGCCACCTCGGCATCGATCGGGTCCACACGCACGGGAGCGTGGTCATCCCCGGGCACCGCCCCCATCTGGGCCGACAGGTCGGCAATCACCGGCAGGCTCAACTCCAACGCCATCGAGAGATACGGAGCCACCGCACTGGCGCGTGTGATCTGGCTCACCGTGGGCACATCGGCCGTGATCAGCAAGGACTCGCCCGCCGCGGACCCGAAGGTCTGCGGCCCCATGGCCACCTGCTTGCAGCCCTGCAGCACCAGGCAGATGCGGGGGCGGGCAATCGCGTACAGCAGCCCACTGGGCTCGGTAGCGCGCACCGTGCTCAGTCCGGGGATGGGGGTCTGCACCACACCGCCCTGGTGGGCAGGGGCATGGGCTTCGGCATAGCGGCTTACGGCCTGGAACAAGGGGCTTGTCATACCGCCGAGCGTACCGGTTTGCAGGTCGCCTGGCACTGATTTTGGAGAATCAGGCAAAAAATGAAAGAGTTTTGGCAACCCACTCAAGCCATGATCGGACCCTGGAGGACACCACCCACCGAAGTTCGCCATGCCCCCTGCACACACCCCCCATCACCCTGGCCACCGGCGGCAGCCGGGGCCCGGGCCGCAACACCGCGTTGCGCATCGCCAGGGGCGGCGGTGACGTATTCCTCACCTCCCGCCGCCAGGCCGCGGTGGCCGACACTGCAGCCCTGCGCCGCCGGGCCGTGGCACTGCGGTTCGACAATGGCAACATCACCACCTTCGGTGCCTTTACCGAACACCTGCGCGCTGTGCCGCAGCAAACCCGGCAACGCGCGCCGGCTTCGACCATCTGGTCAACACCACTGGCCATGGTGACTGGCGGCGCGCCGAAAACAAGCCGGCAGCACGGCCAGGCACCCCGGCGGTGACAGGCACATGTTGGCGCTCAGCGCATCTGCACGGAGCCAGAGACAGTCACCACCACCTGCGCCTTGCCCGCCTCCACGGGTACCGCCGCATCCGACAACGGCGCGGCCTTGGCCTCCATCGCCACCATGCGTGGGCGGGGTCCGGGCGACATCTCATTGCTGTGCACCGCCACCTCGCGCAGGCTGTAGCCGGCAAAGCCGAAACCCTTGGCCAGTTCAGTCGCACGGGCCCTGAACTGCTCGATGGCCTGGGTCTGCGCCTCGGTTTCGACCTTGGCACGGGCCTCGCGCGAGAGCGCAAAAGCGACCTGGCTGATGGGCATCGACGGAATCTTGCCCGCCGTGGCGGTGATGCGCGCAAAGTCGCGCCCCTCCAGCACCAGCTCGGCCCGGCCCTGCCAGCCATTGATCTTGCCGTCCTTGGCGTAGCGCGGGTACAGGCCATAAGGGCCGGTGCGCACGTCCAGCTGCCCCGTCTGCGCATTGCGCTTGGCTTCGGCCAGTGCCGCATCGAGCGCCTGCTTGAGCTGGTCCTGCACGCCAGCGGCATCCGGGCCGTCCTTGCTGGCCGAGAGGGTGAGCACCAGCAGATCCTGCTGCACCTCCACCGTGCCAGACGCCGACAGCTGCACCACGTTGCGCGGCTCGGTTGTCTGCGAATTCTGAGAAAAAACAGCTCCAGCGCTCACCATCAAAGCGCTAGCAGCTATCAAACGAATAGCATTCTTCATACCAGGACCTTTCTTTCGATCTACGTACAGCGCCACACCGGACCGCACACGCCCCCACAGTAACCGCTGTGAAGGCTCCCTTGGTGAAGCCCGCGTGAGCGGCCTGCGTGCCAGGGCAAAACTTGTAACAGTTGGTCAAAAAACAGGCAGAATACCGAACTTCGGGGCTGAAGCTGGTCAGAATTGGCTCTGTTACAAATTGGACCCGTACTCACCATGGCTACAACAACCAACCGCACCGACAAGATTCTGGTGGTGGACGACGATGCCCGCATCCGCGATCTGCTGCGCCGCTACCTGACCCAGGAGGGCTTTGAAGTCATGGTCGCCGAAGACGGCAAGGCGCTGAACCGCCTGCTGCTGCGCGAAACCGTCGACCTCATCGTGCTCGACCTGATGATGCCCGGCGAAGACGGACTGTCCATTTGCCGCCGCCTGCGTGCCGCCAACGACCGCACGCCCATCATCATGCTCACCGCCAAGGGCGAGGACGTGGACCGCATCGTCGGCCTGGAAGTGGGCGCCGACGACTACCTGGGCAAGCCCTTCAACCCCCGCGAGCTGCTGGCGCGCGTGCACGCCGTGCTGCGCCGCCGCCCCGCCCAGGAGGCACCTGGCGCCCCGTCGGGCGACAACGAGGTGGTCACCTTCGGCCCCTTCACCTTCGATCTGGGCACCCGCGCGCTGCAGCGCAATGGCGAAGAGCTGCCGCTGACCACGGGTGAGTTCGCCATGCTCAAGGCCCTGGTGCGCCACCCGCGCCAGCCCCTGTCGCGCGAAAAGCTGGCGCTGCTGGCACGCGGCCGCGAGTTCGAGCCCTTCGACCGCAGCCTGGACGTGCAGGTCTCGCGCCTGCGCAAGCTGGTGGAGGTCGATGCTGCCGCACCGCGCTATATCCAGACCGTTTGGGGCGTAGGCTATGTTTTCGTACCGGACGGAACGAGCTGACCCCTTCATGCGCCACTCTGAAGGCCGGGCGAACCCCACGCTTGGGCAAACGGTGACCCCACCGTCCGACGCCACCAGCCCAGCCCCCCTGGAATCCTTGCGCCGCGCGCGCGAGCAGCGCGCGCGCGTGGGGTTGAATCTGTTCTGGCGCACCTTCTTTCTGCTGGCGCTGTTGCTGGTAGGAAGCATCCTGGCCTGGCTGCAGACGCTGCGCGCCCTCGAATTCGAGCCACGCACGCTGCACACGGCCCAGCAGATTGCCTCGCTGGTCAACCTCAGCCGAGCCGCCCTGGTGCACGCCGATGCGATCGCGCGCGTGTCGCTCATCAAGACCATGGCCGACCAGGAAGGGGTGCGCATCCTGCCGCGCGAGCCGGGCGACAAGTTCACTCTGCTCGACAGCACCGCGCTGGGCAGCCGTCTCACCGACGAGCTCACCCAGCGCCTGGGCCCGGACACCATCGTGGCCCAGAACGTGAACGGTGAAAACGGTCTGTGGGTGGGTTTCAACATCAATGGCGACCCCAACTGGCTGCTGATGGACCGTTCGCGCTTCAGCCCGGCCGGTGGCCGCACCTGGTTGATCTGGCTGGTCACGGCAGGTGCCCTGTCGCTGGCCGGCGCCGCCGCCATTGCGCGGCTGATCAACCAGCCGCTCAAGCAGCTGTCGTATGCCGCCAACCGCGTGCGCGACGGCGACTTTGCTGCCAGCCACCTCGATGAAGAAGCCGTGACCAGCGAAATCCGCGAGGTGAACATCGGCTTCAACCGCATGGCGCAAAAGCTCGCCAAGCTGGAGCAGGACCGTGCCGTCATGCTGGCCGGCATTTCGCACGACCTGCGTACGCCCCTGGCGCGCCTGCGGCTCGAAACCGAGATGAGCGTGACCGACGAAATCGCCCGCGAACACATGGTGGCGGACATCGTGCAGCTCGACGCCACCATCGACAAGTTTCTGGACTACGCCCGTCCGGACCATGCCACCCTCGCCCCGGTCAACCTGCACGGTGTGGTGTCGTCCTGCGTCTATGCGGTGCAAGACCACCGCGAGCTGCAGATCACCATGGCGGTTCCCGAGGACCTGAACGTGCTGGCCGACGAAGTGGAGCTGGCGCGCGTGATCTCCAACCTGCTGGAAAACGCACGCCGCTATGGCAAGACGGTGGACACGGCCGTGACCCATGTGGACATCGCCGCCAAGGGCCGCGAAAACTGGGTGCTGATCAAGGTGCGCGACCACGGCACCGGCGTGCCGCCCGAGCAGCTGTCCCATCTGACCAAGCCCTTCTTTCGCGGTGATTCAGCACGCACCGCTGCCGCAGGTGCCGGGCTGGGCCTGTCGATCGTGGACAAGACCGTGCAACGCATGGGTGGCATCTTTGCGCTGGCCAACTCCAGCTCCGGCGGCCTGGTGGCCCATATCCAGCTGCAGCGGGCCACCAGCATGCCCGATGGCGAAGACCCCAAGCAGCGTCTGCAGCGCCCTTCCGTCAAGCGGCAACTTCCGCGCCGCCGCGCCGAAGACCATATGGGTTGATTGCATGCCGGGTGGCGGGCCAGGCCGCGCTGGCCGCGCCCGCGTGGGTCAGGCCCGGAACAGCAGCGCCACGGCCCGGGCCTCCATGGCCAGTCCCTGGCCCACCGGCCCCAGGCGTTCAGCGGTTTTGGCCTTGACGTTCACCTGCCCCTCGCCCACGCCCACCGCAGCCGCAATGCATGCGCGCATGGCCGGAATATGGGCGGCCAGGCGCGGCGCCTGCGCCACCACCGTGCTGTCGATATTGCCGATGTCGTAACCCGCTGCGCGCACCCGCCGCGCCGCTTCCGCCAGCAGCACGCCCGAATCCGCACCCCGAAATGCCGCGTCGGTGTCCGGGAAATGGCTGCCGATATCGCCCAGCGCGGCGGCCCCCAGCAGGGCATCGGTGATGGCATGCAACAGCACATCCGCATCCGAATGGCCCAGCAGGCCCATCGAATGGGCGATCTCCACCCCGCCAATCACCAGCCGGCGCCCGGGCACCAGCGCATGCACATCCCAGCCTTCGCCTATCCTGAAATTCATTGCGTCACCTTCGCCCGCAAGGGGCTCAAAAAATGGTCTTTTTGCCACAGGCCGCCGCCTGCCCGCATGCGCCACCCAACCGATCCAGCGTGGCGCCATGCGCCCGTTGCGCCAGCACGGCGGCCGCCAGGGCGAAGTCGTCCGGGTAGGTCACCTTGAAATTCTGCGCGCCGCCCGGCACCAGCCGCGGGTGCAGGCCCATCGCCTCCATGGCACTGGCTTCGTCGGTGGCGCCCGAGCCCGCATGCTCGATGGCCGCTCTCAACGGACCCATGCGGAACATCTGAGGCGTCTGGGCCAGCCATTTGTCGCTGCGGTCCACCGTAGAGGCCACGCGCACGCCACCGGGGCCGTCAATCGATGTTTTGAGCGTGTCGGCCAGCTTGTGCGCGAGCAGGCCACCCACGCCGTCGTGCTGGCAGGTGTCGATCAGGGCGTCAATCTGCTGCGAGGTGACCAGGCAGCGCGCGGCGTCATGCACCAGCACCCAGTCGTTGGCCTGTGCCCCGCGCTCCGTCAGGGCCCGCAGGCCGCCCAGCACGGTATCCGCACGCGTGGGCCCGCCGCATTCCACGGTAAAAAACGCAGGGTGGGCGTAGGCATCCAGAAAATGGTCCCCCGGCGCCACCGCCACCAGCGTGCCCAGCAGGCGGCTCACCCCTGCAAAGGCCGCCAGGGTGTGCGTGACCATGGGGTGCCCCGCCACCAGATGGTATTGCTTGGGCAAGGGTGGCGCAGCCGGAGCCACGACCGGCGTGGCGGCAGAGGGTATGGCACGCAAGCCCATGCCCGCACAAGGCACCAGCGCCCAGAAGCGCCCTTGGGCAGACGAGGGGGCGAGCGGAGGTGGCAGCAACGGAGCGGTCATGGATTGCTCATTCTAAAATCTCCGGCTGCCCCCCATCCGGCCCGTGCGCGTTTCGCGCCCCAGGGGATGCGGCGGCCCAGACGACACCGTCCGCATGGAACTGCCCAAACTCTCCCCCGGAAAACGTTTCACCCTGCCCCGCCCCGTGGGCAGCGCCGATGCCCTGCTGCTGGCCCGCCTGGCAGAGCGCGACAAGGCCAGTGGCCGCACCACCGCCATCGTGGCGGCCGACGCCACCGATGCGCAGCGCCTCATCGAGGAAATGGCATTCTTTGCGCCTGGCCTGCGCTGCGCGCTGTTCCCCGACTGGGAGACGCTGCCCTACGACACCTTCTCGCCGCACCAGGACCTGATCAGCGAACGGCTGGCCACGCTGTGGCGCATCAGCCAGGGGGACGCCGACGTGGTGCTGGTGCCCGCCACCACGGCGCTGTACCGGCTGGCACCGCCCTCCTTCCTGGCCGGCTACACCTTCCACTTCCAGGTCAAGCAGAAACTCGACGAGGTCAGGTTCAAGGCCCAGCTCACGCTGGCCGGCTACAGCCATGTATCCCAGGTCGTGAGTCCGGGCGAATACGCGGTGCGCGGTGGACTCATCGATCTGTTCCCCATGGGCTCGCTGGTGCCGTTCCGCGTGGACCTGTTCGATGACGAGATCGACTCCATCCGCACCTTCGACCCCGACAGCCAGCGCAGCCTGTACCCGGTGCCCGAGGTGCGCCTGCTGCCCGGCCGCGAGTTCCCCATGGACGACGAGGCGCGCGCCAAGTTCAGGAGCCGCTGGCGCGAGATGCTGGAGGGCGACCCGACCAAGAGCCGCATCTACAAGGACATGGGCGCCGGCGTGGCCACGGCCGGCATCGAGTACTACCTGCCGCTGTTCTTTGACGACACGGCCACGGTGTTCGACTACCTTGGAGACGAAGCGACCGTGGTCCTGCACGGCGACCTGGAGCCCGCCTTCCAGCGCTTCTGGCAGGACACGAAAGACCGGTTCCGCCTGATCCAGGGCGACCCGGAGCGCCCTGCGTTGCCACCCGAATCGCTGTTCCTGTCCATCGACCAGTTCTACACGCGCGCCAATCAACACGCCCAGCTGTCGCTGCGTCCTGGCGTGCAGGACGTGGATGACCACCCGCACTTTCACCAGCTCGGCGACCTGTCGGTGGTGCGCGGTGCCGAGGACCCGCTGGCCCGCCTGCACGCCCACATCCGCAACACCCAGCACCGCGTGCTGCTGCTGGCCGAGAGCGATGGCCGGCGCGAGAGCCTGCTGGACTTCTTGCGCGCTTCGCAGCTGAACCCGCCGGCCTTCGACTCGCTGGCCGAGTTCCAGGCCGACACCGCCGAGAAGGTGGGCATCGCCACCGCCGGCCTGACCGTGGGCTTCCGCTGGATCGAGGACGGCATCGACTTCGTCACCGAAACCGAGCTGTTCGCCGCCGGCCCCACCACGCGCCGGCGCAAGAAGCAGGAGCAGGTCAGCGACGTCGAGGCGCTGATCAAGGACCTGGCCGAACTCAACGTGGGCGACCCGGTGGTGCACAGCCAGCATGGCATCGGCCGTTACCGGGGCCTGGTGAACATGGACGTGGGCAACAAGAACCCCGACGGCACGCCCGCCATGCAGGAATTTTTACACTTGGAATACGCCGACAAGGCCGTGCTCTACGTGCCCGTGAGCCAGCTGCAGCTCATCAGCCGCTACACCGGCGTGAGCGCCGACGAGGCGCCGCTGCACAAGCTCGGCAGCGGCCAGTGGGAAAAGGCCAAGCGCAAGGCCGCCGAGCAGGTGCGCGATTCGGCCGCCGAGCTGCTGAACATCTACGCCCGGCGTGCGGCGCGCGAAGGCCATGCCTTCCGCTACAGCCCGCAGGACTACGAGCAGTTCGCCAACGACTTCGGCTTCGAGGAAACGGCCGACCAGAACGCCGCCATCCACGCCGTCATCCAGGACATGATCTCGCCCCGCCCCATGGACCGCCTGGTCTGCGGCGACGTGGGCTTCGGCAAGACCGAGGTGGCGCTGCGCGCAGCCTTCGTGGCCGTGACGGGCGGCAAGCAGGTGGCCTTCCTCGCGCCCACCACGCTGCTGGCCGAGCAGCATTACCAGACGCTGGTGGACCGCTTCAGCAAATGGCCGGTGAAGGTGGCCGAGGTCTCGCGCTTTCGCTCGGGCAAGGAGATCACGGCGGCCATCAAGGGCATCGGCGACGGCACGGTGGACATCGTGGTGGGCACGCACAAGCTGCTCTCCGAATCCACCAGGTTCCACAACCTGGGCCTGCTCATCATCGACGAGGAGCACCGCTTCGGCGTGCGCCACAAGGAGGCCATGAAGCAGTTTCGCGCCGAGGTGGATGTGCTCACCCTCACGGCCACGCCCATCCCGCGCACCATGGGCATGGCGCTCGAAGGCCTGCGCGACCTCTCGGTCATCGCCACCGCGCCGCAGCGGCGCCTGGCCATCAAGACCTTTGTGCGCACCGAGGGCACGGGCGTGATCCGCGAGGCGGTGCTGCGCGAATTGAAGCGCGGCGGGCAGGTCTACTTTTTGCACAACGAAGTGGAGACCATCGAAAACCGCCGCCAGAAGCTCGAAGAAATCCTGCCCGAGGCCCGCATCGCCGTGGCCCACGGCCAGATGCCCGAGCGCGAGCTCGAACGCGTGATGCGCGACTTCGTGGCCCAGCGCTTCAACATCCTCTTGTGTTCGACCATCATCGAGACCGGCATCGACGTGCCCACGGCCAACACCATCATCATGAGCCGCGCCGACAAGTTCGGCCTGGCACAGCTGCACCAGCTGCGCGGCCGCGTGGGCCGCAGCCACCACCAGGCGTATGCGTACCTGATGGTGCCCGACATCGAAGGGCTGACCAAGCAGGCGCAGCAGCGGCTCGACGCCATCCAGCAGATGGAGGAACTGGGCAGCGGCTTCTACCTGGCCATGCACGACCTGGAGATCCGGGGCGCGGGCGAGGTGCTGGGCGAAAACCAGAGCGGCAACATGCTGGAGGTGGGCTTCCAGCTCTACAACGAGATGCTGAGCGAGGCCGTCAAGGCGCTCAAGGCGGGCAAGGAGCCCGATTTGCTCAGCCCCCTGTCGGTCACCACCGACATCAACCTGCACGCCCCGGCGCTGCTGCCCGACGACTACTGCGGCGACGTGCACCTGCGCCTGTCGTTCTACAAGAAGCTGGCCACGGCCAGAAACCCCGACCAGATCGACGGCCTGCTCGAAGAGATCGTGGACCGCTTCGGCAAACTGCCACCGCAGGCGCAGACGCTCATCGACGTGCACCGCCTGCGCGTGCTGAGCCAGCCCTACGGCGTGGTGAAGGTGGATGCCGCGCCCGGCGTGATCAACATCACCTTCAAGCCCCAGCCGCCCATCGACCCGATGCGCATCATCGAGCTGATCCAGAAGAACAAGCACATCAAGCTGGCGGGCAACGAGAAGCTGCGCATCGAGCGCGAACTGAAAGAGCCCAAGGACCGCGCGCAGATGGTGCGCGACATCTTGCGCAGCCTGGGGCAGCCGCTGGTTGCTGCCTGAACTTTCATCAAAAAAGCCTCTGACTCTGCTCCATAAAACGCCAAATGCTATTCAAACAATAGTGAACACCATGTGGCTGGAAGCCGCCCTCACCTTCCTTGCCCTGGCTGCCGCCCTGGCCGCATGGCCCTGGCGCATGCTGGCCAGCCGCAAGCCGCTGGCGCACGAAACCCAGGGCGCCCCGGCCGCGCTATGGACACCGCTGCTCGCCACGCTGGTGCTGCTGCCCTGGATGTGGGCCCTGCCCACGCTGCATGCCATGCCGCTGCAACTGCAGTGGTCGGGTGCGTGCATGGTGGTGCTGATGCTGGGCTGGCCGCTGGCGATACCGGCACTCATCGGGGTGGGTGTGATCGCCTGCCTGTTGTCACCCGCCATGGGCTGGCCCGAGGCGCTGGGAGCCATCGCCTGGCAAGGCGTGGTGCCTGCCACCCTGGCGCTGATGGTGGGGGCGCTGATTCGGCGGTTTCTCGGAACCCACCTCTTTGTCTATGTGCTGGGCCGCGCCTTTCTGGGCACGGTGCTGTGCCTCTTTGCCTCGGGCGCCTTGTCGCAATGGAGTGGCCACCAGTTGCCCGGGGTGGGCGATGAGCTCTCACTGGTGGCACGCTGGCTCATGGCCTGGGGTGATGCGTTTGTCACCGGCATGCTCACGGCCATTTTCGTGGCCTTCAAACCGCAATGGCTGGCCACCTGGTCCGACCCGCTCTACCTGGGGCCTCCCAAGTAGGCGGCAGAACCCGCCCCACGGTTACCGCGCTCCCGCTGGGCACCGGGTTCCGCGGGTCCCAGCGGCGGCGGGTGCACCGGCCGACGGGCTACCATTGCGCCCTTCGCATCCATGACGCAGCCCCGTTTCCCATGACCCACGCCACCGAATTCGCCCCGGGCCTTGTTGTCCAGGGCATTGAGCCCCCGCTGTCCCTGTCGAGCTACAAGCTGATTGCCTTCGACATGGACTCCACCCTCATCAACATCGAGTGCGTCGACGAAATCGCCGATGCCGCCGGCCGCAAGGCCGAAGTGGCGGCCATCACCGAGGCCGCCATGCAGGGCCTCATCACCGACTACAAGGAAAGCCTGCGCCAGCGCGTGGCCCTGCTCAAGGGCGTGACCCTGCAGCACATGGAGCAGGTGTTCACCGAGCGCCTGCGCTTCAACCCCGGCGCCAAAGAGCTGATCGCCGCCGCCAAGTCCGCCGGCCTCACCACGCTGCTGGTGTCGGGTGGCTTCACCTTCTTTGCCGATCGCGTGCGGGCGGGCCTGGGCATCGACTTTGCCCGCTCCAACCTGCTGGAGGTGGACAATGGCCTGCTCACCGGTCGCATGGTGGACCAGGCCTGGGGCGATATCTGCGACGGTGCAGAAAAACGCCGCACGCTGCTGGAAGTGGCCTCGCTCATGGGCATTTCTCCAGCGCAGGCGATTGCCGTGGGCGATGGCGCAAATGACCTGCCCATGATGGGTGCCGCCGGCCTGTCGGTGGCCTACCACGCCAAGCCGGCCGTGCGCGCGCAGGCCAAGATTGCCATCAACCAGGGTGGACTGGACCGGCTTCTGGAAGTGCTGCGGCCCTGAGAACCAACCCCTTTCTGCATCCTGCCGGAAACTGGCAGTCACACAAAAGTTTTCAGGCGCTACCCGGCCGCATCCGGCAACCCCGGCACCGGCTGTGTCGCCGCCAGTCGGCGCGACTGGGGCATCGCCACCACGCTCTGGGGTTCGGCCAGCAAATCGGCCAGCGTCACCTTGTCCAGCACGGCGAGAAAGGCCAGCATGGCCTGGCCCAGCACGCCCTTGAGGTAGCAGTGGCTGCTCAGCCGGCACTGGTTTTGCGCGGGGTCAAAGCATTCGACCAGGTTGAAATCGGTTTCGGTGGCACGCACCACGGCACCGATGTTGATCTCTGCGGCGGGTTTCATCAGGCGCATGCCGCCGCCGCGCCCGCGCGTGGTTTCCAGCAGGCCCTGGGCAGACAGCTCCTGGACAATCTTGGTGAGGTGGCTGCGTGAAATGTCATAGCTTTCCGCCACCTCGCTGATGGTGACGGGTTGCACACGCCCTTCAGTCGCCGCGCAATACATCAGCACACGCAGCGTGTAATCGGTCCATTGGGTCAGACGCATTGGATTGCCACAGGTCAATTAAAAGAGGTAGTGGACATGAATTTTATGCCATAAAATATTCACACCATATGAATCTTAAAAGGACCTCGCCATGAACGCCCGTCTGGAATCGACCGCATCCGCCCCTGCCGCCCTGAGTGCCGATCAGCAAATCGGCCAGATTGCGGTCCAGCTGCCCGGCGCCACCGCCGTGTTCCGGCGCCTGAAACTCGATTTTTGCTGCGGCGGCCAAGTCCCCCTGGCAACGGCCGCGGCCGAGAAAGGTCTGGACGTGAATGGCGTGCTGGCCGAGCTGGCAGCCCTGCAGCGCCCCAGCGCCCTGCCCGGGGTGGAAGAACCCGGCGCGTTGATCGACCACATCCTCACGCGCTACCATGACGTGCATCGCGTGCAGTTGCCCGAACTGATCCGCATGGCGCACCGCGTGGAAGCCGTGCACCGCGCCAACCCCGATGTGCCCGCCGGGCTGGGCGATCTGCTCGAAGAGATCCAGCAAGAACTGCTGTCGCACATGCAAAAGGAAGAAGCCATCCTGTTTCCCATGCTCAAGTCGGGCGGCAACCCGTTCGTGGGCCAGCCCATCGGCATGATGCGTGCCGAGCATACGGACCATGGCGCGGCCCTTGACCAGCTGAACGCCCTCACCCACGACGCCACGCCGCCCGCCGGTGCCTGCAACACCTGGCGCGCGCTGTACGCCGGCATCGCCCAGTTTGGCGACGACCTGGTCAACCACATCCACCTCGAAAACAACGTGCTGTTTCCGCAGTTCGAGGCAGCGCCTGCTGCGGCTGCAGGCTGCGGCTCCTCGGGTTGCGGATGCAGCTGAACCCCTCTGCGCCCCGCCAGACGCCGGACGGTGAGAACGACACCGGCGGGTGGCGCACACCCAGCGTGGAAAGCCTGACCGAGCTGGTGCACAGCTTTTATGCCGCGGTCCGGGCCGACGCATTGCTGGGCCCCGTGTTCGAGGAGGCCCTGCGCGATCGGTGGGAGCCCCATCTGGCGCGCATGGTGGACTTCTGGAGCACCGTTGCGCTGGGCAGCAAGAGCTTTCGTGGCAATGTCTTTGGCAAGCACATGGCATTGCAGGGCGTGACACCCGCGCATTTCGCCGTGTGGGTGCGCCTGTGGGGCGAGCAGACCACCCGGCTGTTCGCACCCGAGGTGGCGCGCGATCTGCAGGTCACTGCCCACGGTATTGCCCGCAATCTGTTTCTCGGGTATTTCGGCACGCACCCAGTGTTTGGCGGTAGCGCCGGGGATCACCCGTCAGAAGCCGGCCATTGAACTCCGGGTTTCATCCAGGTTCACCGCCCAGCCCTGGCGAAAAGCCATGTCGCCGCCACAGCTGTTCATGGCGTTGCCGTAGTTGGGTTGTACCGATTGCCCGAACCCGTGACCACATTGGCGGTGCCCGACCCACGCCAGTCGTACGGCACGGCCCCATCAACCTGGCCCGCAGATCGGCGGCAGAGGCCCCATCTTCCGATGGGCACCCGCATGGGTGAAGCGGCCGGGCCGGCTGCCCTGCGCGGCCCAGCCACGGCAGAACCGCAGCAGGGTCCCGTATCCCCGACCAAATCACCCTTGACCTTGCCGGCCTGCCTCAGCCCGCAACCCCTTGCCACACCCACCACGCCAGCGCCAGCATCATGCAGCCCGTGAGCGCATCCAGCACCCGCCAGGCGCGGGGATTGGCAAATAGGCCCTGCAGCCGCCGCCCGGCCAGCGCCAGCGCCGCAAACCACACCAGGCTGGCCGAGGCCGCCCCTGCCACGAACACCCACTTGAGGCCGCCGTCCTGGCGCGCACCAATCGAGCCCACCAGCACCACGGTGTCCAGATAGACATGGGGGTTGAACAGCGTGATCACCGCCAGGGTGCCCAGCACACCCAGCAGACCCCGCGGGGCCGCGTCTTGCGCCCCCCCCAGGCTGGCATCCGGCGCAGCCAGCGCGCGCCACCAGGCAAACAGGCCATAGGCCAGCAGAAAGATGGCACCGCCCACGGTGAGGTAGTAAGCCAGCGCAGGCGAGCGCCCCAGCAACTGCGCCATACCGGCCACGCCCACGCCGATCAGCAGCGCATCACTGGCCACGCACCAGGCCACGCAGGCGCGCACATGCTGGCCGCTGACGGCCTGGCGCAGCACATACAGGTTCTGGGCCCCGATCGACACGATCAGCGAGAGGCAGACGGTGAAACCGGCGAGCCACGAAGAAGAAACATGGGCAGTCCACATGCCACCGATTCTGGGTGGCGGCATGGATTAAGTAAAATTAATTTAACTGAACCAAAGTTAGCAATTTTTCATGCTCGACTACACCGGCCTCCAGGCCCTGGCCGCCGTGGTGCGCGAAGGCAGCTTCGAGCGCGCGGCCCGCAGGCTGCACGTCACGCCCTCGGCGGTGTCGCAGCGCATCAAGCAGCTCGAAGAACGCACGGGCCAGGTGCTGGTGCTGCGCGGCACGCCCTGTACCGGCACCGAGGCCGGGCGGCGGCTGTGCCTGCATGTGGAGCAGGTGGCACTGCTCGAAAACGAACTGCGCCGCACCAACCCCACGCTGATGCCCGATGGCCACGCCACGCCCCCCACGCTGAAGCTGGCGGTGAATGCCGATTCGCTGTCCACCTGGTTCATGGATGCCATGGCCGCTTTCACAGGCGGTGGCAACGAGCTGCTGGACATCCGCATCGACGACCAGGACCACACGGCCCAGCGCCTCAAGGAAGGCGATGTGCTGGCCGCCGTCACGGCCAGCGCGGGCAGCATTGCGGGCTGCAACACCTGGCCGCTGGGATCGGTGCGCTACGTGGCAGCGTCCAGCCCTGCCTTTGTGGCGCAGCATTTCGCGCACGGCGTCACCACCGAGGCCATCGCCCACGCGCCGATGATGACCTACGACCGCAAGGACCGCCTGCAGGAACAGTGGCTGCAACGGCAGGGCCTGGCCTCGCGCCAGAGTCCGCCCAAGCACTTTGTGCCGTCCAACGATGGCTTTGTGCGCGGCTGCGAGGCGGGCATGGGCTGGGGCATGCACCCCCGTTGGCTGATCCAGCGCCAGCTCGGCGCCGGCACCCTGGTGGAACTGCTGCCCGGCACCGGCATGACCATGCCGCTGTACTGGGTGCACGCCCGCTCGGCCCAGACCAGCCTGGAGCGACTGACCGATTGCGTGATGGCGGCGGCCCGCCAATGGCTGGTGCCGACAGAGAAAGCGTGAGCATCAAAAGCCATCAAAAACATAGCCAATAGCGCCTACAGATAGGCCGCCGTCACTTTCGCCCTTTTCGCCTTTAAAACCGGTTCGTGGCATTTGGATGGGGTACGTGGTTCCACCCCAGTATGCGTTAACACTTGCGCCAGCATGGGCTTGGATGTGCGGATAAACATACATTTTTTATGAATCTTAAAATCCGCCGCACCAGCGCTTGCCACAGGATTTCCGATGGGTCCTTGTAGTGCGTCAAAAAAGCGGCGTGCGGCGCACGCCAGAACCACAAGGAAACCCACCCATGGACAGTGCAATACTGAGTTTGCTGGGGGCCTTCCTGCTGTCGATCATGGGGCTGTTCGTCTTCATCTGGTCGATGCGCAAGGGCCTGCTGGTTGAAAATCCCCGGGCGGCTTCGGTCATCTTCGCGCGCGGCGAGATCGGCCAGATCGACGACCCGGCGCTGCAGGATGCCGGGCGTGCTCACCTGCAAGCGGCCGCCGCCGAACCGGGCGACGACGCGCACAAGGGCCATGCCCCCGACCCGCAGGAGCTGGAGCACCGCGTGCAGGCCGACCGCTCCAGCGCCTTCCCCGTGTTCATGTTCATCGCCTTCGCCATTTTCTGGCTGGTGCTGGGCTCCGCGGCGGGGCTCACGGCCTCGCTCAAGCTGCACATGCCCGACTGGCTGGTGGGCGAGGCCTGGCAGACCTTCGGCCGCGTGCGCACCATGCACCTGACGGCGGTGCTCTACGGCTGGATCACCAACGCCGCGCTCGGCCTCATCGTCTGGCTGCTGCCGCGCCTGCTGCGCACGCCGCTCATCGGCGCCGTGTGGGTGATGCTGGGCGGTGCGCTCATCAATGCGGGCATCGCCAGCGCCATCGGCGCCATTGGCGCGGGCTGGAGCGACGGCATGGAGTACCTGGAGATGCCGTGGCAGATCGGTCTGTTCATCGTCGCGGGCTTCCTCTGCATCATCGGACCGGTGCTGTACACGCTGGTCAACCGCAAGGTCGAATCCCTGTACGTGAGCGTCTGGTACCTGGTGGCGGCGCTGCTGTGGATCACGCTGTTGTTCCTCGTGGGCAAGCTGCCCGGCGTGCACACCGGCGTGCAGCAGGCCACCACCAACTGGTGGTACGGCCACAACGTGCTGGGCCTGTGGTTCACGCCCATCAGTGTGGGCGCCATCTACTATTTCCTGCCCAAGATCATCGGGCGGCCCGTGCGTTCGTACAACCTGTCCATCCTGGGCTTCTGGACGCTGGCCTTCTTCTACGGCCAGGTGGGCGGGCACCACCTGATCGGCGGGCCGATTCCGGGCTGGCTGAGCACGCTGTCCATCGTGCAGAGCATGATGATGATCATCCCCGTGGCGGCCTTCACCATCAACATGGCGGGCACCATGTGGGGCCGCATGCACCTGGTGCGCCACTCGCCCACGCTGCGCTTCATGATGTTCGGCGGGCTGATGTACATGCTGTCGTCGGTGCAGGGCTCGCTGGAGGCGCTGCGCAGCGTCAACCAGGTGGCGCACTTCACGCACTTCACGGTGGCGCATGCGCACCTGGGGGCCTATGCCTTCGTCACCATGGTGCTGTTCGGCGCCATCTATTTCATGCTGCCGCGCGTGCTCAACTGGGAGTGGCCGTACCCGCGCCTGATTTCGCTGCAGTTCTGGCTCGCGGCCATCGGCATCGGCATCTACTTCGTTGGCCTGACCATCGGCGGCTGGCTGCAGGGCCTGGCCATGCTCGACGCTTCGCGGCCCTTCATGGAGTCGGTCGCGTTGACCATCCCCTACCTGCAGTGGCGCAGCGTGGGCGGCGCGCTGATGGTGACCAGCCACCTCGTCTTCGCCGGCCACTTCCTGGCCATGGCGCTGCGCTTCGGCCCGGCGCGCACGGGGGCAGCCCTGTTCGCGCCGGCATCTCCCAAGGCACTGGAGTTGGTCCATGGAAAATGAAATCAAGCTGGCGGCAGGGGCCATGGTGTCCCTGGCCGTGGCCACGGCGGCGCTGGTGGTGCTGCCCTACATGGAGGTGCGCGACATCACGCCGCCCGAAGGACTCAAGCCCTATACCAGCGCGCAGCTGCGCGGGCGCGAGGTCTATATCGCGAACGGCTGCGTGTACTGCCACACGCAGCAGCCGCGCGACCGCAACCTCGGCCCCGACCATGCGCGCGGCTGGGGCCGCGCCTCGGTGCCGGGCGACTACGTGTACGACAAGCCGCACCTGCTGGGCAGCATGCGCACCGGGCCCGACCTGTTCAGCATCGGCGCGCGCCAGCCCAGCAAGGACTGGCACCTGGGCCACCTGTACCAGCCGCGCGCCTATGTGCCGGGGTCCATCATGCCGTCCTACCCCTACCTGTTCGAAACCAAGGCCGCCGCCGAGCCGGGCGACGAGGTCGTCAAGCTGCCACCGGGCCAGGGCCCCGAGGGCAAGGTGGTCGTGGCACGCCCCGAGGCGCTGGACCTCGTGAAGTACCTGCAGGCCCTGGACCACACCTACCCCGTGCTGCCGCCCCCGCCGCGCAGCGCCGCCGGCCCGGCCGCCCGTCCCGCATCCTGAGAGGCACCCGCCATGTCCCAAGACGACACCCACCGCGCGCAACAGCGCGAGAACGCCGACCCCGAGGAACGCATCCGCCCCGTGCCGCTGGTAGCCGCCGCCATCACGCTGGCCATGGTGCTGTTCGGGGTGGGCTACATCTTCCTGTCCGAGCCCTTCGGCAACGCCGCCCTGGGTGACCGCCGCACGGTGGCCGACCTCTCTGGCCCCGCGCCGGCCGCTGCAGGCGCTGCCGTGGACGGCAAGGCGCTGTTCGCCGCGCAGTGCGCAGCCTGCCACCAGGCCACGGGCCAGGGCCTGCCCGGCGTATTTCCTCCGCTCGCGGGCTCGGAGTGGGTGAAGGGCGAGCCGCGCGTGCTGGCCAACATCCTGCTGCACGGCGTGACGGGCGAGATCACCGTGGCGGGCAAAAGCTACCAGGGCGCCATGCCCAGCTTCCGGCAACTGGGCGATGCCGAACTGGCCGCCGTGGCGAGTTACATCCGCAGTGCCTGGGGCAACCAGGCCGCTGCCGTGGCGCCCGACCTGATCGCACAGGAGCGCAAGGCCAGCGACCGCAGCACGCCATTCGAGGGTGGCGCCGCGCTGCAGGCGCTGAAATGAAACAACCCTCTGTGTCGCCTGCGGCGCCTTCCCCCTTCTCTCGAATTGCTGCGCAATTCGAGAGAAGGGGGACGCTCCCAGCGCGGCGGGGCGGCCCTTGCGCGGGAGCCCTGGCTTGGGCCGCGCCAGTGTGATGTGTCGCAGGTGGGGCGCAGCGCAGTGGAGCCGCTGAGATGATGCTGCGCACCGCCGTGCTGAGTCTGCTGCTGGCGCTGTGCGGCTACGTGGCGGCGGACTGGCTCACGCACGGCTTCCAGGTCTGGACCGACGAGGGCGCGCGCCGCCTGGAGGTGGCGCTGCAGCCCGTGGACGCACCGCGCGTGGCGGTGGATGGTCCGGGCGTGGCAGCGCCCGACCTGCCCGCGCTGCTGGCGCAGGGTGGCGGCGTGACCATCGCCGACTTCATCTACACGCGCTGCCAGACCGTCTGCCTGTCGCTGGGCAGCACGTTCCAGCTGCTGCAGGCGGCGCTGCAGGCCGATGCCGAGACGGGCCGCCCCGCAAACCTGCGCCTGCTGTCGATCAGCTTCGATGGCGCGCACGACGACCCGGCGGCGCTGCGCGCCTATGCACGCGGGCTGCACGCCGACCCCGCCCTGTGGCGCTTCGTGCGCGTGCCCGACGCGCCACAGCAGCAGGCCCTGCTGCGCCGCCTGGGCGTGGTGGTGGTACCCAACGGCCGGGGCGACTACGAACACAACGCCGCGCTGCTGGTGTTCGATGCGCACGGCCGCATGGTGCGCGTGTTCGACATCGCAGAGCAGCAGCTCGCGCTGGACTACGCACGCCACCTCGCCCGGGGTACGCGATGATTTTGTGGACACGGACCGCATGGGCCTGCACGCCCCGCACCCAGGCCGCCTGGGGACTGGCGCTGGTCGCGCTGCTGGCCTGGCCCGCGCTGCGCCAGGCGCTGGAGGCCAGCATGTGGCGCCACATGGTGCTGCAGTTCCCGCTGCTGATGGGGGCCGGCGCGCTGCTGGCGGCCGCGCTGCCGCAGCGTGCGCGCGCGGCGCTGGCGCGCTGCAATGCCCACGGCATCGCCGGGCTGGTGTTCGTGGCCATGGTGCTGACCGTGCTGATGGTGCCGCGCGTGCTCGACCTGGCGCTGCGCGACCCCGCCATCGAAGCCGCCAAATGCGCCGCGCTGCTGGGCGCGGGCGCGGCGCTGCGGCTGTCGTGGCGCGCGGCGGGGTGGGTGGTGCAGGGCTTCTTCCTCGGCAACATGCTGCCCATGACCGCCGTGGTGGGCCAGCTCTACATCGACACGCCGCTGCGCCTGTGCAACGCCTACCTGCTGGACGACCAGGCGCGCCTGGGGCAGTGGCTGGTGGGTCTGGCGGCGTTGCTGGCACTGGGCTGGCTGGCGCGGGTGGGCTGGTGGATGGTGCGGCGCGAGGGTGATGCGCTCGCGGTGGAAAACGCCTGAACGCTCTGTTTTGAATAACTTAAAGCGCTTCCATGCGCGGGAATCTGCGGCCTCAGCGCAGCAGAAATCGCCTCAGTCGGTTTGCGCGCGCGGCGGCAGGCCCGCAGCGGCGCGCAAGGGATCGAGCAGGGGCGACAGGCCGTTGTGGTCGATCTCGTGCATGAGCGCCAGCAGACGCCCCAGGTCGCTGCGTGGAAAGCCCTCGCGGGCAAACCAGTGGAGGTAGCTGCCGGGCAGGTCTGCCAGCACGCGGCCCTTGTACTTGCCATAGGGCATGGTCACCGTGACCAGGCGCTGCAACTCGGTGGGGTCCCTCATCAGCCGCCCGCGCGCTTGACCTGGTGGCCGCGCTTTTTCAGCACCTCGATCACGCGCTCCACATGGTCGCCCTGCACCTCGATCACGCCGTCCTTCACCGTGCCGCCGCTTCCGCACGCGGCCTTGAGCAGCTTGCCCAGCGCGGCCAGCGCATCGGCATCCAGCGCCACGCCCTTGACCACCGTGACCGCCTTGCCACTACGCCCCTTGGTCTCGCGCGCAACGCGCACGATGCCGTCGCCCGCAGGCACTGGCGCCAACTTGCACACGCACTGCGCCTGCGGCTGGCGGCAACCGGGGCACATGCGGCCATGGTCGGTGGAATAGACCAGGCCACCCAGGCCTGCCAGATCGCGCAGGGATTTCATGGTGCCGGCCTCAGGGTTGCCGGGCGGCGGGCGCGGACACCGGCGAGCGCAGCATGTGGAAATTGAGGATGCGCGTGGCCATCACCGTCTCCACAAAAAAGAGCACCAGCGCCAGCAGGAACGAGAGCACACCGCTCAGAAAACTCCCGAGGGCCCAGGTGTGGCCCCGGAAATCGGTGGTTTCGCCCAGAAACAGCAGGATGATGGTCACGCCGATCAGAAAACCGCACAGGGTGAGCAGGCCGATGCAGCCATTGGCCATGCGCCCGCGGGTGCGCAGGTAACCGAGCTCGATCACGGCGCGCTCCAGAAACTCGGCCTCGTCGGAGTGGCGGGCCCGGTCTTCCACCACGCGGGCCCGGTCGATGATGCGCGCCAGGCGCCCGGCCACAGCGCCAATCATGCCGGCCACGGCGGTGAGCAGGAACACCGGGGCCACGGCCAGCTGGATGCTGTGGGTGATGGTGGACGAATCAAAGGCAAGGTTCATGGTGTCAAAAGGCCTGTGCAGCGCCGGGGCAGGCAGGCTGCGATTATCGCCACCCGCGCAGGTGGCGCACAATGCACGCCCGCAGGTTGCGTGGCACCCGGCACGCCGCCATTGGCGCGCCGGCTCCACCGCAGCCCCGTCGGCCAGGCGTATTTCACGGCGGACACAGCGCTGTGGCCCGTCCACCGGTTGCCGCACCGTTTTCCTTGCGGGCCATCACCTTGTGCGCAGTGGCACCAGGGGGTGGCCTGAATTTTTTGCCCACACCATGCCATTTTCTGCCCTCGGTCTCTCTCCCGCCCTCGTCCAGGCCGCCACGGCCATGGGTTTTTCCGCGCCCACGCCCATCCAGGAGGCCGCCATTCCGGCCATCCTGCGCGGCGCCGATGTCGTGGGCTCGGCCCAGACGGGTTCGGGCAAAACGGCAGCTTTTGCCTTGCCCCTGCTGCAGCGGCTGCAAGCCGGCGCGGCCCACACCCCGCGGCAGGTGCGCGCCCTCATCCTGGTGCCCACGCGCGAACTGGCCGCCCAGGTGGGGGAAGTGGTGCGCAGCCTGGGCCAGCACCTGGCGCAGCCGCCCAAGGTGGCCGTGGTGTTTGGCGGCGTCTCGATCAATCCGCAGATGATGGCGCTGCGTGGTGGGGCCGATGCAGTGGTTGCCACGCCCGGCCGCCTGCTCGATCTGGTGGAGCACAACGCCCTGAAACTCTCCGCCGTGCAGCTGCTGGTGCTGGACGAGGCCGATCGCCTGCTCGACCTGGGCTTTGCCGACGAACTCAACCGCGTGCTGGCCTTGCTGCCGGCGCAGCGGCAGAACCTGTTCTTTTCGGCCACGTTCCCCACCGCAGTGCAGTCACTGGCCGAGGGGCTGCTGCACGAGCCCGTGCGCGTGGCCGTGGCCGACACCCCTGGCAGTGAACCGGCCATCGTGCAACGCGCCATCGCGGTGGACGCCAGCCGCCGCACGCAGCTGCTGCGCCACCTGGTGCAGCAGCATCAATGGAGCCGGGTGCTGGTGTTCGTGGCCACGCAATATGCCGCCGAGCATGTGGCCGAAAAGCTCTACAAGGCCGGCATCTTTGCCACGCCTTTCCATGGCGGCCTGAGCCAGGGCGCGCGCACGCAGGTGCTGCAGGAGTTCAGGGACGAGCGCTGGCAGGTGGTGCTGACCACCGACCTGGCCGCGCGCGGCATCGACATCGCCCAGTTGCCCGCCGTGGTGAACTACGACCTGCCCCGTTCGGCAGTGGATTACGTGCACCGCATCGGGCGCACCGGGCGTGCCGGCGAGGCCGGCGTGGCCGTGAGCTTTGTCAGCGCAGACACCGAAGCGCATTGGCGCCTGATCGAGAAGCGCCAGCACCTCGCGCTGCCGCGCGAACAGATCGCTGGTTTCGAGCCCACCGAAGTGCCGCCAGAGGCCACGGCAGCAAGCACCGGAGGCATCAAGGGCAAGCGGCCCAGCAAGAAAGACAAGCTGCGCGCCGCGGCCGCAGCAGCGCAGGCGGCGGCCGGGAAGGATTGAGATCGGGCGATCAGTCGGCGGATCCGTCGGCGCCGTTGCCGTCACTGGTGGCGCCCTCGCCTTCTTCACCCACCGGCGCAGGACGGGCCTGGCGATGCCCGCCCTTGGCCAGAATTTCGACATAAAACTGCGTCCCGCCTTCGCGGGCCACACCGTCAATCAGGCCGATCAGGGCGGAGAGGTGGGCGACTGCGGCGGTTTCGGCGGTGCTGCCGAATTTGCAGTCGAAGTCCCAGAAATCCGCACCGGCCGGCACCGGGCGGCCGCGCTCACGCTTGATGTACTTGCGGATTTCATGCTTGACGGCATCCAGGACGCGGTCGCTGTTCTTGCCTTCGATGTGGAGCGGGAAAGTTTTTTTCATGGGCGATCGTACCGCCTGCGGCAACTGCCGCACCCCGGCCAAGGACAAATCGACGCCGGCACAGGCGCCGCAGCGCCGCCCCCACGAACCGGTTAGCGCCCGTCCAGCGGGTAGGCCGGGTCGTTGAATCCCGGCGTGGAGGGATGGCCCGGCGCCACCAGCGAATTCACCAGCGCTTCGTCTTCCCGGGTCAGGGTGTAGCCGAGCGCGGGCGCGTAGTCCTGCCACTGCGCCAGCGTGCGGGGCCCGGCAATCACCGAGTTCACCGCCGGATGGGCCAGCACCCAGGCCGTGGCAAATTGCGCCAGCGTCACGCCCCGCGCCTGCACATGCTGCTGCAGGGTCTGGGCGATCTGCAACGACTCTTCGCGCCATTCGGTCTGTGCGATGCGCCTGTCACCCCGTGCCGCGCGCGAGCCCTCCACCGGCGGCTGGCCGGGCAGGTATTTGCCCGTGAGCACGCCACGCGCCACCGGGCTGTAGGGCGTCACGCCCAGGCCATGGTGGGCGCAGGCCGGCAACACCTCGACCTCGGGCATGCGATTGAGCAGGTTGTAGCAGGGCTGGCACACCACCGGCCCGGGCATGCCCATCTGCCGGGCCAGGTGCACCAGTTCCGTGATGCGCCAGCCCCGGAAATTGGAAACGCCCCAGTAGCGGATCTTGCCCGCGCGCAGCAGGGCGTCGAGCGCCCACAGCGGCTCCTCCAGGTTCATGCCGTTGTAGTCGCGGTGCAGGTAAAGAAGGTCCACATGGTCGGTCTGCAGCCGCCCCAGGCTGGCTTCGACCTCACGCAGCATCCAGCTGCGCGAATAGTGCCCCTCATTCTTGCGCTCCGACATGGCGTTGCCCAGCTTGGTGGCCAGCACCCAGTCGTGGCGCTGGCCGCGCAGCAATTCGCCCACCATGGATTCGGAAGCGCCCTTGGTGTACACGTCGGCCGTGTCGATGTAGTTCACCCCCTGGGCATGGGCATGGGCCACGATGGCGGCGGCCTCTTCACGCGGCGTCTGATCGCCAAACATCATGGTGCCCAGGCACAGACGGGAGACCTGGAGGTTGCTTTTGCCAAGGTTGCGGTATTGCATGGAACAGACCTGAAGAACGGGAACAGCGGAGAACACCGGCCCGGCACCCCATGTGCAGCCCGGCACCGCATGGTACTGCGGTGATCGCCCTGGCCGCGCCCGCCGTTAAAGCCGTGCCGCCTGGTCAATGGCACGCTTGGCATCCAGCGGCGCCAGCAGGTGCGGGTACAGCGCCTGGCCGGGCGCCAGCGCCGGGGTTGCCGCAAAGGGCGACATGGGGAGGGGTCTGACGCTCAGTAATGCGGTGGCAGCTCGTCGCGCAGGTTGCGCGGGCCGTTGGAGCCGCCCTCGGGCGCCTGCTGACGCAGGGCGATGATCTCGTGCGTGAGCCGGTCGATCAGTTGCTGCTGCTGGTAGATGGCCATGTTCAGCTGGTCCAGCAGGTCTTCGGTAAAACTGGCCTTGACCTCCAGGTTTTCCAGGCGCTGGAGGAGGTTGCCGAGGTCGTTGGTATCTGGCATGGATGGACAGGTCACACTGCCTGGCCCAGGCGCGCCACGCCTTCGCGGATCTTGTCCGCATCGGCCGTGGCAAACGACAGGCGGAAGGTGGCGTGGTCGGGGTTGGCGCAGAAGAACGGCGTGCCGGGCACAAAGGCCACGCCCTTTTCAATCGCGCGCTTGGCCAGCACATTGCCGTCGGCCACCTTGCCGCCCGCGCCCGTCAGGCGCGCCCACACAAACAGTCCACCCTGGGGCTGCACGAACTCGATGGCGTCGCCCAGGCCGCTCCGCAGCGCGTCGCCCATGGCCTGGGCGCGCTCGGCATACACCTTGCGCACATGGGCCAGCGTGGCGGGCATGCGGCCGGCCTTGAGGTATTGGGCGGCCGTGGCCTGGGCGAAGGTGCTGGTGTGTGCATCGCTGAACTGCTTGCACATGGTGGCCTTGGCCAGCAGCTCGGCCGGGGCAATCATCCAGCCCACGCGCAGGCCGGGCGAGAGCACCTTGCTGAGCGAGCCGCAATGCACCAGCAGCTCGCGGCTGCCCGGCACCGTGGCCGACAGGCTGAGCAGGCTGGGCGGGGGTGCTTCGCCAAAGTACAGGTCGCCGTAGGGGTCGTCCTCGACGATCAGGGTCTGGTGCTTCACCGCCATCTCCAGCACGGCCTTGCGGCGCTCCAGGCTCAGCATGGCGCCGCTGGGGTTGCCAAAGGTGGGGATCAGGTAAACGAACTTGGGTTTGTGCTCGGCAATGAGCTTTTCGAGCTCGTCGGTCTTCACGCCGTTGCCATCGATGGGCGCACTGATGAGTTCAGCGCCGTACAGGCGGAAGCACTGGATGGTGGCCAGAAAGGTCGGGCCTTCCACAATGACCTTGTCGCCGGGGCTGATGAGCGTCTTGCCCAGCAGGTCCAGGGCCTGCTGGCTGCCGGTGGTCACGATGAGGTTGTCGGCCGCTACATCCTTGGCACCCTTGCTGGCCATGAAGGCGGCCAGTTGCTCGCGCAGCGGGTTGTAGCCCTCGGTAGCACCGTATTGCAGCGCAGCACCAGGCTCTTCGGCCAGGGCGGCATTGCTGGCGGCGCGGATGCCGTCCACGTCAAACATGGCGCTGTCAGGAAACCCGCCCGCAAAGCTGATGATGCCGGGCTTGCCCAGCAGCTTGAAGAGTTCGCGGATGGCGGAGGTTTCTACGTTGTTCAGGCGGTCGGCAAATTGCATGGCTTGGATTTCAGGTGGGCAGGAGATCGCCCATTGTCGCCAATCGGAATGCAGATTTCCGGCCCACAGGCATCGATGGGCCGCTGCGGACTCGCAGCCCCTACACTGCCCGCCATGAAAACCGCGCAGATCGAACCCTTTTTTGCCACGTTGAAGGCCGCCAACCCGCTGCCCAACACCGAGCTCGAATACACCACCGTGTTCGAGCTGCTGGCCGCCGTGCTGCTGTCGGCCCAGGCCACCGATGTGGGCGTGAACAAGGCCACGCGCAAACTGTTCCCCGTGGCGGGCACGCCGCAGGCCATCCTGGACCTGGGGCTGGACGGGCTGGAGGGCTATATCAAGACGATTGGCCTGTACAAAAGCAAGGCGCGCCACCTGATGGAAACCTGCCGCATCCTGGTCGCGCAGCACGGTGGCGTGGTGCCGCGCACGCGCGAGGCGCTCGAAGCCCTGCCCGGCGTGGGCCGCAAGACGGCCAACGTGGTGCTCAACGTGGCTTTCGGCCAGCCCACCATGGCGGTGGATACGCACATCTTTCGCGTGAGCAACCGCACCGGCCTGGCCCCCGGCAAGAACCCGCTGGCGGTGGAGTTGCAGCTGATGAAGCGGGTGCCCGCCGCCTACGCCGTGGATTCGCACCACTGGCTGATCCTGCTGGGCCGCTACGTGTGCCAGGCACGCAAGCCGCGCTGCTGGGAATGCCGGGTGGCGCCCTACTGCGACTTTCAGCCCAAGACGAGCGCGCCCTGACCGGCGGATGGAGCGGGCGCACAACACGCCTGCGGCAGCGCCGTTCACAGCGCCTTGCGCACGGCCACAATAGCTATTATTTCTAGAGCATCCGGTGTTTCATCTATCAGCGCAATCGGCCTTATTCATTCAAATATCCGCTCCGCCCCGCCCCGCACCGGGCAGCCGATGCCGTGGCCGCAGCAAGGCCGCAAACTCCACGGCGGCCCGGCTGCGCGAGGCGCCGCGCCGCCACAGGATGCCGGCGTGGCGCACCATCTGCGGCGAATGCAGCGGGATGGCCTGCATGTCCGGCGCCTGGCGCGCGGCACGCTCGGGCACGATGCAGGCCAGCTCGCCCCAGCGGCACACGTCGATCAGGCCCTCCACCGACTCCATCTCCACGCGCACCCAGGGTTGCACACCGGCCACGCGCAGGCTGTCGTCGATCAGGCGGCGCGTGGCAAAGGCGCGTGGCAGCATGGCCAACGGCACCTCGGCCAGGGCCTTGACGGCCAGGGTGCGGCGGCGCGCCAGCGGGTGGGCGCGGTTCACCACCAGCTGCATGCGCTCCTCGAACAGGGGCTCGGTCTCGATCTCCTCGCGCTGCGTGGGGTGAAAGGCAATGCCCACGTCCAGCAGGCCCTCGACCAGTTGTTCCTCGATGGGGCCGGCACGCAGGTCGCGCACCACGATGTTCACCTTGGGGTAGGCCATGCTGAAGGCCGCCACCGTGGCTGGCACCAGGGTGTGCAGAAAGGTGGGGATGACACCCACCGTGAGGGTGCCCGCCTGCAGCCCCGTCATGTCGGCCAGCGCCATGCGCCCGGCCTCGATTTCCTGCAGCGCACGCGCAGCGTGCACCCTGAAAGCCGCGCCCGCCTGCGACAACCGCAAGCCCCGGCCCAGCCGGTCAAAGAGCGGTATCTCCAGCTCCTGCTCCAGCTGGCGCAGCCCGTGCGACAAGGTGGACTGCGTGACAAACAGGTTCTGCGCCGACTGCGTGAGGTGCTCGGTCTGGGCGATGTCGAGAAAGTAGCGCAGTTGCCGGATTTCCATCAGAACACCCCATTCATTCGTTCGATTCCGTCGAATGATAAGTCGCAAATAAATCATTGGAACCCCATACGGATTCAACCTAACCTTGCATTTTTGGTCCACCGGTGGGCCAGCGTCATTTCCTGGCCCATCCAAAAAAGGTACACAGCGATGCACAGCCGTTTCACCATCGAACGCATGCAGACACGGATTCTGGACATTCCCACGATCCGCCCGCACAAGCTCTCGTTTGGCTCCATCAGCCGCCAGAGTCCGGTCATTGTTCAGGTCTGGCTCCAGGATGGCGCCACGGGCTTTGGCGAGGCCGCCACCATCGGTGGCCCTTCGTGGAACGAAGAGTCGCCCGAAAGCATCCTGCACGCCATCGACCACTACCTGGCACCTGCCCTCGTCGGCCAGGATGCGGGCGGTTTTGAAGCCGCCCTGGCGCGCATGGACAAGGCCTGCAAGGGCAATGCGTTCGCCAAGAGCGCGGTGGAGATGGCGCTGATCGACGCCGTGGCCCGCACGCTGGGCCTGCCCGCCTGGCAGCTGCTGGGCGGCAAGGTGCACCAGAGCCTGCCCCTGGCCTGGACGCTGGCCAGCGGCGACGTGGAGCGCGACCTGCAGGAAGCCCACCTGCGCCTGGAACAAAAGCGCCACCACATCTTCAAGATGAAGATCGGCGCCCGCGCGCCAAAGGACGACGTGGCCCATGTGTCGCAGATCGCGCGCGGCCTGCAGGGCAAGGCCACGCTCACCGTGGACGTGAACCAGGCCTGGGACGGCAACACCGCGCGCCGCTACCTGCCGCAGCTGGTCGAGGCCGGCGTGACGCTGATCGAGCAGCCCGTGGCGCAGTGGAACGTGGAGGCGCTCAGGAACCTTACCGCCACGCTCGATGGCGCCGTCATCATGGCCGACGAAACCGTGTGCACACCGCAGGACGCCATGATGCTGGCGCGCGAAAAGGCCAGCCATGTGTTCTCGCTCAAGGTCGCCAAGCATGGCGGCCTGGTCCGCACGCGCAAGGTGGCGGCCGTGGCCGAAGCGGCCGACATCGGCTGGTACGGCGGCACCATGCTCGAAACATCTTTGGGCAGCGCCGCATCGGCCCATGTGTTTTCCACGCTCGGCAGCCAGCACCACGGCTGCGAGCTGTTCGGTCCGCAGCTGCTGGTGGACGACATCGTCGAACGCCAGATGCCCATCGTCGATTTCGAGCTGCAGCTGCCCGATGGCCCCGGCTTTGGCGTCGAGGTTTCGCTGGCCCAGATCGAGCGCTTCGACCGCGCCCGCCAGGGTCTTACCGCCGTGCATGTCGATATGGCCGCACACACCCCCACCCCCGCTTAAGGAGAACACCGATGCTGTTTCTGGTACGTATGGATGTGAACATTCCGCGCGACTTGCCCGTGGAAGAAGCCAACGAGATCAAGGCCCGCGAAAAGGCCTATTCGCAGGACCTGCAGCGCGACGGCCGCTGGAAGAGCATCTGGCGCGTGGTGGGCGAATACGCCAACTACAGCATCTTCGATGTGGCGTCCAACGACGAACTGCACCAGCTGCTGCAAGGGCTGCCGCTGTTTCCGTTCATGAAGATCTCCGTCACCCCCCTGGCGCAGCACCCCTCGGCCATCTGAGCCTTTCGCAACCCCATAAAGAGACATCCACCATGATGATGAAACGACAGACGCTGGCACTGCTGGCCTCCGGCCTGGCCCTCGCCGCCTTGCCCACTGCGCACGCCCAGGCCCCTGCGGCCAACTGGCCCGCCAAGCCCATCCGCTGGGTGGTGCCCTTTCCGCCCGGCGGCGCCATGGACGCCATCGCCCGCACGCTGGGCGAAAAGGCCGGCAAGACGCTGGGCCAGCCCTTCGTCATCGAGAACAAGCCCGGCGCGGGCGGCAACATCGGTGCCGACTACGTGGCCAAGCAGCCCGGCGACGGCTACACCATGATGATCACCTCGATCGGCATGGCCACCAACAAGCCGCTGTACGGCAAGCTCAGCTACGACCCGATCAAGGACTTCGCGCCCGTGAGCCTGCTGGCCGTGGTGCCCAATGTGCTGGTCACCAACGCCACCCAGCCCGACGTCAAGACCGCGCGCGACGTGATCGCCGCCGCGCGCAAGGCCCCCGGCCAGCTCACCTACGCGTCGGCCGGCAACGGCACCTCCATCCACCTGGCGGGCGAGGTCTTCACCTCGCTGGCGCAGGTCGAGATGCTGCACATCCCCTACAAGGGCAGCGGCCCGGCCGTGTCCGATCTGCTGGGCGGGCAGGTCAACTACATGTTCGACAGCATCACCTCGGCCCGCCCGCACATCCAGTCGGGCAAGCTGCGCGCCCTGGGCGTGACCACGGCCAAGCGTTCCAGCGCCCTGCCCGATGTGCCCACGCTGGCCGAGGCCGGCGTGCCGGGCTACGAGGTATCGCCATGGTTCGCCGTGTTCATGCCGGCGTCCACGCCCAAGGCCGTCGTCAGCAAGCTCAACGCAGCCCTGCTGGCCGCCATGAAAGACCCCGAGGTGGCCAAACGCTTTGAATCCATCGGTGCCGAGCCCGTGGGCTCCACGCCCGACGAGCTGGCCAAGCACCTGGCCCGCGAGTCCGATCGCTGGACCAAGCTGATCACCGAGCGCGGCATCAAGCTCGACTGATTTCACCGGCATCCATGCCACTCCATCCCACCGAGGAGACATCCATGTCCGAACTCACCCAAGCCCAGCTGCTGGAACTGGTCAACACCAGGAAGATCGCCCCCGGCAACGCACGCGTGCGCCAGCTCACCGAGCGCATCGTCACCGACCTGTTCAAGACCATCGACGAACTGGATGTGACCCCCGACGAGTTCTGGGCCGCCGCCGGCTGGCTCACGCGCCTGGGTGCGGCGGGCCAGACGGGCCTGATCACCGCAGGCCTGGGCTTTGACCGCCTGATCGACATCCGCGCCGACGAAGCCGACGCCAAGGCCGGCCGCACAGGCGGCACGCCGCGCGCCATCGAAGGCCCGCTGTTTGTGGCCGGCGCTCCCATGTCCCAGGGCGAAGCGCGCCTGGACGAGGGCGAACCCAAGGGCGAGGTGTTCGTGATGGAAGGCCAGGTGCTGGACCTGAACGGCCAGCCCGTGGCCCACGCCTCGGTGGACGTGTGGCACGCCAATGAACAGGGCGGCTATTCGCACTTCTTCCCCGGCATGAAGCCCTACGAACTGCGCCGCCGCATCGAGACGGATGCCAAGGGCCAGTACCGCTTTCGCTCCTTCCTGCCGCCGGGCTATGCCATTCCCCCGAACAGCCCCACCTCCGAGCTGTTTGAGGCCCTGGGCCGCCATGGCAACCGCCCTGCGCACATCCACTTCCTGGTGGCGGCCCCCGGCATGCGCACGCTGACCACGCAGGTCAACATTCCTGGCGACAGCTACATCGACGACGACTTTGCCTTCGCCACGCGCGATGGCCTCATCGTGGGCCTGGAGAAGAACGTGGCGCCCGCGGGCTACGAGTCGCTGGGCATCAGCGCGCCCTTCACGCGCACCCGGTTCAACTTCGTGATGCAAAACGCCGCCAGCGCCGACGAGGCCTTGCCGCTGACGCGCATGGAACGTGTGACCACCCCCGCCTGATACGGTTTTGCATTCAAGCGAATAACCGGGCGGTGAGCCGACGACCGTGCTGCAGCACGGCGAGGCGACCCAACGAAGTTATACGTTTGAAAGCGAAACCGCATGAGCGGCCCGGCGCTCGCACCCCCGCAAGCCGCCCCATCCGTGGGCGGCTTTTTTGCATCCGGTTTTGCGGGATTTGCACCGCAAAACCGGCAGCCGCTCCACCAATTGACTCCCCCGGAAAACGTGGCCTGGCTATACTGGAATAAACATTTTCTTACAACATCGTTCCATCACCCCCTGCCGGAAGATGCCACTCGATCCGCGCTCCCTCATTGCCATGGGCAGCCTCATGTCGGCCATGATGGCGGTGGTGCTGTGGCTCATGCGGCGCAATTACCCGCCCAGCATCCGCGGGCTGGACTATTGGGCGGCAAGCCCGGTGCTGTGGCTGGTCGCAACGTTGCTCTTCAGCGGCCGGGGTCAACTCTCCCCTGTCCTCACCGTCGTGCTGGCGAACCAGGCGCTGCTGCTGGGCGCAACGGTTTATTACATCGGTAGCCGCCGGTTCCTGGGGCATGGCGGAGGGTGGATCTTGTGGGGCAGCGTTGCCGCCGCGTCCCTGCTGGTGCTGACATGGCTGACCTACGTCGCGCCCAACTATCGATTGCGGGTTGCCATTTTCGCGCTGCTGATGGCGGTGCTGTATGGCGCGCATCTGCGCTTTCTCTGGCGCCACGGCGGCAAGGGCTTTCCCATGCGGCTGGTGCAGGTCGTGCTGGCGTTGCACATCCTGGTACTGGTAGCGCGCTTCGCCTTGATCGCCATGGGCCAAGCCAACAGCGACCTGATGGAGCCTTCGCATTTCCAGACGGCCTACATCGGCGCCTATGTGCTGACGGTGCTGATGCTGTCCATTGGCGCCGTCCTGCTGGCGACCGACCGGCTGCGCACCGAGCTGGAGCACCTGGCCATGCACGACTCGCTCACACAGACGCTCAACCGCCGCGCCATCATGCAGCTGTGCCACGAGGAACTGGAGGGCGCCCGCCGCCATGGCCGAGGGCCGTCGATCATGATGCTCGACCTGGACCACTTCAAGGCGGTGAACGACACGCACGGCCACCAGCACGGTGATGCCGTGCTGGTGCATTTCACGGCCTGCACGGCGTCTGTCTTGCGCAGCGGAGACCGGCTGGGTCGTTACGGTGGCGAGGAATTTCTGATTCTGCTGCCCGACACCGATGCCGCGGCAGCCCGCCATGCAGCACAACGCATCCATGCCCTGCTCCAGGCAGGGCACCCGCTCGATTGCCAGTTCAGCATCGGGGTGGCCACCTGGCAAGGCCCGCAGGACACCCTGGATGCCATGCTGACACGCGCCGACGCGGCCCTCTACCAGGCCAAGGACCTGGGACGCAACCAGACCTGTTCGGGATAACGCAGCGCCGTTGCCCGAGCAAGCCGGTCAGGCTGGCGTTGGCCGCCATCGTGCTGATGCCCGCTGCGCAGGGCCTGGCGGTGGCGGACCAGGGGATGCTGGGCATCCTGCCTTTGCCGTGATCGTCTGGATGACCGAGGCAAGGAATTACGCCGCCAGCTGGCTGGCTGGCTGGCTGGCTGGCTGGCTGGCCAACCTCATCGTGGCCCACCTGGGCTGTGCCAGCGCCATCGCCCTGGCCTCGACCATGATTCCCATCGTCATCAGCGTGCTCATGGCCGTGCAGACGCCGGGCATCAACGTGATCGGCATGGCCATGCTGCTGCAGTACGTGGTGGGCATCGGCTTCATCCTGCCCGTGAACTCGCCCCAGGCCATGATTGCCTGCGGCACCGGCACCTTCACCGCGCAACTTCGTGCGCACCGGCTTCGTTCTCACCCTGGTGGCCATGGTGCTGCTGGTGATTTTCTCGCTGACTCACTGGCCCATGGTGGACCACATGACGCTGTCTGCCGGCTGGGCCACGGGCACGCATCAAAAGAGCTGCGGGCGCCTATGCATAATTCGCCCGCAGCTCTCATGTAAAGAGCCATCGGAGCTACCAAACCACTGCGCCATGACGGAGCGATTCATTTTCTGGCCCCTGTTCTTCACCAGCCAACTGCTCGCCCTTGCCTGGATCAGCTGGGTATTGCTGGCGCAGTGCCATTTTGCCTACCCGGTGGGTTACCGGCTTTTGGGGCTGGACCAGACCATTGCCCAATACGCGCCCCACAACCGCTTCAAGGCGGATTTTGAATTCACCACACCCCCAGACCACTGGCGCCTGTTTGGACAAATCAGCGACGCCGTGCATGCGGGCGGCAAAGGCCTGGCCGAAATCACCTACCCCCTGAAAAACGGGCAACCCGCCGCTCTGTTGCACGCGGCAGAAATCATCCACCTGCAAGACGTGGCCCATCTGATTGATGTGCTGTATGGCGTGGGAATGGCCAGCCTGGCGCTGTGGTTCGTCTTGATTTTCATCCTGTGGCAACGGCACATGCCATGGCCCCCCGTGCATCAAATCCTGCGGGGATTTTTGGTGGGTTTTTCCGTGATCGCCGCCGCCGTCTTCGCCATCGGCCCCACAGCGGTGTTTTACTGGTTTCACGAACAGGCCTTTCCCGCAGGCCACCAGTGGTTCTTCTATTACCAGGATTCGCTGATGACCACGCTGATGAAAGCGCCCGATATTTTTGCCTTTATCGCCGTGCTGCTGCTGGCGGTATTCACGACCCTTTGGTGCGTGGCGTTGTATGGCCTTCCCCGACTGCTGAAATACCGCCCCGGCAAATAGAGCGATCCGTCGCGTTCCAAACAGGGCTGCCAGCCCTGATTGGTTCAGCGCTGGCAGCTATTTATTCAGCAGCAACACCGCCGCCTTTCCACAGGCCGATGGCGACCTGCGCGTTCAGCACCGGGGTCCCATCACGCCGCACCCCGCTCCGACACCCCCGCCGCCTCAAAGCTCGCCATCTCGCGCAGCACGGCGCAGGCCGACTGCAGCAGCGGCCAGGCCAGCGCGGCGCCCGAACCCTCGCCCAGGCGCAGGCCCATGTCCAGCAGGGGCTCGGCCTGCAGCTGCGCCAGCATGAGCGCATGGCCGGGTTCGCCCGAGCTGTGGGCAAACACGCATCGTTGCAGCACAGCGGGCTGCAGGCGCGCGGCGACCAGCACGGCGGCGGTGGTGATGAAGCCATCGACCACGATGGCGCGGCGCTCGGCGGCGGCCTGCAGCACGGCGCCGGTCATGGTGGCGACCTCGAAGCCGCCCAGTGCGGCCAGGGCGTCGAGCGGCGCCGTGGCGTGGGCATTGGCGGCCAGCGCCTGCTCCAGCACCGCGCGCTTGCGGGCGATGCCGGCCGTGTCCAGGCCCGTACCGGCACCGGTGCAATCGTTCAACGACACACCGCACAAGCGCGCCAGCAAAAGCGAGGCCACCGAGGTGTTGCCAATGCCCATCTCACCCAGCAGCAGCGCATTGCCAGGCAGGCCGCGCACCACCTCCATGCCGTTGGCCAGCGCCTGCGCGCATTGCGCGGCGCTCATGGCCGGGCCGATGCTGGCGTCTTGCGTACCTGGAGCCACCTTGCGCAGCCACAGGCGGGGCTGGCCAGGTGCGGCCTCGCGCGGCGCGATGTCGCGGGCCACGCCGCAGTCCACCACATTCAGGGCCAGGCCGTGCTGGCGCGCCAGCACGCTCACGGCGGCGCCGCCGGCCAGGAAGTTCTCGACCATCTGCCAGGTGACGTCGCTGGGGTAGGCCGACACGCCGCGCGCCACCAGGCCGTGGTCGCCCGCGAAGACGACCATTTGCGGCTGCTTCAGCGCCGGGGTTTCGGTGCCCAGAATCTGCCCCAGCGTGAGCGCCAGGGCTTCCAGGCGGCCGAGCGAGCCCAGCGGTTTGGTTTTGTGGTCCAGCTTGTGCTGCAGGGCCTGGGTGAGTTGCGGGTTGGCGATGCCGGCAATCAGCGGCAGGTGGGCATTCATGGTTTGTTCAACTTTCAATGGGGGTTTGGCGCAGCCCGCACACAGGGGGCCGCGCATTGGATGGCGGTGCGCACCAGGGCGGTGCTTGGCGGCAGGGTCAGGCGATGGCTTCGCGCCCGCGCTGGGCGGCGGCCTGGTCGCGCTGCAGGTGGGCGATGAGGGGCTGCTGGTCGTCGCGCTGACCCCATTGGTCGAAGTACACGAGGTCTTCCATGGGCAAGCGCGGCAGCCAGCCGGCGGTTTCCAGCTCGGGCTTGTCGTGGAAGTGGCTCACGTAGCCCACGCACAGATAGGCGATGGGCGTGATGCCCTTGGGGATGCCCAGTGCCTCTTGCAAGTCCGCCTGGTGGAAGATGCTGACCCAGCCCACGCCCAGCCCCTCAGCGCGCGCGGCGAGCCACAGGTTCTGCACGGCGCACACGCTGCTGTACAGATCCATGGTCTTCATGTGGGTGCGGCCCACCACCACCGGGCCGGTGCGCTCGCGGTCGCAGGTGATGCAGATGCCTACGGGCGACTCGACGATGCCTTCGAGCTTGAGCTTTTGGTAGGTGGCGCGCCTGTAGCCCCCGAACATGTCGGCGGCTTCCGCATGGGCCTTGGCAAAGGCGCTGTGCACGCGGCGCTTGGTGTCTTGCGACTGCACCACCAGAAAGTTCCAGGGCTGCATGAAGCCCACCGAGGGCGCGTAGTGCGCGGCGGTGAGGATGCGGCTCAAAACCTCGTCGGGCACGGGCGTGGGCAGAAACTGCCCGCGCACATCACGGCGTGAAAAGATGGCGTGGTAAATGGCGTCGCGCGCTTCTTGTGTGAAGGCGTGAACGCTGGGCGTGGCTTGCGCCGCCGCGCTGGTATTCATGGCAGTCCCCTGTGCGTGAATAGTGGCAGCGCTGCCCGGCCTTGCAGCGCTAAAAATGGCTCAGGCCGGTCTTCTGGCTTGGAGTCGTCTGCCTTGGCACACCTTCCCGGCCAGTGCAATGTTTTACGCTTGATGGCACAAATAAAAAGGATGGATTTTTGGTTCTGGCAAGGCTCAAACCACAGCGATACCAGGCGGTATCGCGAGGATTTGCAACGCAGCCAGGGCCGAAAAGACGCCTTTTTATGTGACAGATAGCGTGAAACACTGCACTAGGCAGCCAGTGGCATTTGTGCGCGGCATCGTCCTTACAGCGTTGGGCACGCGGCGGATTTGCACCGCCTTCCCGATTCTCCCTTTGCCATTGCGGCATTGGGCACCTGAGGGGCGCGATGATAGCAGCCGATGGCCGCGTATTTCTTACGCGATCAGCGCATCCAGCACGCCCGGTTCAAAGTGCCGGGCCACACCATTGGCCAACCCCTCAAACACCGTCTCCAGCGTGGGCGCCTGGGCCCCAAACAGGGCATGCAGCACGGCGGCGTCCTCGAACAAACCGTGCAGGTACACGCCCAGCACGTTGCCCGCCGGGTTCTGCCACGCGATGCCGGGCATGACCTCGCGCGCCACGTCGCCCTTGGCAGCCATGGCGGGGTGCTGGGCGGTCTGGCCGTGGTGGATTTCGTAGCCCTCGGCGCGCACGCCCGAGAGCGGCGCCCAGGCGCCCACCAGCGGGCCAAACTGCGCGGCCGTGCGCCGCACGGTTTTGGCGGGCTCGAACACGGTGACCAGCGGCAGCAGGCCCAGGCCGGGGCCGTTGCCGTCGATGCCCTCGGGGTCGATCAGCGCTTCGCCCAGCATCTGCAGGCCGCCGCACACGCCCAGCACGGTGCCGCCCTGCCCTGCATGCACGGCAATCGCACGGTCCAGCCCTTGCGCGCGCAGCCAGGCCAGATCGGCGGCGGTGGCTTTGGAGCCGGGCAGCACGATCCAGTCGGCCGGCCGCAGGCCCGCCACGTCGGCCGGGCTGCGCACCCACTGCAGGCGCAGGCCGGGCACGTTCTTGAGCGGCTGGAATTCGTCGAGGTTGCTGATGCGCGGGTAGGCCACCACGGCGATGGTGGTGTGCACGGCACCCGCCGCCGTGCTGCGGTCGTCGAACACGCCATCTTCCTCGGGCAGGCCGTGGTGCCACTGCATGGGGATGGTGGCCACGGTGGGCACGCCGGTCAGGTTCTGCAGCATCTGCGGCGCGGGCGCGAGCAGCGCGGCATCCCCGCGAAACTTGTTGAGCACGAAACCGTGGATGAGTGCACGCTCGTCCTCGGGCAACAGCGCCCAGGTGCCGTACAGGTGGGCGAAGGCGCCGCCACGGTCGATGTCGGTCACCAGCAGGCAGCGGGCCTGCGCATGGCGGGCCACGCGCATGTTGACGATGTCGCTGGCGTGCAGGTTGATCTCGGCGGGCGAGCCCGCGCCCTCGATCACCACCACGTCGTTCTCGGCGCGCAGCGCGTCGAGCGCCCCGGCAATCTGCGGCCAGACCTTTTCGCTGCGCCCGCGCCAGGGCAGCGCGGTCAATTCGGCGCTCACCTGACCCATCAGCACGACCTGGCTGTGCGTGTCGGCCTCGGGCTTGAGCAGGAGCGGGTTCATGCGCACATCGGGTGCGGCGCGTGCGGCCAAGGCCTGAAAGTATTGGGCGCTGCCGATCTCGCCCCAGGCACCCTCCACGCCTTCGACCACACGGGCGTTGTTGCTCATGTTCTGCGCCTTGAACGGCACGACCTTCAGGCCCTGGTTGCTGTACCAGCGGCACAACGCGGTGGTGAGCCAGCTTTTGCCGGCGCCGCTGGTGGTGCCCAGCACCATCACGCAGCGGGCCAGGGGTGGGTTTTGTGGTGTCATGAATCCTTCTTTCCCGCATCTGGCGCGCGGGCACGCCATGCGACCTGCAGGGCATCTTGCGCAGCCGGGGGCCGCACGCCCAGTCGCACCCAGCCCGGCAGACCGAACGAGGTGCACTCGCGCAGCTTGATACCCGCAGCACGCAGGTGCGCCCCATCGCGCTCTTGCAGGCCGCCGGGAGGCAAGGCACAGAAATAGTTGGCCAGGCTGCCGCCCTGCACGGCCCAGCCCAGCCGCTCGCACAGGGCCAGCTGGCGTTGCTTCCAGACCGCCAGGGTGACCAGGCTGGCGGCCCGCCAGCGCTGCACGCCGGGCTGCACCCAGGCCTGCAGCATGGCCACGCCATGGGCCCCCACAGGCCATGATGGCGCCAGCGCAGACAGTGCCTGCACCTGCGCCCCGCTGCCCGGCGGGGCCACGGCGTAAGCAGCCCGCACACCCGTCAGGCCCAGGGCCTTGTTGGGCGTCCACAGCTGCCAGTACGGTGCGAAAGACTCGGGCCACGCCGCGCCGTCCAGCCGCAGGGGCGCGTAGGCGCAGTCGAGCACGCGCAGGACCGGGGGAGCAGCGGGGTCCGCATCGGCAGCGGCCTGCGCCCACAGGCCCAGCGCGGGGTCTGCCAGGCCTTGCGGGCTGCCCGGCTCGCAGGCCCACTGCAGGCTGGCGCTGCCCGCATCTAGGAGCCTATCGGACTTGGAAATCGTCGGCTGCCAATCGACCGCAGCGGCCCATTTTTCACCGTATTTTTGCCCCATAGCTCGGCTATGGGGCTGCGATTCCGGCAAAAACTGGGCTCGCTGGGGCCGATTTTCGCTTTCGACGCTCCAAGTCCGATAGGCTCCTAGAGACCGCAGCAGCGCCAGGCCCCGCGCCTGGGCTGCCTGCGGGTAGTCGCCATAGCAATGCGCAGGCAGCGCCACCGCGCACGCGCCCTGCTGCGCCGCCAGCGCCGTGATCCGGTGGATGAATTCGCTGGCGCTGCCGGCCAGCACGATGCGCTCTGGCGCAACGCCATGAAAGGCGCCCAGGCTTTCGCGCAGCGCGGTGTAGGCTGGGTCGGGGTAACAGGTGGCGTCGGCCTGCTGCACGGCGTGCAACGCCTCGGGGCAAGGGCCGCAGGCGTTGCTGTTGGTCGAAAAATCGTGCAGTGGCACACCCGCCGCATCGGGGCCGCCATGGGGGGGCAGGGCTGCCAACAAAACGCTCATGCTGCCGCCACCAGCACCACCAGGACATGCACCACCGCGGCCAGCGGCACCAGCACCATCACCACCATGGACACCAGCTTTTCGGCGCGCCGCGTATCGAGCGGCCCGGCATCCCGGCCCTTGCCGTTGAGCACATACACGCCCGGCTTGGCCAGCCGCACGCCCAGGGCCATCGACATCGCCGCCATGGGCCAGCCGCTGTTGGGTGACGGGGTCTTGCGCGCCTGGCGCGCCAGCTCGCGCAGCGACAGCCCCCGCGTGGCCAGCGCCAGCAGCAACGCCGTGAGGCGCGCGGGCAGCCACGACAGCGCATCGTCCGCGCGCGCGGCCCATTTGCCCGCCCATTGCCAGTAGCGCCCGCCGCGCATGCCGGGGTAGCCCCACATGGCATCGGCCGTGTTGGCAAAGCGGTACAGCGCAGCGCCCGGCAGGCCCAGCAGCGCGAACCAGAACAGCGGCGCCACCACCGAGTCGTTGAGGTTCTCGGCCAGCGACTCAATGGCCGATTCGCGCACTTGCAGCGCATCGAGCTGCGCCACATCGCGGCTCACCAGGCGCGCCAGGCGTTCGCGGCCCTCGGGCAGCGAACGGGCCAGGGCTGCTTCCACGGCCAGCACTTCGTCGCACAGCATGCGCCAGGCAAACAGCGGCTTGAGCAGCAGCGCCAGCAAGGCCGCCGCCAACAGCCAGTGCAGTTGCAGCGCAACCCATTGGGCGCCCCAGAAAATCACCAAAACCACAGCAGCCAGCGCACACCAGACAAACGCGGCAGCCCAAAAACATTTCCAGTCTTGCGCCTTGGGTGACAACGGCGCCAGCCGCTCGCCCCACCAGCGCAGCGCCTGCCCCATCCACACCACCGGGTGCGCGCGCTCGGGCGGCTCACCCACCAGCCGGTCCAGCCACACCGCCAGCCACAACGCCACCGCCCCCGACAATGCGGCCCCCACCGACAGGGGCAACCCCACAGCTTCCAGATTCATGGCACCGGCCCTTCTTCAAACAGGCTGCTCGCCTGGCCCCAGGCATTGTCGAACACCAGCGCCTGCAGCGGCTGGCGCTGCGCCCAGCGGGTCTGGGCCAGCATGGGCTCGGCGTAGAACGCCGGCACCGGCCCCAGGCACAGCAAGGCGATCGGCTCGGCGCCCGCGGGCAGTTGCAGCAGGCGGGCCACGGCAACGGGGTCGAACAGCGACACCCAGCCCATGCCCAGGCCCTCGGCACGCGCCGCCAGCCACAGGTTCTGGATGGCACAGGCGGCCGAGGCCAGGTCCATCTGCGGCAGGGTGCGGCGGCCAAAGATGTGCTTTTCGCGGCCATCGGCCAGCGACACCGCCAGCACCTCGGCGGCCTCCAGCAGGCCCTGCACCTTCAGGCGCATGAATTCGTCTTCGCGCTCGCCCAGGGCGCGGGCCGTGAGCAGACGCTCCTCCTCGACCAGCCCGTGCAGTTGCTCGCGCAGGGCGCGGTCGGTCACGCGCACAAAGCGCCAGGGCTGCATGAAGCCCACGCTGGGCGCATGGTGCGCGGCCTGCAGCAGGCGGCGCAGCACGTCGTCTGGCACCTGGCCACCGGCAAAGTGGCGCATGTCGCGCCGCTCGAAGATCGCCCGGTACACGGCCCGGGCATCGCCCGGCGCAAAGGCCTGGGAAGATGGGGCCGCGCTATCCGAGCCCTGCTGCGCCATCACCATCAGTCCTCGATGCCGCGCTGTGCCGGCACACCCGCCTTGAACGCATGCTTGACCATCTGCATCTCGGTCACGGTGTCGGCCAGCGCGACGATTTCGGGCGGGCAGCGGCGGCCGGTCAGCACCACATGCACGTCACGGGGCCGCTCGCGCAGGGTCTGCAGCACGCCATCGAGCGGCAGCCAGCCGTAGATCAGCGGGTAGGTGATTTCGTCGAGCACCACCATGAAATACTCGCCCGAGAGGATGGCGGCGCGCGCCTTCTCCCAGCCGTCGCGCGCCAGTTGCGCGGAGTGCTCCAGGTCCTGGCTCTTCCAGCTGAAACCGTCGCCCAGTCCTTCGATGGGAATGCCGATCTGCTCGAACATGCGGTGCTCGCCAAAACGCGCCGTGGGCACCTTCATGAACTGGTAGATCTTCACGGCCTTGCCCCGGCCATGCGCACGCAGCGCCAGGCCAAAGGCCGCCGTACTTTTGCCCTTGCCGTCGCCGGTGTTGACGATGACCAGGCCCCGGCGCTCGCCCTCGGCCTTTTCGTAGCGTTTCTCGGTGGGTGGGGTTTCGATCTGCATGGTGGGCATTCTTTCAGACAGGGTGGGTGTCACAGACCGGCCAATGGCGGCTGTGGGGACAGGGAAAACGGGCGGCGGGCCTGCCAGGCAGCGCCAGCAAGCACCACGAGGGCGACGACCAGCAGCGCCACGATGCCGGCCATGCGCTCCAGTGGTGCGGTTGGGGTCACGGCGGCTTCGCGCTCGGGCTGGCGCTCCAGCAGCACGCCCATGGCGGGCGCTGCGGGTGTGGCCGCGGGGGTGTCGGCCTGGTGCGGTGGCGCAGGCAGGTCGGCAGACGGCGGGGTGGCCACTGCCATGCCCGGGGGGGCGGGGGCTGCGCCCTGCGCGGCCTGATCCACCCAGCGGCGCACGCCGGGCAGTTCGGCCGCCAGCGGCGCCGCACGCGTGAGTTCCTGGTAGGTCTGTGCGAGCTGCTTTTGCGTGTCGGCATCGGCCTGCCAATAGCCCTGGCGCTGCGCCTGCACCAGGCGTTCGAGCGATTGCGCATAGGCCTGCGGGTGCTCCCTCAGCCACTCGGGCAGGCCCAGCCGGTGCTTGTCGCGCACCAGCACGTCGTAGAAGCTCTGCCAGTGGTCGCTGCGCACCGTATCGGGCGCCACGGCCTGCCAGCCCCAGGCGAACTGCACGGCCTTGAGCACCTGCAGCGTGCCCGCATAGCCCTCGGCCTTCTGCGCCTGCAGCCAGCCGGGGTGCAGGTAGCGCGACTGCATCTCCAGCGCGATGGCGCGCTGCGCGGTCTCGGTGGTGGGCTCGCCCGCATCCTGCAGCTGGGCCACATGCAGCTCCAGCCCCTGCGGGCGGCCCGCCACGCGGGCAGCGGCCGACAGGCCGCCCAGGTACTGGAACGGGTCGTCCGAGCTGACCATGGCGTACAGGTGCGAGCTGCGCGAGAGGATGGCGGCATCGGTGCGGCGCAGGTGGGCACCCAGGGCCTTGGCCGCCGTGCCGCCCGCCACGCCCGTCACGGGCTCGCCCTCCAGATACGGCTGGCTCATGCGCGCGAGGAACATCGCGCCCAGACGGGCATCGTTGGTCTGCAGGCCGTCGCTTTGCACCGCGTCGGAAATGCCCGTGCCGTAGTCGCCCACCGCGTTGCCGAACGCGCGCGCACGCGCCAACTGCTCGGCCTGCGCGCGGGGCACGCCCTGCTGGCGCAGTTCCTGGCTGATCTGCGCGGTGTGGCGCGCAACCACGTTGCCGGGCTCGGCCGTGGCGGCCTGGGCCACGGCGCGGTCCAGCAGCGCCATCAGCGCCGGGAACTGGTCGCGGTAGGAGCCGGTGATGCTCATGAGCACATCGACGCGCGGGCGCTGGAGCTCATCGGCCGCGATGGTCTCCACGCGCACCGGCCGGCCCGAGTCGTCCCACACCGGGCGCATGCCCAGGGCCACCAGGGCCTGGGCTTCCATGATGCCCTGGTGGCGCAGGGTTTCACCTGCCCAGAGCGACAGCGCCATGCGCTGCGGCGCCTGGCCGCCATGGCGCGCCTGGTAATCCTTGAACCAGTCGTTGAACAGCGTCTGCGCCACGGCGTAGGCCTGGCGCGTGGGCAGGCGGCTCGGGTCCAGGCCCGTGAGGTTGCGGCCCGTGGGCAGACTGTCGGGGTTGCGGATCGGGTCGCCACCGTAGGCGGCGGGCAGGAAGCGGCCCTCCAGCCCTGCCAGCAGTCCGGGCATCTCGCCCTCGGTGGCCAGCAGCCGGTCCAGCGCCTGTGCGCGCTGCGCCAGTTGCAGCAGCGCGGGCGTGTCGATGGGTTGGCGCGCGGCGCGGTTGGGCACATGGTCTTCGGCGCGCACCACATCGGATGCAGCTTGCGCGGGCAGCGCGGGGCGCAGGTCCAGCACGCTGGCCGCTTGAGCGTCCTGCAGGGCCACCTCCAGCCAGCGCGCGGGGCGCGCGGCCAGCACGGCATCGTGCTGGATCAGGAAGGCTTCGTCGATGTCCTCGCCCAGCGCTTCGATCAGCGGTTTGCGCAGTGCCTGCAGGATGGTCTCGCGCCGCTGCTCGGGCGCGGGCACGCGGCCGAACACGGCCAGGCCCTTGGGCTGTGAACTTTGCGCGAGCTGGTCCAGGTAGGGGTGCAGGATTTCGAGGAAGCCGCTGAAGTCGGCCGCGATGCGCTCGGCGCTCCAGCCCAGGTCGCGGTGCAGCTGGTGCTCCACGAACTGCGCCACCAGCTGCTTTTCGAGCGCGCGGCGCGTGGGGCCTTCGTCCACGGTTTCCCATTCGTGCATCACCTCGTGCATGTGGGCCATGCGCGCCTCGAAGCCCGCCGGGGCGAACACGGGCGTGCGGTGGCTCACCAGCACGGCGCGGCCCCGGCGCTTGGCCGTGAGCGCCTCGCCCAGGTTGTCCACGATGTAGGGGTAGACCACGGGCAGGTCGCCCAGCGGCAGCAGCGCGTCGTCGTGCACGTCGAGCGCGCGCGCCTTGCCGCCAGCCCACTCCTGCGTGCCGTGGGTGCCGAAGTGGATGAGTGCATCGGCCTCCAGCTGTGCCCACAGGTACACCGCCAGGTAGTGGTGCGACAGCGGCGCCTTGGACTTGTGCATGAACGGGTTCTGGCCCAGGCGCAGCGTCTCTTCGCGCGGGGGTTGGGGCAGCACGGCCAGCCGCCCGACCTGCAGGCGTGGGATGGCGAACACTTTTTCGCCCTGCCAATCGACCACATAGCGGCTTTTCTCGGGCAGGCCCCAGTGCGCATTCATGCGCTCGCGCACGGCCTGGGGCAAGGTGGCCAGGTGCTGCGCGTAGCGCGCCAGCGGCAGCGCGGCAGCCTGGCCGTTTTGGAGCAGCGCGCGCGGGTCGGCGCCGGGGTAGTAGGCAGCGAGCAGAGGCTTGAGACCGTCGATCCAGCCCTGCTCGGGCACGCGCTGCGTGCGGTAGCCGGCCGCTGCCAAACCGGCAGACACCTGCTCCAGGCTGCGCGGCACGTTGAGGAAAGAGGCACCGAAGTTGGTGCCGCCGGGCGGGTAGTTGTAGACCATGGCCACCAGGCGCTTGTCGGCGGCGGGTTTCATCTGCAGCGCGATCAGGCGGCGCGCCTTGGCGGCCACGGCCTGGGCCTGGCGTTCGATGAGGCGGAAAGCCTGGCCCTCGGCGCCGTGGGCGGCAACCAGGATCGGATCGATGGCACCGGCGGCCTCGGGCTGCGCGAGATAGAACGGCACGTCGGACAGCGACAGCCCCGTGTCGCTGGCCTCCCATGCGGCGGCATCGCCCGCGCGGTAGGGCTGGGTGGCCAGCAGCGGCACGCCCCAGCGCGCCAACAGCGGCTGCAGCGCGGCCGCCTGGGACACGAGCTGGTGCAGCACCAGGGCGGAGGCATGCAGGCGGCCCGCACTGGCACCGCTGGCGGCGGGCAGCTCCAGCACCTCGGCCAGGGTCTGCGCCGTGAGCTGCTGGCCAAAGGCCGCATAGGCGAACAGGCCCTGCCGGTGAAAGGTACGCAGCCAGGCATCGAGCCATTCGGTGCTGCCGTCGACGAAATGGTGGCGGTGCACCAGCACGGCCACGGCGGGCAGGCCGCGCAAGGCCCCCTGCCCTGCGCGCCACTGCTCCAGCGCTGCGGCGTTGGGCAGCAGGCCGGGGGCGTCGGGGTGGTAGATGCCGCGGGCGGGCAGGATCTCGGGCGCAGGCAAGGCCGGCAGGGCCGCGCCCGCCACCACGGCACGCGCGAGGGCCATGGCGTGCTGCAGGTTGCGCGGGCCGCCGGCCTGCAGGTAGGCCACCATGCGGGCAGGCGCATCCAGCCCCGCCAAGTCGGCCGCCGGGGTGCCCGCAGGCACCCAGACCACGCGGCCGGGCGTGCGCGCGTCAGGGGCGTCCAGTGCGGGGCCCACCATGCGGCGCAGGCGCGCTTCCACGCTGGCGTGTGGAACATCCACCCACACCAGCGCAGCGCCCGCCAGCGCGCGCTCCAACTGCTGGGACTGGGCGGCATCCAGCACCGCCGGGCCTGCGAGCGGGTAGTCGATGTGCGCAAAGCCCAGGCCTGCCTCAGTGGCCAGGCGCTGCACCATGGCCGTGCGCGTGGCCGTGGTGATGTCGGAGGTCAGCCACAGCAGCACCGGTGCAGACGGCGCGGCCTGCACCAGGGGCACAGCCAGCAGCAGGCACCACAGTGCCGCGCGCAGCACCAGTTTCATCATGGCCTGGCGGCATCGGCTGCGGGTGCCACGCCGGTTTCGGGGATGTAGACGATGTTGCCGTCTTCGAGCTGGTAGGCCACGCCCGCGCGCACGCCCTGCCCTTGCGCTGCGCTGCCCGCGCCCTTGAAGCGCACTTCCTTGCCCTGCTCGCGCACCACGACTTCCATGTCGGGCTGGCCGGGGTTGCGGATGATGGTGACGCGCTCTTGGGCACTGGTCTGCGACTGAACGGCCACGGCCGTGAGCAGCGCCACGACGAGTACCAGGAACACGTCCACCAGGTTCACGGCGGACAGCATCGGGTCGTCGTCGTCCTCGGCCAGAACGCTCAGGTGCTTCAGGGTCATTGCGCCACCCCCCGCTCCTTGCGCACCACCAGCAGCTCGGCCAGCAGCCAGCGGCGGCGCACCGAGTACACCACCAGCCCCACCGACGCAGCCGCCAGCGCCAGCACCACGCCCGCAAAGGCGCCGCTGAACACCGCCAGCGCCTGCTGGCCGTTGCCCGCCGCCACGCTCTGCAGCGCAGGGCCGAGCGGAATCATCGTGGCGATCAGCCCCAGCATGGGCGACAGGCGGCTGAGCAGGCGCACGGGCTCCACCTGGCGCACCAGTTGCAGCTCCAGTTCTTCCATCGACAGCCCGGGCGCCACGCACAGCGAGCGGTATTGCGGCTGGCGCCAGCGCTGCCAGGCCTCCATCAGCGTGGCGCCGCCCGACCACAGCGCGTAAACGAACGCCAGCCCCACCAGCACCAGCACCGGCCACAGCAACGCCTGCGCCACCTGCGAAAAACCCGATTCGATATTCATGCTGGCACGTCCTTGGTTCCTTGGTTGTTCTTGCGCTGCAGGGATGGCAGCGCCATCCACATGCCGTCGAGCTGGCGCACATGGATGCGGTGGTCAAACACCTGCTCCAGCGCGGCCTGGGTGGCGGCGGCGTCGCAGGCGCCGTGGTGCAGCACCCGGCCCGCGGCCATCACCACCATGTCATCGGCCTGCAGCGCCAGCGACACCTCGTGCAGCACGCTGACCACGGTGGTGCCCTGCGCCACCAGGGCGCGCACCAGCAAGAGCCAGTCGGCCTGGTGCGGCGGATCGAGGTTGGCCAGGGGTTCGTCCATGAGCAGCACCTGGGCCTGCACCGCCAGCAGCCGGGCCAGCAGCACGCGCTGGCGCTCGCCGCCCGAGAGCTGGCCCAGCGCGCGGTGGCGCCAGTCCCACGCCTGGGTGGCGCGCAGGGCCTGCTCCACCGCGGCGTGGTCGGTACCGCTGGGCGGTGACAACCAGGGCTGGTGCGGCAGGCGGCCCAGCATGGCCACGTCGTACACCATGAGATCATCGGCGGCCACCTCGTTCTGGCCCAGCCACGACAACGCCCGTGCACGCTCACCGCGGTGCCATTGCGCCAGGGGGCGGCCCAGCAGATGCACGCTGCCGCTGCAGGGCATGAGACCCGCCAGCGCGCGCAACAGTGTGGACTTGCCAGCGCCGTTGGGGCCCACGATGCTGGTCCAGCGGCCCGCCGGCAGCTGCAGCGTCACGCCATGCAATATGGGGGATTTTCCAATGCTGGCACTGATTCCATCCGCGCCAATAGCTATTTTTTCAGGAGCGTTTGCCATTTACAGCAGCCCCCCTGGCCCCGTGCGCCGGTGCATCAGCCACAGCAGGTAGCCGCCACCGAGCACGGCGGTGAGCACACCCACCGGCAGCTCCTGCGGGGCGATGAGCCCGCGCGCGAGCAGGTCGGCCGCCGCCAGCAGCACCGCCCCCATCAGGCTGGCCAGCCCCATGAGGCGGCCGTGCGGCACCTTGGCCACCGCGCGCACCAGGTGCGGCGCGGCCAGGCCCACAAAGGCGATCAGGCCCGTCTGCGCCACGGCCGTGCCGGTGGCCAGCGCCAGCACCGCCACCAAAGCGGCGCGCAGCGGCGCCAGCGGCAGGCCCAGGCTGTGCGCCGTGGATTCGCCCAGCGCCAGTCCATCGAGCACGCGCGACAGCGCCCAGGCCGCCACGAGGCACAGCCCCCACACCCCCGCCATCAGCAGGCATGAGGTCCAGCCCACGAAGCCGGTGGAGCCCAGCAGAAATGCCTGCATGGCCTGCAGCGAATCGGGCGACAGCAGCAGGATGAGCGAGGTGAACGCGCCCAGCACCACCCCCACGATCACGCCCGCCAGCAGCAGGCGCAGCGTGTGCTGCACCCCGCGCGCCAGCGCCAGCGTGAGCAGCACCGCCAGCACGGCACCGGCGAACGCGGCACCCGTCAGGCCCAGGCGCACCAGCCAATGGCCGGAAAACACCAGGGTCACCGCCGCGCCCTTGGCGCTGCCCACCATGCCCGCCCCGCCACCCATGAGCGCCAGCGCCGTGGCCACGCCCAGCGAGGCACCCGAGGCACTGCCCAGCAGGTAGGGGTCGGCCAGCGGATTGCGAAACAGCCCCTGCGCCACGGCGCCCGCCAGGCCCAGCAAGGCCCCGGCGCACCAGGCGCCCAGCGTGCGCGGCAGGCGGATGTCCCACACGATCTGCCAGGCCATATCACGGGCAGCGCGGGAGGCGGAGTCGGAGCCGTCGCCCCACAGCGCGGGCCAGAGGTTCTCCAGCCCCACGCTGCCCACGCCCGTGCCCAGCGGCACCAGCAGCATGCTGGCCGCCACCAGCGCCCACCCCAGCCAGCGCCCGCGCCGTGCCACAGACAGGCTCATGGACGCCCCGCCGCAGTGCCCCGGGCGGCAGGCACCGTCTTGCTGGTCAGGCAGCGTGCCATGAGGCGCGCGCCCTCGGCCATGCGCGGCCCAGGCCGCACCAGAATGTCCGCCTCTTCGGGGGAGAACACGCACAGCCGCTGCTCGCGCAGGGCACGCAGGCTGCTCCAGCCGGGACGCTCGGCCAGGCCGTCCACGCTGCGTGCGCTGATCATGATCAGGTCAGGGTCGGCCCGTACCACGAATTCGGGGTTGAGCTTGGGGAAAGGCCCCAGCGATGCCGGCAGGATGTTGCGGGCGCCCAGGCGCGCAAGGGTCTCGCCGATGAAGGACGAGGTGCCCGCGCCATACGGCCCGCGATTCACCTCGAAGTACACGCGTGCGTTGCGGGCGGCAGGGGGCACCGACTGCGCCGCCGCCTCGACCGCCGCATCGATGTGGCGCCATACGCGCAGCGCATCGGGCACGGCCAGCACCTGGCCGATCTTGCCCATCACGCGCTGCACGTCGGCGTGGCTCCTGGGCTCCAGCGCCACCACGGTCAGGCCCAGCGATTCGAGCCGGGCCGACGCGCGCGACGAGGTGGCCATGACCACCACATCGGGCCGCAGGGCCACGATGGCTTCGATGTTCGGATCGAGCCCACCGCCCACCTGGGGCAGCCGCGTGACGGCCTCGGGCCAGTTGGAATAGCGGTCCACGCCCACCAGCCGGTGGCACTGGTCGAGCGCGCAGAGGGTTTCGGTGAGCGAAGGCAGCAGGCTCACGATGCGCTGGGGCGGCCGCGGCAGCGTGACGGTGCGGCCCCGGTCGTCGGTGACCTGGATGGCCTGGGCGGATGCCTGCGCCTGTGCGAGGCCCGCCATGAGCAGGCCCAGCGCGACAAGGATGGCGATCACCCACAGGATGCGGCGCACGGGAGTTGGTTTCATGGCTTCATTTCAAGGTCAAGGGCAGGCCCGCTGCCATCAGGGTGACGCGGGGGCACAGCTGGGCCACCCGCTGGTTCAGGGTGCCCAGGGCATCGACAAAGGCGCGCACCTCGCGCCCCAGCGGTATGACTCCCAGGCCGATTTCGTTGCCCACCAGAACCACAGGGCCCGGGGATTGCCGAACTGCTTCCAGAAACATGGCTGCCTGCGCTTTCCAGCCATGCGCCAGAGCCTGTTTCTGTTCAAAGTCCATGGTTTCCGCACCCATGGGCATGGTCCAGTGGGTCAGCCACAGCGTAAGGCAGTCCACCACCACCAGGGTGTGCGCCGTGCCGAGGCGCGCCACGGCAGCGGCCAGATCGTGCGGCTCTTCCACGGTCTGCAGGCCGGGCACACGCAGGGCGCGGTCGCGCTGGTGGCGGGCGATGCGCTCGCGCATCTCGTCGTCCCAGGCCTGCCCCGTGGCGATGAGCACGGCGCGGTGCGCGCCCGATTGCGCCAGCCAGTCGCGCGCCAGCAGCTCGGCACGGCGCGACTTGCCGCTTTTCTGGCCACCGAGGATGAGTTCGGTGGTGATGGGCGATGGCGACACGGTCATGCAGGCACTCCGCCCAGCAGATGGGCCGCCGCCTCGGGGCTGGAGGGAAACCACGCATGGAAGTAGCTCGCGTGCAGGCTGTCCTGCCGGTACAGCGCCTCGCCAGCCGCCGGCGCAGGCGCTTCGCCGGGCCGGACCGTGCGAGCCACCACTGGCGCGCTGCTGTCGCTGGTCGAATAGTGGAAGGTATGGCCGCGCAGCGTGTGCGCCGCCACGTCCACCTGCTGCGGCCCCAGCGCGGCCAGCCGCTTGTGCAGATTGACATGGCCAGGCAGCAGCCCCCACAGCGGTGCCGTGCTGCCGTCGGTCAGCGTGATCGATTCCATCAGCGCCATCATGCCGCCGCACTCGGCCCACAGGGCTTTGCCGGCTGCCACATGCGCGCGCAGGCTGGCCTGCATGCCGGTGTTGGCCGCGATCTGCGCGGTGTGCAGCTCGGGGTAGCCACCGGGCAGCCACACGGCATCGCAGGCGGGCAAGGCGGTGTCGCGCAGGGGCGAAAAGAACACCACGCGCGCGCCCATCTGCTCAAGCAGCTGGATATTCGCGTCGTAGATGAAGCAGAACGCTGCATCCCGCCCCACGGCCACCGTGCGCCCAGCGAGCAAGGCGGGCACGGCCGGCAAGTGCACGGGCGCGGGGAAATCCACCGCCCAGCGTTGCAACTCCTGGGCGGTCATCTGCCCCAGCGGCGTGGCCTCCAGCGCATCGGCGGCGGCATCGAGGCGCTGCTGGCTGTCGGACAGCTCGTGCGCCGCCACCAGGCCCAGGTGCCGCTCGGGCAGCAAGGCCCCTGCAGACCGGGCAGCGCCCGCATCGGCGCTGGCAGTCACCCGCATCAGCGCACCCAGCCAGTCTTCGGGTGCCCGCAGGCCGGACCGCAGCATGTCGGCGTGGCGCGCGCTGCCCACCCGGTTGGCCAGCACGCCCGCCCAGGGCAGGCCTGGGCGATAGTGCTGCAGGCCAAACGCCAGTGCACCAAAGGTGCCGGCCATGGCGGAGGCGTCCACCACCGCCAGCACCGGCACGCCGAAGCGCTCAGCCAGGTCGGCGGCGCTGGGATCGCCGTCGAACAGGCCCATCACGCCCTCGATGAGGAGAAGGTCGGCCTCCTGCGCCGCTGCGTGCAGGCGCTGGGTGCAGTCAGCCGCGCCGGTCATCCACAGGTCGAGCTGGTGCACCGGCGCACCGCTGGCGAGCTGGTGCCAGTGCGGGTCGAGAAAATCCGGCCCGCACTTGAAGACGCGCACTTTCAGGCCCTTGCGCGTGTACAGCCGCGCCAGGGCGGCAGTTACCGTGGTCTTGCCCTGGCCCGAGGCGGGGGCGGCGATCAGGAGCGCGGGGCAACGGGCAAAGGCAGACATGGCAACCTGCACTTACTGAGGCGCCCACTTCACGCCGACATACAGCGTGCGGCCGGGCGTGGCGTAGGTGCGGGCCAACTGGTAGTCCTTGTCGGCCAGGTTGTCGACGCGGGCCAGCAGGGTGTAGTCGCGGGCGATGCGGGTGCTGGCGTAGAGGTTGACCAGGGCGTAGCCGCCCAGCACCTGGGTGTTGGCCACGGTGTCAAAACGCTGCCCGGAGGCTTGCACCTCGGCGCCCAGCGTCCAGTCGGCGATGCGCGTATCGGCGCCCACGGTGGCATGGCGCTTGGCGCGGCGGGCCAGCTGCTTGCCGCTGCCCAGGTCGCGTGGATTCTGCAGGTCGAGCGAGCCATGCAGTTGCACACCCGACAGCTGGTACGACCCGGCAAACGTCACTCCCTCGTACTGCGCGCGGGCGGTGTTGGCATAGCAACCGAAAGCCGATGCACAAGTGCCTGCACCGACAAACGAGATCAGGTTGGAGACCCGGTTGCGGTAAGCCACCACCGAGAAGCTGCTGCGGTCTTGCGCATAGCGCAGGCCCAGCTCGGCGTTGCGGCTGCTTTCAGGCTGCAGCGTGGCCACGCCGTATTCGCTGAAGCGGTGGTACAAGGTGGGCACCCGGAAAGCCGTGCCCACGGATGCCGTGGCGCGCCAGTGCGGAGCGAAGGCATAGCCGTAGGACGCACTGCCGGTGTCCTTGCCGCCGAACTCGCTGTCGGAGTCATGGCGAACATTGAGCTGCAGGGTATGGCGACCGGCGTTGTAGCCATAGCCCAGCGCCAGCGCATCCTGCGACCGGCTGCTGTCGATGGGAGCGTTCTGCAACGCGTCCTCACGGCGCTCCAGGGCGGCGCTGAAGCGATGGGCTCCCCAGCGGAAATCGTTCTGCCAGAGATAGCCGCGCAGCTTTGTCTCGGTGAGGTAAGGCGATGGCGTGGTTTCGTAGCGGCTGGCCGAATCGGTGACCGACACGCGCATGCTGTAGGCATCCGACCATTGCGCCGCCCAGGTGAGGCCTGCCGTGCGCAAGCGGCTCAGGTTGCGGTCATCGACGGGCCGGGCCGCTTTGTAGGACACATTGTCATAACCCGAGTTCAGGCGGCTGGCCAGCAGCGTGGCGTCCAGGCGGTGCCGCGCGTCGATGCGAAAACCCAGCCGGGCGTTGCCCGAGGTGCTGCGGTAGTTGTCGCGGTCGGGGTTGTGGGAACCGCTGACCTTGGCGTCAAAGCCATCACTGATTTCGCGCGCAATGCCCAGCGAGTAATCGAACGCCCCCTCTTGTCCGGCCGCGCCGCTCACACCGGCCTCGATCTTGCGGGTGCCCTGGCTGCCCACGCCCACGCCCACGTAGGGCCTGGCGGGTCCTTCGCCCCGGCGGGTGAAAAGCTGGATCACGCCGCCAATGGCGTCGGAACCATACACCGCAGCGGCAGGGCCGCGCAGCACTTCGATGCGGTCGATCTGCGACAGCGGAATCTGTTCCCACTGCGCACCACCCGTGGATTGAGAATCAATGCGCACGCCGTCGATATAGACCGCCGTGAAGCGCGATTCGGCTCCCCGCAGAAAAACGTTGCTGGCATTGCCCACGCCGCCATTGCGCGAAATCTCGATGCCCGGCAGGCGCGCCAGCACGTCGGCCAGGCCCGTGGCACCGCTGGCTTCAATGGTTTCACGGTCCACGATCGACACGTCGGCCACCAGATCGGCCAGGGGCTGCTCGGTGCGCGTGGCGGTCACCACCGTGTCTTGCAGCGAAGGCATGCGTGCGTTTTGCGCCACCAGTACGGGCGCTGCGAGCGGCTGCGCCTGCACCGCATGGGCGGACACGCAAGACAGGACCGCCAGCACACAGGGGCGCAGGCACAGCGGCGCAACACGGCGCGCACGAGGGGTACGGATTTTCATAGGAATCATCGTCAACAAACTACCCGAGCCGGCTTCCCCGCCAGCATGTGGGAGACAAGGCCTTGCACGCCTCCAAAGGCGCGCGAAACCACCGTGTTGGCCGGTATCCGGGCTGGCGGAACGCCCTCCAATGCCTTCCCAGGTGCTTGTTCAAGGCGCCCAGTGGCTTGTGAATGGAGAGGGAATCAAGTGATTCGTCCGCTGACCGTTGCGGGGGCAGCGCAGGCTGGGCACACCATGGCTGGTGCAACCTCCCTGCTTCCCGTTGAACTGCGGTATGTGAACCACACCGCGAGCACCAACGGCGTGATTTTAAGGGCATTCCAGGTGCACCCCTCTACAATTGCGGGCTGTATGGAAGCTCCCTCCACCATCGACCAGATCGCCGACCGCGTTGAACGCCTGCTCTTGCGCCACGCGGAACTTCAACGCACCAATGCCCTGCTGGCAAGCCAAGTGTCGGTCCTCACGCAGGAGCGCGACTCCCTCAAATCGCGCCTGAGCGCCGCCCGCGCCCGGGTGGATGCATTGCTCGAACGCCTGCCCCCATCTCCCCCTCCCAAGGACGCCGAATGAAGCAAATCGAGGTGCAGATACTGCAGCAAAGTTATCTGCTGTCCTGCCCCGAGGGGCACGAGTCGCGATTGCTGGAAGCGGTGGAGCGCGTGGACACCGCCATGACGCGCATCCGCGATGCCGGCAAGGTGCGGGCACGCGAACGCATTGCCGTGCTGGCGGCGCTGAACCTGGCATTTGATATCGCCGACCGGGAAGCTGCCGACCTGGCGGCTGCGCACATTCATCCAGCCGCCCTGCCCCACCCCAGCGAACCCGCCAGCCAGCCCTTCAACGCAAGCGCGGATGCCCTGCGGCTGCAGGCACTCGTGCAGCGCCTGGATGGCGCCCTGGGCGAAGACGGGCGCCTGCTCTGAGGAACGGGCGTGCAGCGCGCCCTCTGTTGCCACCTTGGCATCGGGCAGTACCTGCAGTCCGAGCGGTCAACGCCTACAATAGAGGCGTCTGCGGTGCTGCCGGGCTTTATATTTCCTTGAACCAATGCTCACTGAGCACGGGCTTGGTACATCGCCCGGTGAGCGTGATCATCTCGCGTCAGATGAACCCAACGCCTGGCTGCCCTCGCCCACCTGAACCCCCGGTTCAGGATGCCGGTCCGGTGGCACTTGCAGACACCCTCTTTGCTCTCCCGTCGGCGCAGGCACCCCCTGCGCAGATGCGGCACATTCAGTACCCCCGGACTTCTTGGCATGATGCTCGAACCCCTTCTGGTTGTTGAACTCGCAATCCTCGGTCTGGGCACCGGCTTTCTGGCAGGCCTGCTCGGCATTGGCGGCGGCATGCTGCTGGTGCCTTTCATGACCTACATCCTGGGTCACCAGCAAGTGACCCCCGACCTGGCGGTCAAGATGGCCATTGCCACCTCCATGGCCACCATCATGTTCACCTCCGTTTCCAGCGTTCGCGCACACCACAAGCGAGGTGCCGTGCGCTGGGACATCGTGCGAAGGCTGGCACCAGGCATCGTGATCGGCGGGCTGGTGGCGAGCCTGGGCGTTTTTGCGTTGCTCAAGGGGGCGTTTCTTGCGATCTTCTTTGGGCTTTTCGTGAGCTTCTCGGCCTTTCAGATGTTTCGGAACAAGAAGCCTGCGCCGTCCCGGCAGATGCCGGGAACCGGCGGACAACTGGCGGCCGGGGGGGTGATTGGTTTTCTGTCTGGCCTGGTGGGCGCAGGCGGTGGTTTTGTCAGCGTGCCGTTCATGACATGGTGCAACGTGGCCATTCACAACGCCGTTGCCACCAGCGCCGCGCTGGGTTTTCCCATTGCCCTGGCGAATGTGGTGGGGTATGCGGTGGGCGGTCAGTCTGTGGCAGGCCTGCCATCTGGCTCGCTGGGCTACATCTGGTTGCCTGCACTGGCCGTCATTGCCACCTGCAGTGTGCTGACCGCACCCTTGGGTGCGCGGGCGGCGCACCAGCTGCCGGTGAAACAACTCAAACGTGTTTTTGCCAGCCTGCTGCTGATGCTGGCGGCCTACATGCTCTGGAAGGGTGTGGCGGCTTTCTGAGACGACGCCCCTCCGATACCAACAAGGTCAGCGAGCCACCCACCGCTGGCACCACCGGTGAACCCCGATTATTCGACCGGTGCAAACTGCGCCAGCCCGTGGCTGGAGTTGAACAGCAATTGACGGAACTCGGCGCCTGGCAAGCCCGGTGAGCACAGGAATCCCTGAAAGTGCCCGCACTGCAGCTGCTGCAGCATGGCACGTTGTCCAACGGTTTCCACGCCCTCGGCCACCACTTCGATATGCAGCGCATGCCCCATGCTGACGATGGCGCTGACAATGGCGCGGTCGCCGTCATCCTCCGGCAGTCCCCGCACGAAGGATTGGTCGATCTTGAGCTTGTCGATGGGCAGCTTCTTCAGATAGGCCAGGCTGGAGTAGCCCGTGCCGAAATCGTCAATGGCCAGGACCACACCCAGCGCGGCCAGTGAGAACAATCGCAGTTCCATTTCCTGCGCGTCCTGCAGCAGGATGGTTTCGGTCAGTTCCAGCTCCAGCAAGGTCGGCGGCAACTGGTGCACAGCCAGCAGGCGCGTCAGGCGCTCGACGAAACCGGCCTGGCGAAACTCCAGCGCAGACACATTGACGGACACCACAATGGGCATGCCCTCGTGCATCCACTGCGCCGCCTCCCGCACGGCCTGCTCCATGACCCACGCCCCCAGCGTCACGATATAGCCCGACTCCTCCGCCAACGGCACGAACTGCGCGGGAGATACCACGCCAAACTCGGGGTCGGTCCATCGGATGAGTGCTTCCGCGCCGACGATCCGGCCGGTAGCGAGGTTCACCTGGGGCTGATAGTGCACGGCCATCCGCTGCTCGCCCAGCGCCTGGCGCATGGCGTGCTCCAGCTTCATGCGCGACAGCAGGTTGGCGTTCATCTGCGGTTGGTAGAAGCCATAGCTGCCACGCCCCCGCTCCTTGACGCGGTACATGGCCGTATCGGCCTGCTTGATGAGTTCGTCCAGGGTGGTGCCGTCCTGCGGATACAGCGCCATGCCAATGCTGCACTGGATGGAAAAGCCCATGCCATCCAGCAAGAAGGGGCTCAGCATGCCCTCCAGCATCCGGCGCACCACGCTTTCGGCCACGACAGCGTCGGCGCCATGCAGGTAAATCACGAACTCATCGCCACCAAGCCGGCACAGCATGTCCGTCTGCCGCAGGCAAGCCTGCAGACGCTCGGCGACCAGTTGCAATACGCGATCACCGAAGTGATGGCCGAGCGAGTCATTGATGATCTTGAACCGGTCCAGGTCCAGGAAAAGGATGGCAAAGCCCGTATCGCTGGCGCGAGCGCCCTGGATAGCGGTTTCCACCCTCTGCGAAAGAAGCAGCCGATTGGGCAAACCGGTCAGGACATCGCTGTACGCCAGTTCCTCGATGCGTTTTTTGGCCGCGTGCTGCTGCGTCAGGTCTCGCATGAAACCAATGCTCTGCATCAGCCGGCCATCGTCATCGCGCAAGGCAACCCACGACAGATGCACGGCACAGTAAGCACCATTGTCACGGGGCAGCCAGAGCTCACCCTCCCAGAAACCATCGCTTTCCCAACCCGCCTGCACCTGCTCCATGAAGGAGGCATCCGAACCACTGCCGAACAGGGACGCTGCCATGCAACCCTCCAAAGCGGCTGCGCAAGGGCCCAGCAGTCGCTCGCAACCCCGGTTCATGCGCATCAGATGATGCCTGCTGTCTGCAATGAAAATGGCATCCAGGCTGGCATCGAAAACCCGCGCCGCCAGGCGCAAGCTGGCCTGCGCTTCGGCCTGCCGGGTGATATCCCGAAAGGAATACACGCGCCCCACGGGGTGGCCCTGGTGAAGCTGCGGAACAACGCGACGCTCCACCGTCATGCCGCCGTACAACTGGAAGATGTCGGTGCTCTCCAGCAGCGGATCGCGCTCAATGGCACTCAGACGTTCCTGGTAGTGCTTGCGATCCACCACCCGGGAGGCCAGGTGCTCATGCACCGCCGTGTCATTGCGCTGCAACAGCAGTTCGCGGGGGATGCTCCAGATGTGCGCCAGCCGCTGGTTGAAGGCGCGCACGCCTCCGTCAAGCCCACACACCAGCATGCCATCGGCTGCGGAATCCAGGGTGGAACGCAATTCCGACAGCAGGGTCTCCAGTTCCTGCTGGGCAGCCTCCTGGGCACTGCGGTCCAGCATCGTCAGCATCAAAACCGCTGGAGCGCCGTCGTGCTGTACACAGGTCACACGCCGATCGACCGGAACCAGCACACCATCGGCCCGCCATACGCTGGTGTGGGAGTGAATGCCTTTCGCAAGAGTGGCCAATGGCTCGGACCAGAATGCACAGTCCTGGGGTGTTGCCGCCAGGCTTGTCACCGCCTTGCCGACCATGTCCTCCCCGGACATGCCCACCAGTCGCTCTGCCGCCTTGTTCGATTGGACGATGCTCAAGCTGCCGCCATCCACGAGCCACACCGCTTCCTGCAGGCCATCCAGCCAAGACTGCGGTGGTAGCGGGTTCATGCGTGCACCTCGTCAGGACCAGGATCTACAGCGCGCTCAAAGAAATAGCAGATCCGCTGGCGCGGAGACAGATAGTCGAGCGCATCGCGCGGCAACTGCGCAGGCTTCAGGTTGCGCCGTATAGCCAGCGAGGGCATGGCCTCAAGGTCCAGCACGGGGGCTTCGTCCTTGGGCACCCGGGCATCATGAACGATGACCTTGGGCCTCAGCGGTCTGGTCGAATTGACCGACACGACGACGCCGTAACGGTCGTTGAATGCGTGATGCATCCAGCCCACGCCGGGCTGGACATACATGCCGATGCGAAGCTGGCCGGTCTCAATAAAAAGGAAAGAATTCACGGAGTTTCACGGCATGCATGGAGAAACATGGCGACATGCGCACCACCCTTGGTTACAAGGATTATCGCCGCCACCCAGGCCATTGCGCACCGCAATCCCAACAATGAAGTTCTGGCGTGACACCACCCGCCAGAGTGACCCCAAGGTACTTCCCACTGAAATTATCGGCACCAGAGAGAGGGTTTGTAAACCAGATCCATCCACAATGCCCATCCCGCCACCCCGACCAGCAGCGCACCCGCCAGCCGGGTGCCCCAACTGGCTCGCACCGCGTTGATGCGTGAACGCAGCCGCCCCCACAGCCAGGGTCCACCCACCAGCCACAATCCACTCCCCACGCCAAAAAACACCATGGTGACAGCGCCCTGCAACACGCTACCGCTGAGCGCTGCCACCAGCAGGGCCGAATAAAGCAATCCGCATGGCATGAGTGCCCAAAGCCCGCCCGCCACCAGCAGTCCACCCGGCGCACGGACAAAGGGTTGCACGCGGCGCCAGGCCGTGCGCCCGGCCTGCTCTACCCACGCAGGCTGTCGCGCCTGCACCATCATCATCAAACCCCAGGCCATGACCGCCACATGCATCAGGGTCCATACCGGACTCAAGGCCATGGTTTGCTGGGTCACCCATGCCAGACTGTCCATGGCCAGCGCTGCCAGGGCGCCCGCCCCGGCATAGCCCGCCAGACGCCCGAAGTGAAACGCGAACAGCCGGCGAGAGGTTCCACCTTTGGGAAACCACTGAACCGGCTGAGAGACGGGGCTGCCCGCTTGCGAGCACACCGCCTCCTGGCCGATGATCGCACTGCAAGGCGCGGAGCACATGGCCAAGCAATGGGGCCCGCCAGCGAGCCCCATGAGCAAAGCCGTTACGGCAAGGGGTGCAAGCATGAAGACCGGGGCACAGCTCGAATGATGGGTATCAGATGATGCGCGAAAACCGGGCCCGATTGCGGTCAGCCTGCAAATAGCGGTCAAACACCATGGCGATGCCGCGCACAAAGAACCAGCCCATGGGCGTTACCTTGACGCCCTCGGCAGTCAACGCAACGAGCCCCTGCTCGGCCATTGACTCCAACTGCTCCAGTTCCGGCGCGAAATACCTCCGAAAATCAATGAGCCAAGCTTGATCCATGGGCTCAAACAAGACCTCCCCCTGGCACATCAGCGCCATGATGACGGCCCTGCGCACCAGGTCATCACGATTCAGCGCCAACCCTCGCACCACGGGCAACCGCCCCTGATCCAGATGGTCGTAGTACTCCTCCAGCGACTTGGCGTTCTGGCTGTAGGTCGCGCCCACCCGGCCGATCGCGGATACGCCCAGGCCGATGAGATCGCAGTCGGGCTGGGTGCTGTAGCCCTGAAAATTGCGGTGCAGGCGCCCCTGCCGCTTGGCGACCGCCAACGCATCCGTAGGCAAGGCAAAGTGGTCCATGCCTACATAGACGTAACCGGCATCAATAAAGGCGTCCAGCGAACGCGAAAGCATGGTCACCTTGGCTGATGCAGCGGGCAATTCTGTCGAGATGATGCGCCGCTGCGGCTTGAAACGATCGGGCAAATGGGCGTAGGCATACAAAGCGATTCGGTCGGGGCGCAATTGGGCCACCTGTGCCAGCGTGCGATCAAACGACTCGGGGGTCTGGCGCGGCAGCCCGTAAATCAAATCCACATTGACCGACTCAAAGCCCAGCGCACGAGACGCTTCCACCAGCGCAAACACCTGCTCTGCGGGCTGAATGCGGTGCACCGCCTTCTGAACCTCGGCATCAAAATCCTGCACACCGAAGCTCAATCGATTGAAGCCCAGTTCCGCCAGCACCGCCAGCCGATCCGAAGTGACCGTGCGAGGATCCACCTCGATGGAATACTCACCACCCGGCGCAAAGGTGAAACTGCGCCGCAGCGTTGCCATGAGCTGGCGCAGTCCGTCATCCGAAAGGAAGGTCGGCGTGCCGCCCCCGAGGTGCAACTGGCTGACCACCTGTCCGGTGCCGCAGTGGGCCGTGTGCAGATCAATCTCGCGGCTGAGGTAGCGCAAATACACGTCGGCACGGTCATGGTGCTTGGTGATGATCTTGTTGCAGGCACAGTAGTAGCACAACGATTCGCAAAACGGAATGTGGACATACAGCGACAGAGGCAGTGCCATGGCCGTAGCGCCAAGCCGGCGCTGTGACAGCGCCAAGACATAGTCCTCTTGCCCAAAAGCCTCCACAAACCGGTCAGCCGTGGGGTAGGAGGTATAGCGCGGTCCTGGTATGTCAAAACGGCGCAGAAGTTCTGGGGTAACAGAGGTCATGGGAAAATATCCTTGCGTGCATTGATACTGTGCCGTACCCTTTGATCCACGTCCTTGACTTTAATCAAGAAGACGAATGGGCACAGGAGGGACAATTTGATTCAAGTCAGCCACCACGCGTGCACTGCGGGACAATGGAGTCCCAGCAGATACAAGCCAATTACCCTGACCTGTCCAGGTCCCAGTGCCCATGAACCCGCAATCCATCAAAGTCGCCTGCTCCAACTGTAACCTGCGAGAACTGTGCATGCCCGTAGGCCTGAACGAGCAGCAGTTGCAACGCATTGACGATATCGTGGCAGTGCGGCGAAAAATCAAGCGGGGAGGTACTCTCTTTCGCAATGGAGAGTCGTTTACTTCTCTCTATGCCATTCGCACCGGGTTTTTCAAGACCTGCGTCGCTACCGAAGATGGGCGCGACCAGGTCACAGGCTTTCAGATGGCGGGTGAAATCATTGGACTCGATGGCATCGTCAACGACCATCACACCTGTGACGCAGTCGCCCTCGAAGATGCCGAAGTGTGTGTCATGCCCTTTGATCGCATCGAAGAACTATCGCGCGAAGTCACGGCGCTGCAACACCACGTTCACAAGATCATGAGCCGGGAAATCGTTCGTGAACACGGCGTGATGCTTTTGCTGGGCAGCATGCGCGCAGAAGAGCGCCTGGCTGCGTTCCTGCTCAACCTGGTGCAACGCCTGCATGCCCGTGGGTTCTCGCAGTCCGAACTGGTATTGCGAATGACACGGGAAGAGATCGGCAGCTACCTTGGACTCAAGCTGGAGACGGTCAGCCGCACGTTCTCGAAGTTTGTGGAAGATGGCACGGTGGAAGTCAAACAACGCCATGTCCGCATTCTGGACACCGATGCACTCAAGCGCATTGTCAACAACCAGCAGGCTTGTCACTGATCGCTGTTCAGGTATTTAACCGTCACGGGCATGACGATGCCTTGCGACAATCGCCCGGTCGAGCATCCGGAGGCACGGGGCAGCGGTTGAGTTCAAAGGGGGACATGGAGAGCAGCGTCGTCAGCGCGCTGGCAGCCATGGTAATGGTCCAGAACGCAAAGAACGCAAGGGTATAGACCCCCTGGCGAGACAGTGTCAATGGTTGACCGAACCAATGAAGATCCTGTGGATCCACCATGGCGAAAACCAGCATTTCCAGGATCCCGGCCACCAGAAAAGCGGGCCAGGCAATCCACATCAGGCGTTGTGTCCACATCGTGTGTTTCCTTGGGGTTGCGGAGGGCGTGTGCATGCGACCAGTTGGACTCTGGTTCAGCGAGGCTGATCTACGGCAGGTGTTGCCGCATGGTTGCGGCCCTTGAGCGCAGGGGCCAAGCTTTTCTCTGGCTGTGCCAGCGTCTGGTTGATCTCCATCCCCTTGCGGTAATAGTCCTCCTCGACGACGGGGTCCGGCCGACTCATGGCAAGCCACAACGTAATGAAGCCGGCAATCACCACAATGACCGGTCCGGCAATCACCAGCCAGACATGCCCAAACTTCCACCATGGCCGGGGTTCGGGAGTAATAACGGGGCTGGTTGGCATGAAAACTCCTCAGGTATCAGCATACAGACCACAAGACGCCATGCAGCGCCCAGCGTGACCTTCATTCAATTGACTCAGCGTGGCACCAGGAATATGGATTTCTCACTCACCTTGCCGCTGCTTTCCAGTGCAGATATGTCGAAATGAATCGCATGGGAACCAGGGGCCGCAGATCCATACGGGATCTGCAGCCGCACCGCTACCCAACGGGATTCTGCGGCACCAATGTCAACCTCCTGCTCTGACGCCACTTCCATGCCATCCAGCCCGCTCGCAGTAATGCGGTAGCGCTGCGCAGCCTCTGTGGCATTCATGATCTGCAGTCGATAGACATTTTCAAGCTTGCCTCCCGCAACAATGCGGGACAAGGCGGCACGGTCACGCACGATGTCCACCTTCAGGGGGGTACGCGTGGTCAGGCTCGCCAGCATGCCCACGCACAAAGCCACCAGAACCGCGGTGTAGATGAGCACGCGAGGACGCAAGACATGTCGCCAGATTTGCGACTGAGTCCAGCGATGCAGAACACCATTCTGGGTTGAATACCGTATCAACCCTCTGGGGTAATGCATCTTGTCCATCACGGTATTGCAGGCATCCACGCAAAGACCGCAGCCAATGCATTCATATTGCAAACCCTTGCGGATGTCGATGCCCACGGGACACACCTGTACACACAAGGTGCAGTCGATGCATTCGCCCAGACCCTTGGCCTTGTAGTCCACCGTCTTGACCCTGGGCCCGCGCGGCTCGCCGCGGGCTTCGTCATAGGTCACGATGAGGGTATCGCGATCGAACATTGCGCTCTGGAAACGCGCATAGGGGCACATGTATTTGCAAACCTGCTCCCGAAGGAAGCCGGCGTTGCCATAAGTGGCCAAGCTGTAGAAAAACACCCAGAAAATCTGCCAGGTACCAGCAAAAGCCAACAACTCGGGACCCAGCTCCCGAATCGGCACGAAATACCCGACAAAAGTGAAACCCGTCCAGAGGGAAACAGCAACCCAGACCGTCTGCTTCAGAAACTTCTTGCGAATCTTCTCAAAGGTCCAGGGACCGGCATCCAATCGCAGACGTGCACTGCGGTCGCCTTCGATCTTGTGCTCTATCCACATGAACATCTCGGTATAGACCGTCTGTGGACAGGCAAAACCACACCACAGACGACCCGCAACCGCAGTGAACAGAAACAGCGAGAGCGCTGAAATAATCAGCAACCCCGTGAGATAGATGAAATCCTGTGGGTACAGAACCAGCCCAAAAATATAGAACCGACGGGCACCAAGGTCAAACAGCACCATTTGGCGCTGGCCCCACTCCAGCCAGGGCAACCCATAGAAAACGAGCTGCGTGAGAAACACCATGACCCAACGCCAACGCGCAAAGAACCCACTGATCGATCGTGGGTAAACTTTTTTCTGGGCCTCGTAAAGGGAGACAAGTTCACCCTCCACCGACGGCTCGGGTGTGGCCGCCGCGATGGGAATGACCTTGCGCGGCGCCTTGTCGGATGATTTCATGGTGCGGACTATGGAAGCGGATAACTAGCACTTCAAAGCAGCCCCAGTCGGAACTGGAGCCACTCCGAGTTCATCGGGCTGCGGCAGGCTTGTTGGACAAGCCCCACACATACGATGCCAGCACCCCGATTTGTGCCTCGGTCAGCTTGTCAGCCTGTGCGGGCATCTCGTTCACCTTGCCATTGTTGATCATGGCAGTGATGGCCGCTTCGCCCCATCCATGCAACCAGATATCGTCCGTGAGGTTGGGGGCGCCCAAAGCCTGGTTACCCTTGCCGTCGTTGCCGTGGCAGGCAGCGCACGCCACGAACTTGGTCTTGCCCAGCGATGCCCGCAACGAATCATGCGGGCTGCCGGACAGGCTCAGCACATAGTGCGACAGATTGCGCACGTCTTCCGGTGAACCCACTGCGGCAGCCATGGGGGGCATATTGCCGATGCGCCCCTTCTCCAGCGTTTCACGGATCTTTTCGGGGGTGCCACCATGCAGCCAGTCAGCATCTGCCAGGTTGGGAAATCCCTTGCTGCCGCGGGCATCGGAACCATGGCACTGGGCGCAGTTGTTCATGAACAAGCGCTCGCCGATGGCATGGGCCTGCGGATCCACGGCCACGTCTTCAGGCTTCATGGAGGCAAAACGCGCATACAGCGGCTCGATTTCCGTCTTGGCCTTGGCCATTTCAGCCTCGTATTCACCCTTTTGCGTCCAGTTCAGCTTGCCCGTAAAGGTGCCAAGACCGGGATAGGCAGCCAGATAGCCCAGGCCGAAGACGATGGTGATGACGAACAGCCACACCCACCAGCGCGGCAGGGGGTTGTTCATTTCGACCAGGTCCTCGTCCCAAACGTGGCCAGTGGTGTTTTCGGCCGTGGCCATAACCTTCTTGCGGCCCGCCATCCAAAGCAGAATGCCGCAGGCAATGATGCCGACCAAGGTCAGCGTGGTCACAAAGACCGACCAGAAATTGCTGGTGAAGTCACTCATGGGGTGTTCTCGTTCTGGTGAAGGTCAATCTTGCTCGAAGGGCAGCCGGGCTGCCTCATCAAACCGGGACTTGTTGCGGCCCCTGTAGGCCCAGACCCAGATGCCAATAAAACAGGCCATCGATGCCAATGTGGCGACGATGCGCATGGTCGTGATGTCCATGGCGAATCTCCTTCACTTGAGCGCGCGGCCCATGACTTGCAGATAAGCCACCAAGGCATCGATTTCGGTCTTGCCCTTCACGTCGGCGGCAGACGCTGCGATCTGCTCGTCGGTGTAAGGCACGCCCACGGTCCGCAAGGCCTTCATGCGCGGCGCCACATCGGCTGGATCAATGGCATTTTTCTCCAGCCATGGGTACGCAGGCATGTTGGATTCGGGCACCACGTCACGCGGATTGTTCAGGTGAATGCGATGCCATTCGTCGCTGTACTTGCCACCCACGCGATGCAGATCGGGGCCCGTGCGCTTGCTACCCCACTGGAATGGATGGTCGTACACGAACTCACCGGCCACGGAGTAATGGCCATAACGCAGGGTTTCGGCGCGAAACGGACGGATCATCTGCGAGTGGCAGTTGTAGCAACCCTCGCGGATGTATACATCACGCCCCATCAGTTGCAGTGCCGAGTAGGGCTGCACGCCGGTCACCGCCTCGGTGGTGGATTTCTGGAAGAACAGGGGAACGATTTCCACCAGGCCGCCAATCGCGATCACCAGCAGGATCAGCACGATCATCAGGAAATTGCTGGTTTCCACCTTCTCGTGGGAGAAGCCGCCAGAAGCATTTTGGTTGTTATCAGACATGAATGGGCTCCTTCGGGCTCAGGCGTGCGCAGCGTTCACGGCGGGAATGGCCACCTTGACAGAGCGACCAGAAATAGCGGTCGCCCACACATTCCAGGCCATGACGGTCATGCCGCCCAGGTACAGCAGGCCACCGGCGACGCGGATGACATAGAACGGATAGGTGGCCTTCACGCTTTCAACGAAGGTGTAGGTCAGGGTGCCGTCCGGGTTGATGGCGCGCCACATCAGGCCCTGCATCACGCCGGCAATCCACATGGCGGCGATGTACAGCACGATGCCGATGGTGGCCATCCAGAAGTGCAGCTCGATCGCCCTGATGGAATGCATCTTTTCCCGGCCGAACAGACGGGGAACCATGTAGTAGAGCGAGCCCATGGTGATCAGGCCCACCCAGCCCAGCGCGCCGGAATGCACATGGCCCACGGTCCAGTCGGTGTAGTGGCTCAGGGCATTGACGGTCTTGATGGACATCATCGGGCCTTCGAACGTGGACATGCCGTAGAACGACAGCGACACGATCAGGAAACGCAGGATGGGGTCGTCACGCAGCTTGTGCCAGGCACCCGACAGGGTCATGATGCCGTTGATCATGCCGCCCCAGCTGGGGGCCAGCAGAATCAGCGAGAACACCATGCCCACCGACTGCGTCCAGTCGGGCAGCGCGGTGTAGTGCAGGTGGTGTGGGCCGGCCCACATGTACGTGAAGATCAGTGCCCAGAAGTGCACGATGGACAGGCGGTAGCTGTACACCGGACGGCCCGCCTGCTTGGGAATGAAGTAATACATCATGCCCAGGAAGCCCGTGGTCAGGAAAAAGCCCACGGCATTGTGGCCGTACCACCATTGCACCATGGCGTCCTGCACGCCCGCGTAGGCCGAGTAGCTCTTCATGAAGCCAGCGGGAATGGCCGCGCTGTTGACGATGTGCAGCAAGGCCACGGCCAGGATGAAGGCGCCGAAGAACCAGTTGGCCACATAGATGTGCTTGACCTTGCGCGTGCCGACCGTGCCAAAGAACACGATGGCATAGGACACCCAGGTCACCGCAATCAGGATGTCAATCGGCCATTCCAGCTCGGCATATTCCTTGCCCTGGGTGTAGCCCAGTGGCAAGCTGATCGCCGCCGCCACAATCACCAGTTGCCAGGCCCAGAACGTGAACGCCGCCAAGCCTGGCGCGAACAGCCGCGCCTGACAGGTGCGCTGCACCACGTAATAGCTGGTGGCAAACAGCCCGCAACCACCAAACGCAAAGATCACTGCGTTGGTGTGCAGCGGACGCAAGCGCCCGTAACTCAGCCAGGGAATACCGAAATTGAGTTCTGGCCACGCCAGCTGTGCGGCGATGAATACGCCTACCAGCATACCAACCACCCCCCATACCACGGCCATGATAGAAAACTGACGCACAACCGTGTCGCTGTAGTGCGCAGTCATTGTTTTTGGAGAATCCATCGGGCACCTCGTTTTAATGCAGGAATAGTTTTATTTAAGTAGGGTTATTCGACATTGACGCATGTCAATCATTGCGAAGAATGCGCTCACCCTCTTGCTCCACGCTCTCGAACTGGCCCTGGTAGATCGCCCACCACAGGCCTGCAAGGATCATCAGCACCAAAATGACCGACAAAGGGATCAGCAAATACAGGATGTCCATCAGGCCAGGTCCAGAGAAGATGGGGAAGCAGAGGTCATGCGGACGGTGGCTTTCGCCTGTTCAGGCAGGTTCAGGGCCGACATCTCCACACCGGGCAAGGCGCGCGACAAACGGGCGGCATTCAGCACCACCAGCAGCGAGCTGAGCGCCATGCCAAGCCCAGCCAGCCAGGCAGGCATCCAGCCAACCAGCGCCAGGGGAACACACAGCGCGTTGTAGCCCACAGCCCACCCTAGATTTTGCCTCACCACACGCAAGGTTTGGCGCGCCAGCAGCACAGTTTGCGGCACCAGCGACAAACTGCCGCCCAGCACCACGAAATCAGCGCGCGCCTGGGCCAGCGGCACCGAGCGGCCAAAGGCAAACGACACATTCGCCCCCGCCAGAACCGGGCCATCGTTGAGGCCATCGCCCACCATGGCCACCTGGCGCCCCTGTGCCTGCAGATCCTGCAAGGCAGCCAGCTTGTCCTGGGGACTGCATTCGCCCTTTGCCTGGGAGATGCCCGCCTGCGCGGCCACCCGCTGTACCGCGCCGAGCCGGTCGCCCGACAAAATCTGCACCGCAACGCCCACCTGCTGCAAGGCATGCACCACGTCAGCCGCCTCGGACCGCACATCTTCGATCACGTCGAAACGTGCCAGCTCTGCGAACTGGCCATCGCTCCCCTGCTCCGAGAGCACCACCTGCAGCGCTTCCCCGCCATCCTGCGCAGCCACGCCGGCATGCCGGGCAGAACCCAGCCGCAACCAACGCGGGGGCACGGTGCCCCATGCGTCATGTATTTCGGCCGCCAACCCCAGGCCTGCATCCTCGCGCAGATTCACCGCACTCCAGCGCGCGCTGGACCCAGAAGCCGCGGACACGATGGCGCGGGATGCCGGATGCATGGATTGCCGCGCCAGCGTGGCCGCCAGCGCCAGCACATCGTCACGCTCCAGGCCCGGTGCGCAGCGGACTGCCTGCACGGCCATGCCGTCCCGGGTGAGTGTGCCGGTCTTGTCGAACACCAGGGTGTCCACGCTGGCCAGCGCTTCCAGCCCTTGCAGGTTGCGCACCAGCACGCCATGGCGGGCCAGCGTGCCAGCCGATGTCAGCATGGCCACCGGTGTGGCCAGCGACAGGGCGCAGGGGCAGGTAACGATGAGCACCGCCACGGCCACCATCAGCGCATGGCCGGGGTCTGACGGCCACCACCAGGCCACCGCCAGAACGGCCGCCAGCAAAACCGCCAGCAGGAAGGGCCGTGCGATGCGGTCTGCCAGTTGCGCAAGCCGGGGTTTTTGCAGCGAGGCGCTTTCCATCAGGGCCAGAATCTGGGCAAACCGGGTCTGCCCGCCAACGCCCTCCACCCGCACCTCCACCGGGGCCTGCAGGTTGTAGCTGCCCGCCGTCACCTGACTGCCCAAGGGCCGCGCCACGGGCGTGGATTCACCGGTGAGCAAGGCTTCATCGGACTGTGTGCTGCCGCTTGTGATGCAGCCGTCGGCAGGAAAGGCCTCGCCGGGCAGCACGCGAATGGTGTCCCCCACGGCCAGCCGGCGCGTGACCACGCGTGCAAAAACGCCATCGGCACCGCGCCGCTCCACGCTGTCGGGCAGGCGGTTCATGACGGCTTCGAGTGCACCGGCCGTGCGGTCCCGCAGGCGCAGCTCCAGCCATCGGCCGGTCAGCAGGAAAAAGACGAACATGGTCAGCGAGTCGAAATAGACCTCGCGGCCAAAGATTCCTGCGGGGTCAAACGTACCTGCCGTGCTCACCACGAAAGTGATGGCCATGCCCAAGGCCACCGGCAGGTCCATGCTGACGCGGCGCAGGCGGATGTCGCGCAGCGCACTGGTAAAAAAGGGGCCGCAGGCAAAGAACACCACGGGCAGCGTCAGCACCCACGAGGCCCAGCGCAGCAGCTGCTCCATCTCGCCCGTCAGATCCCCCGGCTGCGCCACGTAGGCGGGCCACGCATACATCATGACCTGCATCATGCAAAAACCCGCCACCAGCCAGCGCCACAGCGCACGCCGGTTTTCGCGCTGGCGCTGCGCGCGCGCATGGGAATCCATCGCCGGCAAGGCGCGGTAGCCCGCCTTCTGCACCGCGGCCATCCACTGCGAAGGAAGGACCCGGCTCGCCCGCCACACCACGCGCGCACGGTGCGTAGCGGCACTCACATCCACCTGCTCCACACCCGGAACGGACCGCAATGCATCTTCGATGGTGAGGGCGCAGGCCGCACAGTGCATGCCCTCCAGCACCACATTCGACTCCCACACGGCATCGGGCGAAACCTCGGCGAGCGCCCCGGGCACGGACTGCCTGGCCACCGCATCCTGCGTCCCGCTGCCCGCAGGCCGACGCAACCGCCCGAAGGCCGCCCACTCCTGCGGGTCGTCCAGCAGCACATGGGGCGCCATATCTGGCAAAGTAGAGGAGTTCGTGGACATGGCGCGAGCCTATCGGCTAAGCATGACACTTACATTGACGTGGATCAAGCCGAAAAACATGATCCTCTCTAAGCTCTCACAATCCCTACTACGAGGAGTCAAGCATGTACAAACGCATTCTGGTGGCCACTGATGGGTCCGCACTTTCCGACAAGGCGGTGGAGGCCGGCCTGTCGCTGGCCGCCCTGGTGGGCGCCACGGTTGTAGCACTGAAGGTGGTCCCACGTTACCCGCGCAGCTATTTTGAAGGTGGCATGCCGGTGGACATGGTTGACGTGAAGCGCATCGAGCAGCAGTGGGGCGACGCCGCCCAGGCGCTGGTGGACAAGGTGAAGGCCCAGGGCAACGCTGAAGGCGTCACGGTCAAGGCCGTAGTAGCCAAGTCCGATCTGGTGGCCGAAGCCGTCATCTCGGCCGCCAAAAAGCACAAGTGCGACCTGATCGTGATGGCCTCACACGGCCGCAAGGGCATCAAGCGCCTGCTGCTGGGCAGCGAAACCCAGCATGTGCTCACGCACTCGCACATTCCGGTGCTGGTGCTGCGTTAAGGAAAATTGGCCTCTGGCGCTTGACCGACAAGCGCCAGGGATACGAAAACAGAAGCAGAACGGGGCCGCAAGGGCCCCGTTCCTGATGTCCGGACCGCTGGGCGTTCAGGCAAACAAGCCCTTGTACTGTTCGCGCAGCAAATTCTTTTGCACCTTGCCCATGGTGTTGCGGGGCAGCTCGGGCACCACAAAACACTTCTTGGGAATCTTGAAGTTGGCGAGCTGTGACTTGAGCGCAGCCACAATGGCCTCAGGATGGAGTGGCGCGCCGGGCTTGGCGATCACCACGGCCACGCCGACCTCGCCGAAGTCGGGGTGGGGCACGCCCACCAGCGCGCTCTCGGCCACGCCGGGCATCTCATTGATAAAGCCCTCGATCTCTGCGGGGTACACGTTGTAGCCGCCGCTGATGATGAGGTCCTTGCTGCGGCCCACGATGCTCACGTAGTCGCGCTCGTCCACCTTGCCCACATCGCCGGTCTTGAACCATCCGTCGGCGGTGAACTCCTCGGCTGTTTTCTCGGGCATGCGCCAGTAGCCCTTGAACACGTTGGGGCCCTTGACCTGGATGTTGCCGATCTCGCCCACGGGCAGCGGCTTGTTGGCATCGTCCACCACGCGCAGGCCCACCCCGGGCAGCGGGAAGCCCACCGTGGCACCACGGCGCTCGCTCTGGCCCTTGTGGCGTGCATCGGCCGCATAGGGGTTGGAGGTGAGCATGATGGTCTCGCTCATGCCGTAGCGCTCCAGAATGGTGTGGCCGGTGCGCTGCTGCCATTCGGTGAAGGTTTCGATCAGCAATGGGGCCGAGCCTGCGATGAACAGGCGCATGTTCTTGGCAGCCTCCTTGGTCAGGCCCGGCTCGGCCAGCAGGCGCACATAGAGCGTGGGCACGCCCATGAACACGGTGGCACGGGGCATGGCGGCCAGCACGGCCTTGGGGTCGAACTTGGCCATCCAGATCATCTTGCTGCCGTTGATCAACGCGCCGTGAATGGCCACGAACAGGCCATGCACGTGGAAGATGGGCAGCGCGTGGATCAGCACGTCACCAGTTTTCCAACCCCAGTAGTCCTTGAGCATCTGCGCATTCGACAGCAGGTTGCCGTGCGTCAGCATGGCGCCCTTGCTGCGGCCCGTGGTGCCGCTGGTATAGAGGATGGCGGCAAGGTCGTCCGCATTGCGCGCCACGGGGACATGCTCGTCCTTGTGGTGTGCTGCCCGCTCCAGCAGGCTGCCGGTGCGGTCATCGCCCAGCGTGAACACATGCTGCGTGCCCGCCTTGAAGGCGATCTTGGACACCCAGCCAAAGTTGCCCGGTGTGCAGACCACCACGGCGGGTTCGGCATTGCCCACGAAGTATTCAATCTCGCCGCTCTGGTAGGCCGTGTTGAGCGGAAGGAACACATAGCCTGCGCGCAGCGTGGCAAGGTACAGCAGCATGGCTTCGACCGACTTTTCCACCTGCACCGCCACACGGCTGCCCTCGGGCAGCTTGAGCGACGCCAGCAGATTGGCGATGCGCGCGCTGGCATGGTCGAGGTCACGCCAGGTGTAGTGCAGCGGCTCGCCCTGGGGCGAGGTGGTTTCGACGGCGATCTGGTCCAGATCCCGAGGGAAAGCAGCGCGCAGGGCGCAAAACAGATTGGAGTTGCTGTTCGTTTTTTTCATGGCAAATCAGAAAACAGGAGGACGTTTGGCCAGGAAGGCGGCAATGCCTTCACGGTGCTCGGCACTGTTGGCATAGGCATAGGGGTCGGGCGTGCCATGCACTATCATTTCAATAGCAACAGGCAATTTTCCATCGGTCGCCATAGGCACTTTGAGTGCCCGAAAAGTCTGCTTGTTCAGACGTGCTGCGCCAGGCGCCAGCGCGGCCACCCGGCAGGCCGTGCCCAGCGCATCGGCGGCCAGCAGGCCGGGTTCGGTTACGCGGCTCAGAAATCCGCGCGCCAGCATCTCGGTCGCAGAAAAAGTGGCGGCCTCCAGCAGCATCTGGCGTGCGGTGACGTTGCCCACCGCGTCCGCCACCAGCTGCGCTTCGCGCGGCGCCATGGGGAAACCCAGCCGGGCAATGGGCGCACCAAAACGCGCGCTGCTGCCGGCAATGCGGATATCGCAGCAGCTGGCAATCTCCACGCCCGCGCCCATGCAGGCGCCGGCAATGTGCGCCACGATGGGCACATCGCACTGGAGCATGGCCTGCAGGCCGCCCCAGACATCGTTTTCGTGGAAGTCGCGCAGCGCGGCGGCATCGAAGCGGAAGGCCGGGTACTCGGAAATGTCGCCGCCAGCACAAAAGGCACCGTCGGCACCCTCTATGAGTACGCAGCGCGCTTCCGGATTGCGCTGGATGCCCTCAAAAACAGAGCGCAACTGGCGCCACATGGCACGCGACATTGCGTTGAGCCGGCCAGTGTGGCGCAGCGTGACATGCACCACGCCACGCTCGCCGACATCCATCACCACTTCACCCGACATATTGTTGATGACCTTTCAAGTTGAGCACAGCACGCCGTTGGTGAAACAGGCATGCCCGCAAACCAGTGCCACCGTGGAACCGGCTTTGCCGGGCCACCGGTGGCGGCCCCCTTCAGGGGGAAGGCGCACAGCGCCACAGGGGGTTAATCCAATTTCGCGCCAGCAGCCTTGACCACCTGCGCCCAGCGCTTCACCTCGGCGCCGACGAAGCTCGCGAACTGCGGTTGCGTCATGCCGCCGTAATCTGCGCCGTTGCTGGCCCAGATGGTCTTGATCTCGTCGGCCGTGCCGATGCGGCGGATATCTTCGATGATGCGCGCCTGCACATCGGCCGGCGTGCCCTTGGGGGCCCAAAGGCCGTACCAGGTGGTCACGGTGTAGTCGGGCAGGCCCAGCTCGGCGGCGCAGGGCACATCGGGAAACGCCGGGTTGCGCTTGCTGCCCGACACCATCAGCGCCTTGATGCGGCCACTCTTGATGTGCGTGGCCGAAGAACCCAGGCCGTCGAACATCATGTCCACATTGCCCGCGATCAAGTCCTGCAGCGCGGGGCCCGCGCCGCGGTAGGGAATGTGCGTGATGAAGGTACCTGTCTGCTGCTTGAACAGCTCACCGGCCAGGTGGTGCGAGGTGCCGGCCCCTGCCGAGCCATAGTTGAGCTTGGCGGGGTTGCGCTTGACGTGCTCCAGAAACTGCTTGAAGTTGCTGACCGGCACCGCCTTGGGGTTGACCACCAGCACCTGCGGCACATTGGCCAGCAGCGCCAGGGGAACAAAGTCTTTCTCGATGTCGTAGTCGAGCTTGGGGTACATGCTGGGCGCAATGGCATGGTGCACGGCGCCCATGAACAGGGTGTAGCCATCCGGGGCGCCCTTGGCCGCGTAGCTGGCGCCCACGGTGCCGCCTGCCCCACCCCGGTTGTCGATCACCAGCGTCTTGCCCGTGACCTTGGAAAACTGCGCGGCCAGCGGCCGGGCAAAGGCGTCGGTGCCACCCCCGGCAGGAAACGGCACCACAAGGCTCACTGGCTTGGTGGGCCAACCTGCCTGCGCCCAGCTGGCACCTGAAACCATCGCCAGACCTGCGGCGGCGGCACTTGCCAGCAGCGTACGGCGTTGCATGCACTGTTCTTTCATTCATTGTCTCCCGTCGTTGTAAAAGTGGAAAAAACCCTGCCGATTGCCCATCAGCCGCGGCACAGGCTGTCGATGTCTCCCGACATGGGCACCTTGCCTTGCGCCAGCAGGCCGCGGTGCTTGTCGATGCGCTTGAGGTCGTACAGGTAGTTCACCATCAGGCCATACGATTGTTTCACGCCCTTGGCAGAGGGGTCGCCGGCCCAGTTGAGGCGCTCCACCCGCGCACCGTTGCCCAGGTGAAAGCGCGCCACCGCATCCACGGGCTTGCCGTCGTGCAGCGCGCGGCCCAGATAGTACGCGGCGCATTCCAGCAGCATCTGGCGCACGGGCGAGCGTGCATCCAGCTCCAGCGCCTTGTCCGTGGCGGCGAGCAGGTGCGCGGCATCGGGCAGCTCGGCCCCCACGGCCCGGCCCAGTTCGGCGCGCCGCTTGTCGTCCAGGCGCTGCAGCATGGCGCCCGCGTTCTTGCCCAGCCAGGCCCGAAAGCCGGGAATCGGCGACAGCGTGGCAAAGGTGCGCAGGCGCGGAAATTCGACCGTGAGCGTTTCCACCACATGCTTGATGAGTGAATCGCCAAAGCTCACACCGCGCAGCCCCGGCTGCGTGTTGCTGATCGAGTAGAAGATGGCGGTGGTGGCCTTGCCCAGGTCGGCGGGGGCCGCCGCCTCGTCGAGCAGTGGCGTGATGCTGGACGAGATGCGGTCCACCAGCGCCACCTCCACGAAGATCAGCGGCTCGTTGGGCAGGCGGGGGTGAAAGAAGCCGTAGCAACGCCGGTCGCTGTCGAGCCGGTTTTTCAGATCGGCCCAGCTGCGGATGTCGTGCACGGCCTCGTACTTGATGAGCTTTTCGATCAACGACGCCGGGGAATCCCACGACAGGCGCCGTAGTTCCAGAAAAGCCACGTCAAACCAGGTGGAGAACAGGTGCTCCAGATCGGCGTCGAGCGCCACCAGGCGCTTGTCGGATTTGAGCTGGGGCAGCAGCTCGGCGCGCAGGTCCACCAGAAAGCGCATGCCCTCGGGGAACACCGCAAAGCGCTGCATCAGCCGCGTGCGCGGCGACACCAGCGCCCGGCGCAGGCTGATTTCGGCCTGCCCTTCGTCCGCCGTGCCGGCGGCGGCCTCGTAGCGCTGGCGCGCGGATTGGAAGCGCGTGGCGTCGGGGGCAAACTGCTCGCACAGCAGCAGCCACATGTCGCGGCGTTCTTCGAGCTCGGCCTGGCTGTACCACGCCGCCACGGCCTGGGCGCGGCGGCCGCCCTCCAGCTCGCTCACCTGCGGCGCCACCACTTCCTGCAGATCGGCCAGCAGACGGCGCAAGGCGCGTGGCGACAGCGACTCGCTGCCACGGCGCAGCGTGGCCTGCAGGCGCTCGTGCGTGGAGCGCGGCGCCGGGGCCTTGGCGGTGCCATCGGTGGCGTGCTTGTCGGTGACCGCCTTGGTGGCCTTGGGCGCTTTGTCAGGGGCGGGTGCGACGGAGCGCAGGCGCGAAACGCTGCGGGAGATCCATTCAGTGGTGTTGGTCATGGGTTCAACCTGGAGTGGTGATGGTGGGCCACGTCACGCAGCGCCTCGCGCTGGTGCAGCAAATGGGTGCGCATGGCCGCTTCGGCGGCATCGCTGTCGCGGCGTTTCAGGGCCTCAAACACCGCCAGGTGCTCGGCCAGGCTCTGCTGCAGGCGCCCCGGCGCATGCAATTGCTGCAGCCGTGCCAGGCGCAGGATCTTGCGCAGATCGCCAATCACCTGGGCCAGCCAGCGGTTGTCGGCCAGCGTGATGAACGCCTCATGGATGGCGTGATTGACCCCGTAGTAGTCGGTGATGCGCCCCTCGTCCGCGCACAACTGCAGGCGCAGGTGCAGCACCTGCAGCGCGGCCACATCGGCGGCGCCCGCGCGGCAGGTGGCTTCATGTACCGCACGGCCCTCCAGCAGGGCAATCACGGGAAAAATTTCGTCCAGATCCCGTTCGGTGACCTCGGCCACAAAACAGCCGCGGCGCGGCTCGTGGCGCAGCAGCCCCTCGGCCACCAGCACCTTGAGCGCCTCGCGCAGCGGGGTGCGCGAAATGGCCAGCCGCTCGCACAGGGCCGCCTCGTCCAGAAAACTGCCCGGGGGCAACGAACCCGCAAAAATCTGCTCGCGCAGCCGCGTTGCGGCTTCGTCGTGCAAAGAGTTGGGAACGGTGCGCATGGCGAGCAAAGGCTCCTGGGTGGGCCAGGGAACCTGCGGGTGAAATACACCGCGCCAGGTGCCCTGGGGTTGATCGTCGTGCAATCGCATCCAATGTGATCTCAAACGAACACATTGAATGTAATTTCTGATAATTATTGGAAATGACGAACCATAAGTCCATCAGGGCTTACCAGCAATCCCCCCGAAAACCGTCGATCGACGCGGCGACGCAACATTGCCGGCCGCTGCACCAGGCCCAGACCACCCACTACGGCCAGCACTGCATACCCTGCACCTACAATGCCGCCCCTGCCCTGCTCCCCCTTGTTGCACTCCATGAACATCGTCATCAACCCAGACCTCAAAGCCTATATCGATCCACTGACCCCCGAGGAACACGAGTCCCTGGAGCGCAGCCTGCTGACCGAGGGCTGCCGCGACGCCCTCGTGCTGTGGGGCGATGTACTGGTGGACGGGCACAACCGCTACGGCATCTGCCAAAAGCATGGCCTGCCCTTCCAGACGGTGCAGAACACGCGCTTTCAGTCGATGGAAGACGTGCATCTGTGGATGATCGACCAGCACCTGGGCCGGCGCAGCGTGTCGGACTTCCAGCGCGGCGTGCTGGCCCTGCGCAAACGCGAGATCGTGGCCGAACGGCGCGCCGCCGCCCTGGCAGCGTCAGCCCCCGCACCCGCATCCGCCGGGCACGATGCAGCGGCGACCTCCCCGGAACCGGCACCCGAGCCCCTGAACAGCCGCGAAGCCATTGCCCGGGCGGCGCGCTTGAGCAGCAGCCAGGTCGTGATGATCGAAAAAATCCGCAAGCAGGCAGCCCCCGAATTGGTGGCGGCGGTCAAGTCCGGCACGATTTCGCTCAATGCCGCCGCCGCCGTGGCCAGCCTGCCCGCCGAGGAGCAGGTGGCGGCCGCCATCGCCGGCAAGGACGAGCTCAAGCAGGCGGCCAAGCGCGTGCGCGACGCCAGGCGCAAGCCGCGCGAGGAAACAGTGGAGTCCGCAGGTGATGGCACGCCCGACACCGTGGCCGCCCTGCAGCAACGCGTGGCCGAACTGACGGCCGAAAACGCCACCCTACGCCAGCAGGTGGCCGAACTCAGCGCACGGCCATAACTATGCTTTCAATAGCTTCCAGTGCTTATCCATAAAGCGCTGAAGGCCAATTTCATCGTTATTTTCGAGCCACTACGGGCTGGCGTTCTGCCCACAGCCAGAGCGCAACACCGCCCACGATCATGGGCAGGCAAAGCCACTGGCCCATGCTCATGCCCAGCGACAGGATGCCCAGGAAGGCATCGGGTTCGCGGAAATACTCGGCAATGAAGCGGAACACGCCGTAACCCACCAGAAATGCCGCCGCCACCTGACCCTGGCGGCGTTCACGCCGGGCATACAACCACAGCAGCACGAACAGCAGCAGGCCCTCCAACAAAAACTGGTACACCTGCGACGGGTGGCGCGGCTGCATCGAGCCGCTGTGCGCAAACACCATGCCCCAGGGCAGGTCGGGACTGGCAAAACGGCCCCACAGCTCGCCATTGATGAAATTGCCCACCCGCCCGGCCGCCAGCCCCGTGGGCACACAGGGTGCCACGAAATCGGCCACCTGCAACCAGGAGCGCTTGCGCGAATGCGCAAACCACAGCATGGCCGCGATCACGCCCAGCAGCCCGCCATGAAAGCTCATCCCCCCCTGCCACACGGCAAAGATCTCCAGCGGATGGCTGAGGTAGTAACCCGGCTTGTAGAACAGGCAGTAGCCCAGCCGCCCGCCCACCACCACGCCGACCACGCCCAGAAAAAGAATGTCCTCGACATCCCGGCGCGACCAGGCACCCGGCCCGGTGATGGAGGCAAAGGGTTCATGGCGCAGGCGGCGGATGCCCAACAGCATGAACAAACCAAAAGCGGCAAGATAGGTCAGGCCGTACCAGTGAACGGCCAATGGGCCGATCTGCAGGGCGACGGGATCGATGTGGGGGTAGGTCAGCATGGTGGGCGGTATTGTGCCCGGCACGGCGCACCGGGGGGAGCCAGAGTGGAAATGCCCTGATATTCCAAGAAAATTGACCTGTAACGCTTACGAAATAAGCGCCAACAGCTATTCAAAACAGAGCATAAAAAAACCCACCGGTCTAACGGCCGGCGGGTTCATGCACACGGCGCCTGTACGCCGAGTGGTGTCAGTCCAGCAGCGACAGGTCGCGCACGGCGCCCTTGTCGGCCGACATCACCAGCTTGGCGTAGGCCTTGAGGGCGGCTGACACCTTGCGGGGGCGCGGCTGGGCGGGCTTCCAGCCCAGTTGGTCCTGCTCTGCGCGGCGGCGGGCCAGTTCTTCGTCGGACACCAGCACGTTGATCGTGCGGTTGGGGATGTCGATACGGATGCGGTCGCCGTTCTTCACCAGGCCAATGGCGCCACCGGCGGCGGCCTCGGGCGAGCAATGGCCGATCGACAGGCCCGAGGTGCCGCCCGAGAAGCGTCCGTCGGTCAGCAGCGCACAGGCTTTGCCCAGGCCCTTGGATTTGATGTAGCTGGTGGGGTAGAGCATTTCCTGCATGCCGGGGCCGCCCTTGGGGCCTTCGTAGCGCACGATCACCACATCACCGGCCTTGACCTTGTCGTCCAGGATGTTGGCCACGGCTTCGTCTTGCGACTCCACCACATGGGCGGGGCCTTCGAACACCAGGATGGAGGCATCCACACCGGCGGTCTTGACCACGCAGCCATCGAGGGCGATGTTGCCGGTCAGCACGGCCAGGCCGCCCTCCTGGGAGAACGCGTGTTCATTGGCGCGGATGCAGCCGCCCTTGCGGTCCAGGTCCAGGCTGGGCCAGCGCGCGGCCTGGCTGAACGCCACCTGCGTGGGAATGCCGCCGGGACCGGCCATGTAGAAGGTCTTGACCGCATCCGACGGGTTGCGGGCAATATCCCATTCGTCCAGCGCGTCCTTCATGGTTTTGGCGTGCACGGTGGGCGTGTCGGTATGCAGCTTGCCCGCACGGTCGAGCTCTCCCAGGATGGCCATGATGCCGCCCGCGCGGTGCACGTCTTCGATATGGTATTTGTCGGTGTTGGGCGCCACCTTGCACAGTTGCGGCACGGACCGTGACAGGCGGTCGATGTCGGCCATGGTGAAGTCGATTTCGGCTTCTTGCGCGATCGCCAGGATGTGCAGGATGGTGTTGGTGGAACCGCCCATGGCGATGTCCAGCGTCATGGCGTTTTCAAACGCCTTGAACCCCATGGAGCGGGGCAGCACACTGCTGTCGTCCTGCTCGTAATAGCGTTTGCACAGCTCCACCGCCAGGCGGCCGGCGCGCTTGAAGAGCTGCTCGCGGTCGGCGTGCGTGGCCACCACCGTGCCGTTGCCCGGCAGCGACAGGCCCAGGGCCTCGGTCAGGCAGTTCATCGAGTTGGCAGTGAACATGCCAGAGCACGAACCGCACGTGGGGCAGGCAGAGCGCTCGATCTCGGCCACGTCGGCGTCGGACACCTTATCGTCGGCCGCCATCACCATGGCATCGATCAGGTCCAGCTTCTTGAAGGTGACGGCGTGGGTGGTGGGGTCGATCTTGTTGACCTTGCCCGCTTCCATGGGGCCGCCCGAGACAAACACCACGGGGATGTTCAGCCGCATGGCGGCCATCAGCATGCCGGGGGTGATCTTGTCGCAGTTGGAGATGCACACCATGGCGTCGGCGCAGTGCGCGTTGACCATGTATTCGACCGAGTCGGCAATGATGTCGCGGCTGGGCAGCGAGTACAGCATGCCGTCGTGACCCATGGCGATGCCGTCATCGACCGCAATGGTGTTGAACTCCTTGGCAACGCCGCCAGCGGCCTCGATCTCGCGCGCCACCAGCTGGCCCAGGTCCTTGAGGTGCACATGGCCGGGCACGAACTGCGTGAACGAGTTGACCACCGCGATGATGGGCTTTTGAAAATCGTCATCCTTCATGCCGGTGGCACGCCAGAGCGAACGGGCGCCCGCCATGTTGCGGCCGGCGGTGGAGGTTTTGGAGCGGTAAACAGGCATCGTGATATGGGTGTAGGGTTATCTGAATTCGGAGGGCAAGGTCTGCGCAATTATCGCGGTGGGAGGTGGCCAGGCAATGCCGCCATGCCTAGCGCGGCTTGCGCGGCTGGATCCCCAGCGCTTCCTTGTGCTTGTTGATGCGGTCTTGCTTGCGCTGGTCCATCTTCTCCATGGCCTTGCGTTTCGTGTAACCCGTGGCGTCAGCCCAGACCCACCACAGGGCCGTGATGGCAAACGGTGACAGCACCCACCACCACGACCACGCGGCCACCGGACCGATTTCGAGGTACTTCAACAACGCCAGGAAGAGCCCCAGGCCTAACAGGTACATGATGCACTCCAAAAAATGCAAATCCGATGAATGAATTGACAAAAGGCATGGAAATGTCAACCCAAATCACTACAATTTCGTTGAAGCACTGTAACTCAACCAGAGGAAACCCCACCATGAAGCGTACCCTGATCACTCTTGCCATGACACTGTCGGTGGCAGCTCCCGCAATGGCCGACTTGGCACTGGCCACCTCGAAAAATTGCATGGCCTGCCATGCAGTGGACAAGAAAATGGTCGGTCCCTCTTACAAGGATGTGGCTGCCAAGTACGCTGGCCAGAAAGACGCTGTTGACAAGCTGGCCCTCAAGATCGTCAAGGGTGGTTCCGGCGTGTGGGGCCCGGTTCCCATGCCTGCCAATGCCCAGGTCAATGAAGCGGACGCCAAGAAACTGGCTGCCTGGGTTCTGGCGCAGAAGTAATTCGACCCATTCCCGCTGCGAAGCCTAGTGCTTTGCATCCTCTGGCCGCTTCTTCCCTCGGGAGACGCGGCCATTGTTTTGGGTGCCACCCGCATCCATCACCCCGCTTTTGCGGCGCGCCACCCACGCCGCGCAGGATGTCAGACAACGCTGGTGCCGGGGCGCCCCCGCAATTGCTGCTCCAGCTGGCCCACATAGGCAGCCGTGGTGTTGTCGGATTCGTCGGCCCTTGCCGCCAGATGCGACTCCAGGCTGTCCAGGCGCGCCAGCAAATCCGCCTGGGACTTCAAATGCTGCGCCTCCAGGAAGCTGCGCAGCTCGGTGAAACGCGATGCTTCGGCCTTGTCGGCCAGTTCGCGCTGGGCCTGCATCTCCTTGGTGTGGCGACGCGCCTCCATCAGCACCGAGCCCTGCAGGGAAAGCACGTAGGCCACACCGAACACGCCCAGCAGGGTGGTGAGGCCCAGCATGAGCAACCCCAAAGGCGCCTCAAAGGTCATCAACCCCAATGACACCTGCGTGGAAGCCGCCAGCAGCCCCCAATTCAGGGCGGCCAGGGCAGCAATGGCCAGCACGATAAAAAGCAAGATGGTCGATCGCATTTGCATGGAGGTACTCCTTTGGACAACTGTCGCCCCAACCGGAATCGCGGGGGAGCAGATACCGTGTTGTACCCCATGGCTGCACCACCCCGGCCGGAAACCCCGAAGCGACCGGCAATGTGCTGCCGTCGCAGGACTGAAGGGCTTGGCTGAAGTGCCGCGCGCCGGCGCCTGGCAGCGCCCTTCTGGATCAGTTGGTCTGCGCCAACTGGTCCAGAATTGCCGGATTCTCCAGCGTGCTGGTGTCCTGGGTGATGGCTTCGCCCTTGGCGATGCTGCGCAGCAGACGGCGCATGATCTTGCCGCTGCGGGTTTTGGGCAGGTTGTCGCCAAAGCGGATGTCCTTGGGCTTGGCAATCGGCCCGATTTCCTTGGCCACCCAGTTGCGCAGTTCATTGGCGATCTGCCTGGCCTCTTCGCCGGTGGGGCGCGAACGCTTGAGCACCACGAAGGCACAGATGGCCTCGCCGGTCACGTCGTCGGGGCGGCCCACCACGGCGGCTTCGGCCACCAGGTCGGTCTTGGCCACCAGGGCCGATTCGATCTCCATCGTGCCCATGCGGTGGCCCGACACGTTGAGCACATCGTCGATGCGGCCCGTGATGCGGAAGTAGCCGCGGTCGGCGCTGCGCACGGCGCCGTCGCCGGCCAGGTAGTAGCCCTTGAGCTCTTCGGGGAAGTAGCTCTTCTTGAAGCGCTCAGGGTCGTTCCAGATCGTGCGGATCATGCTGGGCCAGGGGCGCTTGATGACCAGGATGCCGCCCGCGCCATTGGCCACATCGTTGCCCGTTTCGTCCACGATGGCGGCGGTGATGCCGGGCAGTGGCAGCGTGCAGCTGCCGGGCACCAGCGGCGTGGCACCGGGCAGCGGTGTGATGACATGGCCGCCGGTCTCGGTCTGCCAGAAGGTGTCCACGATGGGGCAACGCTCGCCGCCGACGTGCTTGTGGTACCACATCCAGGCTTCGGGGTTGATGGGCTCGCCCACGCTGCCCAGGATGCGCAGGCTCGACAGGTCGGAGCGTGCGGGGTGCACCGCCGCGTCGCCCTCGGCCGCCTTGATGAGCGAGCGGATGGCCGTGGGGGCGGTGTAGAAAATGGAGCACTTGTGGCGTTCGATCATCTGCCAGAAGCGCCCGGCATTCGGGAAGGTGGGAATGCCTTCGAAGATGATCTGCGTGGCGCCCGCAGCCAGCGGACCATAGGTGACATAGGTGTGGCCGGTGATCCAGCCGATGTCGGCCGTGCACCAGAAGATATCGTCGGGGCGCAGATCGAACGTCCAGTCCATGGTGACCTTGGCCCACAGCAGGTAGCCGCCCGTGCTGTGCTGCACGCCCTTGGGTTTGCCGGTGGAGCCCGAGGTGTAGAGGATGAACAGCGGATGCTCCGCGCCCACGGCCACGGGTGCGCACTCGGTGCTCTGGCCAGCCAATGCCTGGGCAAAGGTCTTGTCGCGCCCCTCGACCATGTTGCACGCCGTGGGGGTGCGCTCGTACACGAACACATGGCGCAGCGTGTCGCAGCCGCCGGTGGCCAGCGCTTCGTCGATGACGGCCTTCAAGGGCAGCTCCTTGCCGCCGCGCATCTGGTAGTTGGCCGTGACGATGGCCACGGCACCGGCGTCAATCACGCGCTCGTGCACCGCCTTGGCACTGAAGCCGCCAAACACCACGCTGTGCGTGGCGCCAATGCGCGCGCAGGCCTGCATGGCGATGACGCCCTCGATGGTCATGGGCATGTAGATCAGCACCCGGTCGCCCTTGCCCACGCCATGGGCCTTGAGGGCGTTGGCAAACTGGCTCACGCGGGCCAGCAGTTCCTTGTAGGTGATGCGGGTCACCGCGCCGTCGTCGGCCTCGAAAATGATGGCCGTCTTGGCCTCGGTGGGGGTGCCGATGTGGCGGTCCAGACAATTGGCCGAGGCATTGAGTTCACCGTCGGCAAACCACTGGAAGAACGGCGCGTTCGACCCATCCAGGGTGCGGGTGAAGGGCTTGGTCCATTGCAGATTCTCGCGCGCCAGGCGGGCCCAGAAACCCTCGAAATCCTTGTCGGCCTCGGCGCACAGCGCTTCGTAACCCGCCATGCCCGAAATGCGGGCGGCCTTGGCAATCGCATCCGAGGGCGGGAAAACGCGGTTTTCAACCAGCACGGACTCGATCGAGGAATTGGGCGAACTCATGGTGTTGTCTCCTGGGTCTGATGGAACTGGGCGGTACTGTCTGCCACCCCACTTACAAGCCACTGACGGGCTTCAGCTTACAACCTGTGCGCCCATGCACAACCTAAAATCTGGCCTCATTTCATTTCCTGCACAGGCCTTCATGTCCACCCCCACGCCCAAAGCCCCGTCTCCCCTGCGTCCGCTGCCCGCGCTGATCTTTGCCAGCCGCTGGCTGCAGTTGCCGCTTTACCTCGGGCTGATTGCGGCGCAGGCCGTGTACGTATGGCATTTCCTGCTGGAACTGTCGCACTTGGTCGAGGCCGTGTTCGGCAGCCAGACGGCGCTGCAGGCGCTGGTCACCAGCATCGGCTACAAGCCCGAGGTGCAGATCACCGCACTGAACGAAACCGTGATCATGCTCGTCGTGCTGGCGCTGATCGACGTGGTGATGATCTCCAACCTGCTCATCATGGTGATCGTGGGCGGCTATGAAACCTTTGTGAGCCGGCTGGGCCTGGACGACCACCCCGACCAGCCCGAATGGCTGGGACATGTGAATGCCTCGGTGCTGAAGGTGAAACTGGGTCTGTCGATCATCGGCATCAGTTCCATCCACCTGCTCAAGACCTTCATCAACGCCGCCAATTACGACGTGAAGGTGCTGATGTGGCAGACCATCATCCATGTGGTCTTCCTGGCCAGCGCACTGGCCATTGCCTACACCGACAAGCTGCTCAACAGCGGCCACGACAGGCATTAACTTCTGGTTTTGAACGAAATTAGCTGTTAGCGCTTATGAATAAAGCGCTAGCAGCTATTTTTTTAATAGCATCAGAATACCTGTCACGGAGAGGGCCGACCGACATCCCGGGGTATGCGGGGGAGTTCATTGGGTTGTTCCAGCGCGCGACTACCACAATGAAAATAACCAGTGTTTTGACTCAAAAACACCAAATTCATATAATTCAAAGCTGATTAACCACCTGCAACGCAGGTAATTCACCCGAACTCGGGATGAATGTCTCACTGGCGTGGCCCTTGCGGTCACTCCAGTCCGCCGAAGTTTCGGCCCTGATGCCCCGCCACCGTGCCTGCGCCCGGTGGCAACCGTGGTCCAGGAGTCCCCACCCCGGCTCCCGCGGAACACCCCTCAGGCCCTTGCGCACCACCTTGCGTGCCATCCGGGCCGACCTGGCGCCGCCAGGCTTCTACCTTACGCACCGTCCTCCGTGCTGATCGCAGCCGGGGTTGGCCGCCGCATCAGGGTTTCGCTTGGTTTCCGAACCTGTCCGCCCATGGCGGACAGGGCTGTGTTCCATCCGTTCAACGAGGGAGATCCACCAACGTGGCCAAAAAAATCACCATCGACCATGTCTTCAAAATCTTCGGCGAAACGCCGCAGAAGGCACTGGAGCTGGTCCGCCAGGGCTGCAGCAAGCAGGAAATTCTGGAGCGCACCGGCCACTCGATCGGCGTGTTCGACGCCACTTTCACCATCGAAGCCGGTGAAATCTTCGTGGTCATGGGTTTGTCGGGTTCGGGCAAATCCACCCTGGTGCGCCTGCTCAATCTGCTGATCGAGCCCAGTGCCGGCCGCATTCTGGTGGATGGCACCGACATCAGCCGCCTGACCAGCAGCCAGCTGCGCGCCCTGCGGCGCAAGGACATCAGCATGGTGTTCCAGTCGTTCGCACTGATGCCGCACATGAACGTGCTCGACAACACCGCCCTCGGCCTGGAACTGGCGGGCGTGGGCCGGGCCGAACGCCAGGCGCAAGCCGCGCTGGCGCTGGAACAGGTGGGCCTGGCCAGCTGGGGGGCGAGCTACCCCGACGAGCTTTCGGGCGGCATGCAGCAGCGCGTGGGCCTGGCGCGCGCGCTGGCATCCGATCCCTCCATCCTGCTGATGGACGAGGCCTTCTCGGCGCTCGACCCCATCATCCGCACCGAGATGCAAAGCGAGTTGCTGCGCCTGCAGCAGGTCAAGCGGCGCACCATCGTCTTCATCTCGCACGACCTGGACGAGGCCATGCGCATCGGCGACCGCATCGCCATCATGAAAGACGGCCAGGTGGTGCAGGTGGGAACGCCCGACGACATTTTGCGCAACCCCGCCAACGACTATGTGCGCAGCTTCGTGCGCGGTGTGGATGCCGCCGCCGTGTTCAAGGCAGGCGATATTGCGCGCCAGCGCTTCACCGTGGTGTCCGAGCACAGCGACCGGGGCTCGCGCGCCGCACTCAAGCAGCTGGAGGAGCAGGACGGCGACTTTGCCTACGTGGTCAGCCCCACGCAGCGCTACCTGGGCACCGTGTCGGCCGACTCGCTGCGCGCCGCGCTGGACGGCCATGTGGGGCCGCTGGGCTTGCAGCATGCCTTCTTGTCCAACGTGGAGCCCATTGCCGCCGACGCGGCCGTGGCCGACCTGTTCGGCCAGGTGGCACAGGCGCCTTGCGCCCTGCCGGTGGTGGGGCCCCAAGGCCACTTTCAGGGCGCCGTCAGCAAAACCACCCTGCTGAAGTTTCTGGACCGCGACACCCCGCCGGTTCCGCCCTCGCCGCTCCCCGTGGCAACCCGTGCCCCAGAAAGGAGCCTCGCATGAACGATGCACTGCCCACACCCGAGGCCTCCGTGCTGCCACCGCCGGCCGATACCGATCCGTGGGCGACAGCCAGCGAATCCAGCCCGGCCGTCACCCCGTGGGACCAGCCTGCAGCCGCGCCGGATGCGCCCGTCCTGGCCACCCCCGCTGAAAGCCCCGACCCCTGGGGCGCCACCCCGGCGGAGACCGCCACCGACAGCGCCAGCAGCTGGCTGGATGCCCCGGCGCAAGCAACAACCACCCCCTCGACCGGCGGTGATGCCGCAGCCGACGCCTGGCAGGTGGGGCAACTGTGGGACGGCTCCCTGCCCGTGCAGGCCTGGATCAACGAAGGCCTGGGCTGGGTGGTGCAGAACTTCCGTCCGTTCTTCCAGACCGTGCGCGCGCCGATTGACGGCACGCTCACCTGGGTGGAAAGCCTGCTCACCAGCGTGCCCACGCTGGCCATGGTGGCGTTGATGGGTCTGCTGGCGTGGCAGTTCGCGGGCCGCGCCATCGCCTTGGGTACCGTGGCCTCGCTGATGGTGGTGGCCCTGCTGGGCATCTGGTCCGAAGCCATGGTCACGCTCTCGCTGGTGCTGACCTCGCTGGCGTTCTGCATCGTGATCGGTCTGCCGCTGGGCATTGTGCTTGCAGCCAGCGACCGCGCCCAGCGCTGGATGCGCCCGTTTCTGGATGCCATGCAGACCACGCCGGCCTTTGTGTACCTGGTGCCGGTGGTGATGCTGTTTGGCATTGGCAACGTGCCGGGCGTGATCGTGACCATCGTGTTCGCGCTGCCGCCGCTGGTGCGGCTGACCAACCTGGGACTGCGCCAGGTGCGCCCCGACCTGATCGAGGCCGCGCGGGCCTACGGCGCATCGCCCTGGCAAATGCTGGTCAAGGTGCAGCTGCCGCTGGCAATGCCGTCCATCATGGCGGGCATCAACCAGGCGCTGATGCTGTCGCTGTCGATGGTGGTGATCGCCTCGATGATCGCAGTGGGCGGGCTGGGCCAGATGGTACTGCGCGGCATTGGCCGCCTGGACATGGGCCTGGCCACCGTGGGCGGCCTGGGCATTGTGCTGCTGGCCGTCATGCTGGACCGCATCACCCAGGCCATGGGCCAGCCGCGCCGGGGCGTGCGCCATTGGTGGCAGACCGGCCCCGCGGGCCTGGCCTGGCGCCTGCTGCGCCGCATGACCACCGCCACAGCGTCCGCAACTTCGGCAGCGCCTGACGCCCCGGCCCGGCTGGCGCCAGCGCGCCGCTAGAAGGCGGTCGGCCTGGCCCGCCACGCCCATCCGTCGATTGTTCCGATCCCCCATTCAAGGAGTCCGCAGCCATGACCAGTCACTCATTTTTTGCCCACACCGCCAGAACCGCCCTCGCCACCAGCCTGCTGGCCATTGGCCTGGCGGGTGCCGCCCATGCGCAGAACCTGCCCGGCAAGGGCGTTCGCGTGCAGCCCCTGAAAAGCTCGCTCGCCGAAGAGGCCTTCCAGACCCTGCTGGTCGCGCGCGCCCTCGAAAAGCTGGGCTATGACGTCCAGCCCATGAAGGACCTGGAGCCCGCCACCGAACACCTGGCCATCGCCAGTGGCGACGCCACCTTCATGGCCACCCACTGGAACCTGCTGCACGCTGATTTCTACCAAAACAGCGGCGGCGACACCAAGCTCTACCGCAAGGGCGTGTACTCCGGCAACGCCGCCCAGGGCTACCTGATCGACAGGAAGACCGCCGAGCGCTACCAGATCACCCACCTCACCCAGCTCAAGGACCCCAAGCTGGCCCAGCTGTTTGACACCGACGGCGACGGCAAGGCCGACCTGACCGGCTGCAACCCCGGCTGGGGCTGCGAGCTGGCCATCGAACGGCACCTCAAGACCTACCAGCTGAGTGGCTCCATCAGCCACAAGCAGGGCAGCTACGCCGCGCTGATTGCCGACACCATCGCCCGTTTCAAGCAGGGCCAGCCCATCCTTTACTACACCTGGACACCCTACTGGGTCAGCGCCGTGCTGCGCCCTGGCACCGATGTGGTCTGGCTCGAAGTGCCCGACACCCCCGCTGCGGCAGGCGAGGACACCCGCCTGCCCAACGGCAAGAACTATGGCTTCAAGGTGAACCAGCAGCACATCGTGGCCAACAAGGCCTTTGCCGAGCAGAACCCGGCCGCCGCCCGGCTGTTTGAGGTGATGCAGTTGCCGGTGGCCGACATCAACGCCCAGAACCTGCGCATGGGCCGGGGCGAAAACAAGGCCAGCGATGTGGCGCGCCACACCGATGGCTGGATCAAGGCACACCAGAAGACTTTTGACGGCTGGATCGCGCAGGCGCTTGCGGCGGCGAAATAGCGCGCAAAAGTTCAATCACATCAACCTGCAGCGCTTTATCCATAAGCGCATTGAGCTATTTTTTATATAGCACCATACCCAGCGAAACACCGTGTCCTGGGTATTTTCAGCTATCGGCCCACCATGTCCTGGGGCACCACCCAGGCGTCAAACTGCTCGGCCGTGACATGGCCCGAGGCCATCGCCGCGTCGCGCAGGCTGCTGCCTTCGGCATGGGCCTTCTTGGCGATCTGCGCGGCCTTGTCGTAGCCGATGTGCGTGTTCAGGGCCGTCACCAGCATCAGCGAACGCTCCACCAGCTCGGCCATGCGCGCGCGGTGGGGCTCGATGCCCTGGGCGCAATGGTGGTTAAAACTGGCCATGCCGTCGGCCAGCAGGCGCACGCTCTGCAGAAAATTGTGGATCACCAGGGGGCGAAACACATTCAGCTCGAAATTGCCCGAGGCCCCGCCGATGTTGATGGCCACGTCGTTGCCCATGACCTGGGCGCACAGCATGGTCAGCGCCTCGCACTGCGTGGGGTTGACCTTGCCCGGCATGATGGACGAGCCCGGCTCGTTCTCCGGGATGGTGATCTCGCCCAGCCCGCTGCGCGGCCCGCTGGCCAGCCAGCGCACATCGTTGGCAATCTTCATCAGGCTGGCCGCCAGGGTCTTGAGCGCACCGTGGCCATGCACCAGCGCATCGCAGCTGGCCAGGGCCTCGAACTTGTTGGGCGCGGTGACCAGGGGCAGCCCGGTCAGGTCGGCCAGTTCGCGGGCCACCGCCACGGCATAGCCGGCAGGGGCATTGAGCCCGGTGCCCACGGCGGTGCCACCCAGGGCCAGCTCGCACAGGTGCGGCAATGCGGCGCGCACATGCTGCTCGCCGTGCTGCAGCTGCGCCACCCAGCCCGAGATTTCCTGCCCCAGGGTGAGCGGCGTGGCGTCCTGCAGGTGGGTGCGGCCAATCTTGACGATGCCGTCAAAGGCTGCTGCCTTGGCCGCCAGCGTGGCGCGCAGCTGCTGCAGGGCGGGCAGCAGCCGGTGCACCAGCGCATCCACGGCGGCCAGGTGCATGGCCGTGGGGAACACGTCGTTGCTCGACTGGCTCTTGTTCACCTCGTCGTTGGGGTGCACCAGCCGCGCCTCGCCGCGCGGGCCACCCAGCAGCTCGCTGGCGCGGTTGGCCAGCACCTCGTTCATGTTCATGTTGGTTTGGGTACCCGATCCGGTCTGCCACACCACCAGAGGAAACTCCTGCAGGTGGCCGCCGGCGATCACCTCGTCGGCCGCCGCCACGATGGCCGTGGTCTTGGCGGTATCGAGCAGGCCCCGCGCGTTGTTGACATAGGCGCTGGCGCGCTTGACCTGGGCCAGGGCGCGGATCAGCTCCGGCGCCATGCGCTCGCCCGAGATGTCAAAGTGCTGCAGCGAGCGCTGGGTCTGCGCGCCCCACAGGCGCTGGGCGGGCACGTCGATGGGGCCGAAGCTGTCTTTTTCGGTGCGGACTGCGGCCACTTCAGGTCGGGATGTCATCACGGTTGTGCCTTGCCGCTCTGCGAGCGAATGAAGAAAGGTTCGAGCCACCAGGCCGCAGCATACCCACCTCCCCCGGTTCTGCGCCACCCCCCGGGGGCGCCACCACCGCCCACGGGAGCCTCGATCAACCCCTGACAGCGCCGCACAAGCCCGCAGGGGGATAATTCGGGTTCGCGATTTTCCCCACTGACCCCACCTGCCATGACCACGACCTCCATTCGCCAAGCCGACCTGATCGAGTCCATCGCCGCCGCGCTGCAGTACATCAGCTACTACCATCCCGCCGACTACATCGCGCACCTGGCCCGTGCCTACGAGCGCGAACAAAGCCCCGCCGCCAAGGACGCCATCGCCCAGATCCTGACCAACAGCAAGATGAGCGCCACCGGCCAGCGCCCCATCTGCCAGGACACCGGCATCGTCAACGTCTTCCTGAAGGTGGGCATGGACGTGCGCTGGGAAGGCTTCACCGGCAGCCTGGACGACGCCATCAACGAAGGCGTGCGCCGTGGCTACAACCACCCCGACAACACCCTGCGCGCCAGCGTGGTGGCCGACCCGCAGTTCGACCGCAAGAACACCAAGGACAACACCCCCGCCGTGATCTTCACCGAGATCGTGCCCGGCAACACCGTGGACATCACCGTGGCGGCCAAGGGCGGCGGCTCGGAAAACAAGTCCAAGATGTACATGCTCAACCCCAGCGACAGCGTGGTGGACTGGGTGCTGAAAACCGTGCCCACCATGGGCGCCGGCTGGTGCCCGCCCGGCATGCTGGGCATCGGCATCGGCGGTACCGCCGAGAAGGCCGTGCTCATGGCCAAGGAAAGCCTGATGGACGACTTGGACATGTACGAGCTGCAGGCCAAGGCCGAAGCCGCCAAGACCGGCGGCCCCGCGCTCGACAAGGTCGAGGCCCTGCGCCTGGAACTGTTCGAGAAGGTCAACGCCCTGGGCATTGGCGCCCAAGGCCTGGGCGGCCTGACCACGGTGCTCGATGTCAAGATCAAGATGTACCCCACGCACGCGGCCAGCAAGCCGATTGCCATGATTCCCAACTGCGCCGCCACGCGCCACGCGCACTTCGTGATGGATGGCTCGGGCCCCGTGTACCTCACGCCCCCGAGCCTGGACCTGTGGCCCAACGTCGACTGGACGCCCGACTACAACAAGAGCAAGAAGGTCAACCTCGACACGCTCACCAAGGAAGAAGTGGCCAGCTGGAAGCCCGGTGACACGCTGCTGCTCAACGGCAAGATGCTCACGGGCCGCGATGCCGCGCACAAGCGCATCCAGGACATGCTGGCCAAGGGTGAGAAGCTGCCCGTGGACTTCACCAACCGCGTGATCTATTACGTGGGCCCGGTCGATCCCGTGCGTGACGAGGCCGTGGGCCCCGCAGGCCCGACCACCGCCACGCGCATGGACAAGTTCACCGACATGATGCTGGAGCAGACGGGCCTCATCGCCATGATCGGCAAGGCCGAGCGCGGCCCCGTGGCCATCGAGTCCATCAAGAACCACCAATCGGCCTACCTGATGGCCGTGGGCGGCGCCGCCTACCTCGTGTCAAAGGCCATCAAGACCGCCAAGGTGGTGGGCTTCGAAGACCTGGGCATGGAAGCCATCTACGAATTCGACGTGGTGGACATGCCCGTCACCGTGGCCGTGGATTCGGGTGGCACCAGCGCGCACATCACCGGCCCGGCCGAGTGGCAAAAGCGCATCGCCACGGGCGAATTCAAGGGCATCGAAGTCGCGGCCGCCTGATGCCGCCGGGCATGGCTGCGGGTTTGTCGCCCCCAGGCACCACCCGCGCACAGCGGGTGCCCGCCGCCATGCCGCCTTTTCTTGTTCGCCCTGACACCATGAACCTTGCCGCGCAACCCATTGGCGTTTTCGACAGTGGCATTGGGGGCCTGAGCGTGCTGCAGGCACTGCAGGCCGAATTGCCCCATGAGCGCTTTGTCTATCTGGCCGACAGCGGCAATGCGCCCTACGGCGACGCACGTGGCGACGCTTTTGTGTGCGCCCGCACCCACGCCATCACGCGCTACCTGCGCGAGCAGCACCACATCAAGGCCCTGGTGGTGGCCTGCAACACGGCCACGGCCGCCGCCATCCATGAAGTGCGCAGCAGCCAGCCCGACCTGCCGCTGGTGGGCCTGGAACCCGCCCTCAAGCCGGCAGTCGCGCTGAGCCAAACCGGGTGCATCGGCGTCATCGGTACGCGGAGCACGCTGGGCAGTGGCAAATTTTCCAGGCTGCTGACTTCGCTGGCCGGGCAGGCCGAGTTCGTGGTCCAGCCCTGCGATGGTCTGGCCCGCGCCATCGAGCACAGCACGGCGCTGCCCCTGGCCACCGACCCGTCCGCAACAGAAACCAGAGCGCTTTGCGCACGCTACATCAGCGCCATGGGCCAATTTGGCACTGAACCGGGCGAAATCGACACGCTGGTGCTGGGCTGCACGCACTATGTGTTTGTGGTGGACGACCTGCGCGCATTGGTGGGCCCGCAGGTGCGGCTGATCGAAACCGGTGAACCGGTGGCCCGGCAGACACGGCGCCTGCTGCACAAGGATGCGCTGCTGGCGCCAGAGGATGCGGTCGCCCAGATACCCGTCCCCATCCGGTTGCTCACCACGGGTGCCCTCGCACCATTGCAGGCGGCGGCAGCGCGCTGGCTGCAGCTGCCGCCCGACTGCTGCGGTACCGTTGCCATCCCCTGAATGCAGATCCAATCAGGCCATAGCGCTATGAATGAAGCGCCAGAAGCTATTTAATTGATCGCTATTGCGCCGCCCACAAGCGCTCGCCCGCATGCTCCAGGTGCGTGAGGTACAGGCGCACGTCAAACTCGTACTGGTGGTATTGCGGCTCCATGTGCTCGCACAGCTGGTAGAACGCCTTGTCGTGGTCCTTTTCGCGCAGATGGGCCAGCTCGTGCACCACGATCATGCGCAGGAACTCGTCCGGAACCTGCTTGAACATCGCCGCAACGCGGATCTCGTGCTTGGCCGCCAGGCGGTTGCCCTGCACGCGTGACACCGAGGTGTGCAGCCCCAGCGCATGGCGCACGACATGGATCTTGCTGTCAAAAACCACCTTGTTCACCGTGCCTGCGTTGCGCAGGTAGCGGGACTTGAGTTCCGCGGCGTAGTCGTACAAGGCCTTGTCGCTGCGCACCGCGTGGGGCTGGGGATATTTGCGCAGCAGCACCGCACCCAGCTGCCCCTGGCCCAGCACATGCCGGGCCTGGTCTTGCAGCGATGGAGGGTAGCTGCGCAGGTAAGGCAGATCGGTTGTCATCAAATCACCCGCAGGGGCTGCACGTGTGTTGCACGCAGCGCAAGGCCCGTGGCGCCGCGGCCCCTACCAGCGTTTCTCAGTGCAGATGGCGCGGTCGGCGCCCGCCGCCGTGCCCGCCACCCGAGCCACCTGGCCCACCCGACCCGCGCGGAGGTTTACCAATTTCCAGCGAATTGACCAGGGCATCGAAGCGCTGCGTGAACAGCTTGTCGATCTCGGCCACCACACCACCGAGTTCGGCGCCGTCAAAGTGGCGCTCCATCATGTTCACGACATCCTGCACCAGCAGGTCACGCTGCACCTGCATGATGGCCGCCGGCGTGGGGCCCACGAACAGCATCACGAAATCGTCACGCGACTCGGTGCCATCGTCTTCCTCGTCTTCGTCGAAATCGGCGTCATAGAACGTCACCTCGATGGCGGCACCCAGTTCGGCCAGCTCGTTGAGGCTCATGCACATCTCATCGAGCGACTGGCGGAAATCTTCATCGCCACGCACCGTCCAGCACATCTGCAACATATGCTCTTGCGCGTCGAACTTGATGCCGGGCTCTTCTTCGTAGGCGCTCGCCGCGCCATCGGCCAGCGAGCGGGCTCCAGCATATTTCCAAAGGGGTTTGAGCGCATCCTGGAGCTGCTCGAAGCTCGCGTCGGCACGCAGCTGGACCTGTCCGTGGACATGAATTTCAAAGGGAGCGTTGTAACTTGACATGATTGAATCCTAGAGCCTGTTCAATGTCTTTTTGGAGTCGCACAAGTACCTTGCCGGGATGGGATGCTAGGCGTGGTGCGCGGTTGATAGCTCGGCTATCAACAAGTGCCGCAACGCCGCAGACCGCCCGGCAAGGCACTTGCCCGAAGGGTTGGAGGAAATTGGGCGATTGGACGCCTCGGCTGCTTGCAAGGGCATGAGCCCATGCGGCGCATCCGTAGCATCCACTCCTCCCGATTGCACTCCAATGCGATCTCCAAAAAAACATTGAACAGGCTCTTCGTGGTGCCCCGAGCCGGGGTCGAACCGGCACGCCCCTTTTCAGGAAAGCGGCGGATTTTAAGTCCGCAGTGTCTACCAATTTCACCATCGGGGCGCCGGCTGCCCAACGCACACCTGCATCGCAGCGTAACCCGGGGCGCGCGGACACGCAATGCCCCTGTCGTATCCAGCGAGGGCCATGCCAGCACCGCCGACATATCGCTCTCACCAAGAAAAAAGGGAAGCCGAAGCTTCCCTTGCATATCTGGAGCGGGAAACGAGACGTTTACTAGAGCAGTAAGTCGTTGTTTCCCAAACACTTTCTTCGCCGAGGTGGCCAGCGAAGACCTAGATTGTAGCCTAATTTTTCGTCCCCGCCAACAGATTCATCCACTCGCTTCCATGGAACTCCAGGAACCTCTTTTCCCGTCGGGCGGTCAAGCAATGACAGATGCATTCCACGAGGTCGCCGCAAACGGCTCGATTAGGTGGATGGCGCCGCATCAGACTGTCGCCTGCTGCCCGCGTTTGGCCAGCTCCTCGGCACTTTCCCTGCGCTCGCTGTAGCGATCCACCAAGTACGGTGCCGCGCCGCGCGTGAGCAGCGTGAACTTCATCAGTTCCTCCATCACGTCCATAATGCGGTCGTAGTAAGCCGAGGGCTTCATGCGCCCGGCATCATCGAACTCCTGCCACGCCTTGGCGACCGAGGACTGGTTGGGGATGGTCAGCATGCGCATCCAGCGGCCCAGCACGCGCATCTGGTTCACCGCGTTGAAGGACTGCGAGCCGCCCGAAACCTGCATCACGGCCAGCGTCTTGCCTTGGGTCGGGCGCACCGCGCCGACCGACAGCGGAATCCAGTCGATCTGGGTTTTCATCAGGCCGGTCATAGCGCCATGGCGCTCGGGCGAGCACCACACCATGCCTTCGGCCCACTGCGTGAGTTCGTACAGTTCCTTGACCTTGGGATGATCGGCCGGGGCATCGTCCACCAGCGGAAGACCCGAGGGGTTGAACATGCGTGTCTCGCCGCCGAGCGCGCGCAAGATACGCGCCGCTTCTTCTGCTGCCAACCGGCTGTACGAGCGTTCGCGTAGCGAGCCGTACAGCAACAGGAAACGCGGCGCATGCGTGGCCCACTCGGGTGCCAGCAGGCGCTCGGCATCGGGTGGCTGGAACAGTGCGACGTCGAGGTTGGGCAGATCGGAGCAGGCTTCAGACACGGCGCCCCTCCGTATCCACGACGGCTTCGCCGTCCTCCTTGCTGAACGCGCCGCGCTGCGGCTGCGGCAGGATTTCCAGCACGCTCTCCGAGGGGCGGCACAGGCGTACGCCCAGCGGCGTGACCACGATGGGCCGGTTGATGAGGATGGGATGCTGGAGCATGAAGCCGATCAACTGCGCATCGCTCCACTTCGGGTCGTCAAGACTCAGTTCCGCGTAGGGCGTGCCTTTTTTGCGCAGGACGGTGCGCACGGGAACGCCCATCGCGGCAATCAGCGTGGTCAGCGTCTCGCGGTCGGGTGGCGTCTTCAAGTACTCGATGACCGCAGGTTCCTCACCGCTGTTGCGGATCAGGGCCAGCACATTGCGCGACGTGCCGCAAGCGGGGTTGTGGTAGATCGTAATGTTGCTCATGGTGGAAGTGCCTAGGTTATCTATGGGCAGGGTTCGGGTCGCGTTCGTACCAGCCGCGTGAGCGGTTGACCACGCGCACGACCAGCAGCATCACCGGAACTTCGATTAGCACGCCGACCACGGTGGCCAGCGCCGCGCCGGAATGGAAGCCGAACAGGCTGATGGCGGCGGCCACGGCCAACTCGAAGAAGTTGCTCGCGCCGATCAGCGCCGAGGGACAGGCGATGTTGTGCTTCTCACCCACTTTGCGGTTGAGCCAGTAGGCCAGGCCGGAGTTGAAGAACACCTGGATCAGGATCGGCACCGCCAGCATGGCGATCACCAGCGGCTGCTGCAGGATGGCTTGGCCCTGGAAGGCGAACAGCAGCTCCAACGTCAGCAGCAGTGCGACGATGGACAGCGGGCCGATGCCCGCCAGCGCGGCATCGAACGCGGCCTGGCCGCGCCGCAGCAGTGCGCGGCGCCACACCTGCGCAAGGATGACCGGGATGACGATGTAGAGCACCACCGAGGTCAGCAGCGTGTCCCACGGCACCGCGATTGCCGACAGGCCCAGCAGTAGCCCGACGATGGGCGCGAAGGCGAACACCATGATGGTGTCGTTGAGCGCCACCTGCGACAGCGTGAACACCGGGTCGCCGCCGGTCAGTCGGCTCCAGACGAACACCATCGCCGTGCAGGGTGCGGCGGCCAGCAGGATCAGGCCGGCCACGTAGCTGTCGAGCTGGTCGGCCGGCAGCCAGTCGGCAAAGACCTGGCGGATGAACAGCCAGGCCAGCAGCGCCATCGAGAACGGCTTGACCGCCCAGTTGATGAACAGCGTCACGCCGATGCCGCGCCAGTGCTGGCGCACTTGGCCCAGCGCACCGAAGTCCACCTTGAGCAGCATCGGGATCACCATGATCCAGATCAGCAGGCCGACCGGCAGGTTGACCTGGGCCACTTCCATGCGACCGATGGCCTGGAACACGCCGGGCGCGAACTGCCCCAGGGCGATGCCGGCGACGATGCACAGCAGCACCCACACCGTCAGGTAGCGCTCGAAGACGCTCATGGGCTCTGGCGCCTGCGCCGATCGCAGGACTTGGCTGGTCGCGCTCATCGTGCTGGCCTCACTTCGTGCCGATGCTGTGCAGCTCGTGCTGCAGCGACATGGCATCGAGACGCTGCAGCGGCAGGGACAGGAACAGCTCGATGCGGCGCTTGAGCGTCAGCGCGGCGTCCATGAAGGCCTTGCGCTGCTGCTCCTCGGTGCCTTCGACGGCGGCCGGGTCGGGCACGCCCCAGTGCGCCGACATCGGACGCCCCGGCCACACCGGGCAAACCTCACCGGCGGCGTTGTCGCAGACGGTGAAGATGAAGTCGAACACCGGCGCACCGGGCACCACGAACTCGTCCCAGCTCTTGCTGCGGTAGCCGGTCGCCGGCAGGTGCAGCCGCTCCAGCGTGGCGAGTGCCAGCGGATGCACTGCGCCCTTCGGATGGCTGCCCGCCGAGTAGGCGCGGAAGCGGCCTGCGCCCAGCTCGTTGAGGATGCCTTCGGCGAGGATCGAACGGGCCGAGTTGCCCGTGCAGATGAACAGCGCGTTGTACGTGGTCTCTGTGGTCATGCGGGCCTCGGATCAGCAGCAGGATGAAGCCGGCTTCGCGGCCGCACGTTCGTTGCGGGGCGCGCAGCACGCCGCGGCCGCGCCGGTCGCGGATGGCTGAGCCTCGTTGAACACGGGAATGTTGCCGAGCGTGTGGAAGTGTTCCCAGGCCACGCCTTGCGGGTCGGTGATCCAGTGCTTCTCGCTGCGGGCATAGCAGCAGGTCGTGGCGCCTTCGTCGAGCAGCGCCATGTCGGCGGCCTGCGCGCGAGCCTTCAACGCGGCCAGTTCCTCGGCGTCGTCGGTCTGGATGCCCAGGTGGTCGATGCCGGGCTTGCTGCCGCGTGTGGAGATGGCGAAGTTCACCGGGGGGTCTTCGAGCATCCACTTGGCGTAGTCGCCCTCGATGCGCGCGGGCTGGGCGGCGAACAGTTGAGAGTAGAAGCCGATGCTGCGGTTCAGGTCATCGACGTGCAGATGGACGTGGAAGCGCTTCATGGGAGAGTCCTTTCAGCAGAGGTGCAGGTGCGGGAAGTGGCGTTGGCCTCGCACACACAGCCTTGGCAGCAGTGCTCGGTCAGGTAGCCGAGCAGCCCGTTCATGTGGGCGAAGTCGGCACGGTAGATCAGGTTGCGGCCCTGCTGCTCAATCGAGACCAAGGCAGCATGGGACAACTCCTTCAGGTGGAAGGACAAGGTGTTGCGGGCCACGTCGAGCTGGTCGGCCAGGACGCTGGGGGTGAGCCCCTCCGGGCCGGCGACGACCAGGGCGCGGAACACGCGCAGCCGCTGGGCGTGGGCCAGGGCACTCAGGGCGGATATGGCTTGGGTCTCGTTCATTATTCGATAATACAACATCTATTGAATCATCGTCACCAAAAAATGAAACGGTTCGATGGATGCTTCCGAGAATGTCGGAACTGACGCAAGCTCGTTTACATGGCCACATTTGGCTTGTCGAAGGGCGCACATCGACGTGCGAAACAGGCTTCGAGCCAACGGCGTCGGCGACGGGCGCGATTCTTTATCGCTATATCAGGATGCCTGGGCGGGTATGACAGGCGTGGATTCGCTACGTTTTCCTAGACCCTGGACACCGACCACCATCCCCGTCGCGCCTTGTGAAACCGCTGGCATATAAGGCCATACCGAGACAGGTTTGCAGAATCCGCAACTTATTACGACGCTGATAGCGTGAGCGTCACTGTCGAGCCTACGTCCCGATGCTCGACCTTCTAGCGGCCGATGAATTTTTGCACATTGGGCACATGACAGCCACCGGTAAAAGCGCACTGGTGAGAAGTGCTCAAGCACCCATGACGGACCGGGCCTCGGGGCTCGTTTCCTACACAGACAACTGCCCGACCACGGGGTCGGCGTCAAAGGAGTCGGCCATGTAGTTCTTCTCCTGGAAGGAGACGGAGCATGCACGAGAACAAGAATGATGCACCAACATCAAAGGTGTTCTACCGCCCGATCGAAGCGTCCATCCGCTGGGCTGGGCTGCTGCGATACGAGCAGGTGATCCTGGCCTCGGTTTTATCGCCAAGGAATCTGCCACAGTCGTTGGATTGCCCGCGCTGGGGCGAACTGCGGCTATACACCGACCGAATCTACGACGGCATCCTCAATGGGGAACTGCCCTTCGGGCAGAACGGCATCACAACACGCGATACCGCACTGATCGAGTCCCTTGATCTGACGGTTCGCCACGTCGATCTGAAGCGCTGGATGCGCCAGCACTACCCCGAGCAGCGGCCCGGCTTTCTCTTCTCTCGCAGCGAACGCATCGCCCATCCCGTCATCTCCCTGGAGACCGGCCAAGCCATGCTGGTCGAGCGATTGGCCCTTAAATCCGCTCTGGAGCAGTGCAAGCGCCAAATGCGCGAGCTGCAAGAACAGCACGACGCGCTACTCAAGCAGTCCACGGTCATTCCCGCCTGCGCGCAATGCCCCATCAGCGACCGGGCCGAGGCCACCTACCTCCACATCATCGGCACCATGCTGGAACTGATGCTCGGCCAATCCCCGTCGGGCACACCGTATTCCAGTTTCAATAGCCAAGAAGCTATCGCTACCGCGATGATCGCGCATCACGGCGAACTCATGGGCATTACCGATCGCACGCTGCAAGCCAAGTTTGCACAAGCCCGCCGCAAGCTGCGGGCCGCCGTTTCCTGAGATTTGCAAGCCCGAATCTGCGGTCACGGAAACCGCATTTACGGTGGCCTGAGACAGAAGTCGACATTTGAATAGGTGTCACGCCAACAAACGCCACTGAGCGTTCAGGAGTGACCGCCATGTCGCAGATACCTGTACTACCGCCCAACGAGCGCCGCATCTTGCGTCTCGATGAAGTCGAGGCCAAGTCCGGCTTCAAGCGTGCCCACATCTACAACCTGATGCGTGCCGGCAAGTTCCCCCAGGCGCTGCGTCTGGGCGTGCGTGCAGTGGGCTGGGATTCGGTCGAGATCGACCAATGGATCGCCGAACGCCTCAACAATCGCACCTGAGCGGCTCTCCCTCGGAATTCCCTATCCCTAGACGGAGAGCGCCATGCAGGTGGTATCCATCATCTCGACCAAGGGCGGCGTCGGCAAAACGACCACCGCAGCCAACCTCGGCGGTCTTGCCGCCGACGCGGGCTTGCGCGTACTGCTGCTCGACCTCGACGTGCAGCCCACGTTGTCGTCCTATTACGAACTGGCCCACCGCGCGCCCGGTGGCATCTACGAGCTGCTGGCCTTCAACGAGCGCGATCTCGACCGGCTCGTGTCCCGCACGAGCATCGCGGGCCTGGACCTGGTGCTCTCCAACGACCACCGAGGCGAACTGAACACCTTGCTGCTGCATGCGCCGGACGGGCGCCTGCGGTTACGCCATCTGTTGCCGGTGCTGGCGCCTCTCTATGACCTGCTGTTGATCGACACCCAGGGCGCGCGCAGCGTCTTGCTGGAGATGGCCGTGCTCGCCTCCGATCTTGCGCTGTCGCCCGTGACCCCGGAAATCCTCGCGGCCCGCGAGTTGCGGCGCGGCACCATGCAGTTGCTGGAGGACATCGCGCCGTACCGACACCTCGGCATCGAACCGCCGCCGCTGCACCTGCTCATCAACCGCGTCCACCCCGTGTCCGCCAACGCGCGGCTGATCCAGCAGGCCCTGCGCGACCTGTTCCAGGAGCATGCCGGCATCCGTGTGCTGGGTACTGACGTGCCGGCTATCGAAGCCTATCCGCGCGCTGCGACCCGCGGCCTGCCGGTGCATCGCGTCGAGTACCGACAGCCACCGGGCAGAGTCGCGCCAGCCGCGCTCGACACCATGCGCGCCCTTGCCAGCGAGTTGTTCCCGCAATGGCAGGATCAATTGGCCTTCGTGTCCGGCCGCCCGCAGCGTCCTTCTGAGACTGGGAGGCAGCATGGCAAGCGCACATGAACTGGCCCGCGGCCATAAGCGGCTACGCGTCCTGATCGAATTTGCGATCAGCGAAGGCTGGCACGTCAAGCGCACACCGGGTGGACACCTCAAGTTCACCAAGGTCGGCTGCGCCGCGATCTACACCAGCTCGACCGCGAGCGACCACCGGGCGACCCTCAACGCCCGCGCGCAGATCCGCCGTGCCGAGCGCCAGGCCCAAGCCCAGGCCGCGAGCGTAAAGGAATGCGGCCATGGCTGATATGAGGTCCCAGGACATGGCTGGCAAGCTGCTTGCCGCCGGGTTCGAACGTAGCGGTCCATCCGCCACCGCCTTGAGCGACCCGATTGTCGACACGCCGATGGTCGTGACGTTAGACCAGTTGCGTCCCTACGATCACGATCCACGCAAGAAGCGCAATTCCGCCTACGAGGAAATCAAGGCATCCATCCGTGAACGCGGCCTGGATGCGGCGCCGGCCATCACGCGCCGTCCAGGCGAAGATCACTACATCATCCGCAACGGCGGCAACACGCGGCTGGCGATCCTGCGTGAACTCTGGTCGGAGACCAAGGACGAGCGATTCTTCCGCATATCGTGCTTGTTCCGCCCCTGGCCCGCACGTGGCGAGATCGTCGCATTGACCGGGCACCTTGCGGAGAACGAGCTACGCGGCGGGCTGACGTTCATCGAGCGAGCCCTCGGCGTCGAGAAAGCGCGTGAGTTCTACGAAGAGGAAAGCGGCGCCACGCTGAGCCAGTCCGAACTGGCTCGCCGCCTGGCCGCCGATGGCTACCCGGTACAGCAGTCGCACATCAGCCGCATGGTCGATGCGGTCCGCTATCTGCTGCCCGCGATCCCGACCGTGCTCTATGGCGGATTGGGCCGCCACCAGGTCGAGCGGCTATCGGTCATGCGCAAGGCCTGTGAACGCACCTGGGAGCAGTACGCCAAAGGCCGCTCTCTTCCTCTGGATTTCGACGGCTTCTTTCAGGAAGTGCTGTCGCAATTCGACACGCAGGCTGACGAGTTTTCGCCGCAGCGAGTGCAAGACGAGCTGATCGGCCAGATGTCCGAATTGCTGGGCATCGACTACGACGTACTGGCGTTGGACCTGACCGAATCGGAGAGCCGTCACCGTGCGTTGGTCAGCGACCCGACGCCGCCATCAGCGCCGCCCGCATTGCCTGAGCCTGGGGCCATCGCGCGACCGCCGGTTGAATCAGCACCATCCACTATCACGCCTGCACCACGTCCAGGCCATGCAGCGGCCGCGCCCACGCGGCGCGAGGACGACACGGCCCCGAGGGAGGCCTCCGCGGCTAGCCCTACGGCAGGGGTCGGCGATTTGCTTCAGGAGCACATCATCTCCCCGGCACCAACGACGGAGCGGCTCCAGTCCATCCAGCGCATGGTCGCCGATCAGTTAGGCGATGCGCTACCGCCCGATTTCTCAGCCAACGTGTTGCAGTCGATTCCAGTGCAGGCCGGTGGCCTCTATCCCATCTCGGACATCTGGTATATCGACCCTGGACTGGATACGCCCGATCGGCTACGCATCCACATCGCGCAGTTCGCGCGCGAGATCGCAGGCGAGGCCGAGCTGGACGAGTACGTCGCGGATCGTCCCGATGGCATCGGGTTCGCGTGCCGCGCCCAGGCCCGGCCTTCGTCGCCCCTGGGACGCGCCGTGCTCGCGCTGCTGGTTTCTCTGGCCGGTCAGCCGCCGGCCGACGTCGGCTTGGACAGCGGGCAAATCGTCACCGACCTGCCGGCACTGCTGCACGGCCAGGACGATGCGGCCTTGCGATTGAGCGACACCGCGCTGGTCAAGCTGTTCCGACTGCTGCGGTTGGCCCGACGCCTACTGGACCTGGAAGCCGGCGCTGTCGGTTCTGGGACCTGAGCGAGGGATGCCAGCATGTCCGCACCGAACCCACTCAATCAGGCCGTCCTCGCCCAGGCGCTCTACGACCTGCGCAACGGCCAATTGCGTCGATGCAAGGCGATGGGGTTCGGGGAGGAAGAGTTGGATGCGCTCAAGCATCCAGCGCTGATCAGCGTATTGGCCAATGCCAACGTCTCCTGGTGCTCTGTCTCCGTGAACCGCGAAGTGCTCCGACGCTTGCTCAAGCAGGCGCAGGACGTGGAGAAGGAGATCGCCACCGTCGATCGCATGCTGCGCCTGGGCGCCAGTACGGAAATGGTGAGTCGCTTCTACGGGCTTACGCATCAGGAAGTCGCGCTACGACGCGAAGTTCTCGGTCTGCCCAAACGCAAGGGGCGCCATCCGGTTCTGGACGAGGAGCAGGACACGGAACTGTGGCGGCGCTGGAAGGCCGTGACCAACAGCAGGAATGTCGATCTGGAGGACGAAACCTCGGTCCTTGATGCGGCAATGGACCTCGCCGAAGGCATGGAACTGCCGCTGTCGGTGGTCTGGGCTGCGATCAAAGGCTGGATCGATCAAGGATTGGGTTGAGTTATGGCCGTGGATGACTCAGCACCACGAGCATCACGCCATGGCCCCGTCGCCCTCGCTGATCTGTTCGACAGCGCGCTGAAAGACCTTGCGCCCAAACCCCGGGCGCCCGCATCCGCACCTGCATCTGCACCGTCGCCTGGGTCAACATCTGGTGACGGTTTCCTTTTCAGCGGCAATCGTCACGAGAGCGTGCCGCGGCGGCTCTTTCTCGACCGACGCCTGACACCGCTGGAGCGCAATGCGTGGCAAGTGTTTCGGATGATGCTCAACGAGGATGGCGTCACTGCGTTTCCGACATATGAGCAACTTCGGCCATGGCTCGCATCAACACCCTGCGCTGGACAAGCCTCCCACGAGACCGTCGCACGCGCGCTGACGCTGTTGCGCCTGACACGCTGGTTGAGTCTCGTGCGGCGCAGACGCGACCCCAAGACCGGCCGTATTCTCGGCAACCTCTATGTTCTGCACGACGAGCCCTTGACTCCATTCGAGGCGATGCAGCTCGACGCAGACTACTTGCAGCTCGTCAGCCAGGCTCTGGGCCACTCGGCCAAGGCCGTTCAGGTCGTGGGTCTGCACACCCTCAAGGAGATCGCCGAAGACCCGTTGCTGTCCGGCCGCACGCTGCCCTCGCGGCTGCAGGTCCTTGCCGAACGCCTCGCCAGCCAGGGCATCGGGACGCAAGAGAGTTATCCACAGGAGGACATGGTTCACGATTCCGAAGAAGGGGCTCCAAGCCTTCTTCGGAATCCCGAGCACCCGTCTTCGGAATCCGAAGCAGGGCCGAAACCCGCGTCAGACGGCTCTCTTCGGAATCCGAAGCAGGACCGTACTGTACGTAGTAGTCGTATTAATGAAGTACGTACTACCGCGCGCGAGCGTGGGCAGGTGCGCGCGATGCAAGGTGTCCGCTTGCCTGATCGCTTCCTTGGTTTGAAAGAAGAGCAGCAGGCCGGGGCGATGGTGGCATTGCAGCAGGTCGATGTCCCGCTGCGTCAGGCCGTGCTGGACGAATGGGCCGATCGTTGTCGCGGCAACACCATCCGCAACCCGGCCGGCTACCTGTTCGGCATCATCCAGCGCGCCATCCGTGGCGAGTTCAACGCGTGGGCCAAGCAGGCTGGCGCGACAGCACCCCCCACCGCCGCGCGAGATGCGCCGTCTGAGGCACCACGCAATGTGGTTCCACCCGAGGTGGCCAAACAGCACATCGAACGGCTGCGTGACCTTCTGCGCAAGAGCTGATCGTTACGAGCGGCATGGTCATGAAGCAGACATCCGTGGCCGTCAGTAGAGCTATCCCCAGGGGATAGATGTAATGCAAGGCGTAACGCCGACAGGTACGGCCCGGTACTTTCGTCCACCGCACTGCAATGGCGCCGGTTTCAGGAGCGACGCTGACATTCGCGCAAACAGCGCTCCATGGCGTTTGATGGAGCTATCCCCTGGGGATAGCTCGTGCCTCGGGCTGGCACTGCCACGACAACCGGGGACTGATTCATTTCGGTTTGTTGACTGACTGCCTTCCGTTGCGTGTCGATCCTGACGGCTCCTGTTCCACAGCGGGCGGTCACCATGGCAACCAACGAACCTTTACAACTCAATCTCGGCTCCTTGCGCAGCGCGATGTCGCTGACGCTTCACACCCACCACGCCTCGCGCATCTGGCATGGGCGTGCCGCCGCTGAGGGGCGGCCGGGCATTGTCGGGCTCAACGGCTACATCGCCGTGATGAACAAGATGAAGCGCGGATCGGAGCAAGACGACCCGTACAGCGACTGGTGGATGTTGCGCATCGAGGAAAAGCTCGACCAGACCAAATCCACGCTGCAATCGCTGCGCGAGCAAGTTGACCAGGCGCTGGCCGGCGTACCCGCAGCATTGAGCCTGGGCGAAAACCTCAACGTGCAGCCGGTGAAGCTCCCCTTGTTTGTGAACGCGCAGCTCGGCTTCGCGGCGGTCTATCTCCTGGCCGACTACGACGACATCGCCCGCAAGTTGATCCTCGCCCATCACACCGCGCTGATCGATCGCTCGACATTGGAGCGCTGGCTCAACGAAGGCGCCCACGCGCTGCGCAGCCTGTTCAGTCTGGCGCAGCAGTACCGCTACTCGGGCTGCACCCGGGACGACTTCGCGGCCAAAAATGCCGCAGCGCGGGCGGCGCTGGAGAAGTTCGGCGAACTGCCCCAGGAGGTGCTCGAAGGCACACGCCGTTCGAAGTTTGCGCCGCCCATCGCGCGCCGTGGCCTGCAACAGCGCAGCGATGGTTCTGCCGCAGCGCCTCCGTCCGGCGATGAAGCCATCACTGCCGAGCCATCCGAAACCGCAGCCGGTGAGGACGAACCGGCATGAGCGATCTGAACCAACCGATCCGCTACTTCCGGGGCCTGCAACAGGAAGCCTTCATGCGGCTGGAACACGCGGCCTCTCTAAAAGGCCTTTTAAAGCCTTTTAAAGGTAAAGGGGACTTCGAGGCCTGGGCCAGCCAGTGCTTCGCCATGCGCGACGAACTGATTGGCTTGGCGCAGCGACAGGTGCTGCAACAGGCAGTCGGGCATCCCTTCCACCTGCTACCCATCGAGCTGGCCCAGCAGACAACTGGCGCGGGAACGACGTTCCTTCGCTGGCGCAAGCACGACCGCTCGGCCATGGGCGTAGCCCTGTGGCAGGAGCTGATGGCGAGCACCAGCACGCCGGCCAACCTGCTGGCCGACCTGCACGCGATCGAGCTGCAGCGCATCACGTTGAACATGCAGATCAGCCTGCTGCACACCTTGGGCAGGCAGGCGCAGGAATGCGCCAGCAAAGCGGCCGAGGCAGACAACGCCTACCTGCGCCGGCTCACGTCCACCCCACCCGCAATGCGCGATCGGTGATTGCGCCAGCCATCCCAGCACGCGCCCGGCGCCGACGAGGCACGGGTATTTCAACCACCACGGAGATCACACCATGAGCACGCATTTTTCTGGCGAAGGCAACATCGGCTCGCCACCGGAGTACCGCGAATTCCCCAATGGCAACGACGAGCCCACCCGCCTGCTGCGCCTGAACGTCTATTTCGACAACCCCGTTCCCAAGAAGGATGGCACCTTTGAGGACCGTGGCGGCTTCTGGGCGCCGGTGGAAATCTGGCACCGCGACGCCGAGCACTGGCAGCGCCTCTACCAGAAGGGTATGCGGGTGCTGGTGATCGGCCGCATGGAGCGCGAGCCCTGGACGGACAACGAAGATCAGCCACGCGAGACCTGGCAAGTCAACGCGCGCAGCGTCGGCATCCTGCCGTACCGCATCGAGTCTGTGGTCCTCAGCCCGAAGCCGCAGGAGGCAGAACCGAAGCCGCAGGCCGACCAGGAATCGACCGCGCCGAAAGAGACGAAGCGCAGGAAGTGACCCGGCACGGAGGGCGGCTGCCGCGGTGCTTAGCCGCCCTCCATGCGCCGCGAGCTATCCCCAGGGGATAGCTCCATCAACGTCCACTGACTTCCACGCGTACCCGCGAATCGCCGCTCCCGACCCGCATACCTCCGGCCACTCGCCATCCCCGCACAAGCCCTTCCATCCCGTGAAAGCGGTCGCCGCCGTGTGCCGCTTGTTTGCTGCTGCCCCCGGTGGTGCTCGGCATGCTCGATCCCAGCAACTCCATGAACCACGGGAATCGGATGGACGGATATGCGGTTGTTCTTGTGCGAGAAGCCCTCCCAGGGCAAAGACATTGGCCGGATTCTCGGCGCCACGCAGCGCGGTGAAGGCTGTCTCAACGGTTCCGGCGTCACTGTCACCTGGTGCATCGGCCATCTCGTAGAAGCCGCTGCGCCCGAAGCCTACGACGAGCAGTTGAAGCGCTGGTCCATTGAGCAGTTGCCCATCATTCCCCAGCATTGGCGGGTCGAGGTCAAACCGAAGACCGCCACGCAATTCAAGGTCGTCAAGGCGCTTCTGGCGAAGGCGACCCAGCTTGTCATCGCCACCGATGCCGACCGCGAAGGCGAGTTGATCGCTCGCGAGATCATCGAACTGTGCGGCTACCGCGGCCCCATCGAGCGGCTATGGTTGTCGGCACTCAACGATGCGTCCATCCGCGCCGCGCTGGGCAAGCTCAGGCCATCGGCCGAGACGCTGCCGATGTACTACTCGGCGCTGGCGCGATCGCGGGCCGACTGGCTCGTGGGAATGAACCTCAGCCGCCTGTTCACCGTGCTCGGTCGACAAGCGGGCTACGACGGCGTGCTGTCGGTCGGCCGCGTGCAGACACCGACGCTCAAGCTCGTGGTGGACCGCGACCGCGAAATTGCGGCCTTCGTGTCCGTACCGTACTGGGCCATCGACGTGTCCCTGTCCGCAAGCGGCCAGTCTTTCACCGCGCAATGGGTTCCGCCCGATGCCTACACCGACGACACGGGCCGCTGCCTGCAGCAGCCGGTCGCACAGCAGGCCGCGCAGCAGATCCGCGGCGCGGGCAGCGCGCAGGTGGTGTCGGTCGAGACCGAGCGCGTGCGCGAAGGCCCGCCGCTGCTGTTCGACCTGGGCACCTTGCAGGAGGTTTGTTCCAAGCAGCTTGGGCTGGACGTGCAGGAAACCCTGGAGATCGCCCAGGCCCTGTACGAGACGCACAAAGCCACGACGTACCCGCGCTCGGATTCCGGCTATCTGCCCGAAAGCATGTTCGCCGAGGTGTCCACGGTTCTCGACAGTCTGCTCAAGACCGATCCCTCGCTGCGCCCGTTAATGGACCAGCTCGATCGCTCTCAGCGCTCGCGTGCATGGAACGACAGCAAGGTCACGGCTCACCACGGCATCATCCCGACGCTCGAACCGGCGAACCTCTCGGCCATGAGCGAGAAGGAGTTGGCCGTGTACCGGCTGATCCGGGCGCATTACCTTGCGCAGTTCCTCCCTCACCACGAGTTCGATCGCACTGTGGCGAACCTAGCCTGCGGCCAGCAGAAACTGGCGGCCACGGGCAAGCAGGTCGTGGTGAAGGGCTGGCGTCTGGTACTGACCGAGCCTCAGCCCGACGAGGACGGCGACGCTGCGGCGCGCAGCCAGGTGCTTCCCGCGCTGCGCGAGGGCCTGGCATGCCTAGTGGCCGACGTCGATCTGAAGGCGCTCAAAACGCTGCCACCCAGGCCGTACACGCAGGGCGAACTTGTCAAATCCATGAAGGGAGTCGCCAAGCTGGTGACGGACCCGCGCCTGAAGCAGAAGCTCAGGGACACGGTCGGCATCGGCACCGAAGCGACGCGAGCCAACATCATCAGCGGCCTGATCGCACGCGGCTATATCGTGAAGAAGGGGCGCGCCATCCGCGCATCCGATGCTGCTTTCACACTGATCGACGCCGTGCCCGCGGCGATCGCCGACCCTGGCACTACCGCTGTCTGGGAACAGGCGCTCGACATGATCGAAGCTGGACAGCTTACGCTGGACGTATTCATCGGAAAGCAGGCTGCATGGATTTCGCAGTTGATCGCGCAGTACAGCATCGCGTCCCTGTCCATCAAGGTTCCCCAAGGGCCGGCATGCCCGCAGTGCGGCGCACCCACGCGTCAGCGCAGCGGCAAGAGCGGCCCGTTTTGGTCGTGCAGTCGTTACCCCGACTGCAAAGGCACGCTGCCGGTCGAATCCGGCACGTCCAAGCGCGGTGCCTCGCGCCCGCGCCGCAGCGGCCGCCAAGGGTCCTGACCCGACCCCGTTCCCCGTGAGCCGTGCCCGCCATCGGCGGCGTGGCCCTTGTCCCGCACGCCCTGCGGGACGCCCAGCGCGCAACGCCTTCTTGATCCGTGCGCGCGTCCCGCCTGGCCGCTCCGGCCACGGGACCTGAAGGTAGCTTCTCCGCGAACCGCATCCCGCGCGTTCTGCTGATCTGCATTTCTTCCGCCCACTGCGAAGGGTCTCCCGATGGCTTGTCGAACTGCACGAGCCACCCGGAGACCCTTCGTGGTCAGCGGTATTCGGTGCCGGTGCCCGCCGGCGCAAAAACGGGCTCCCTTTGTGCGCGGATGTGCGCCAGACGATGCCGGCCCCAGCCACGACATGGGCCGGGTGTGATTGCTGACAGCAGACGGTTTTAGCGACGACCGGGCCTGCCAATCAGCCCACGGGTGGTTCCTCTTTCCTCCCGAGCCGAAGGCCGCAGGGCCTTCGGCGCCTTTCTCCTGCCCATCAACGTCCCGGCCCCCCGCCCAACGGCCCTGGGCCACACGAACAGGAGACCCGACATGAACCCCCATCCTTGCCCCCCAACACGCGGCAGGCCGCGCAACGCGCCGCTGCTATACGGCAGCGTGTGCAGCGGCATCGAGGCCGTGAGCCTCGCCTGGCAACCCCTCGGCCTCGAAGCTGCGTGGTTCGCTGAGATCGAGCCGTTCCCGAGCGCTGTGCTCGCCCATCGTTACCCCCACGTGCCCAACCTGGGCGACATGACTGCGATCGCCCGCCAGGTGCGCGCCGGCACCGTGCCGGCGCCCGACATCCTGGTCGGCGGCACACCGTGCCAGTCGTTCAGCGTAGCCGGCGCGCGCCAGGGACTGAATGACCCGCGCGGCGCCTTGACCCTTGCCTATGTGGAGCTTGCAAATGCCATCGACCAAACCCGCCACCAAGACCGCCGCCCGCCGGCAACCCTCGTCTGGGAAAACGTCCCCGGCGTCCTCAACGACCGCAGCAATGCCTTCGGGCATTTCCTGGGCGCACTGGCCGGAGAAGGCTGTGCGCTCCAACCGCCAGGGGAAAAATGGGCGCACGCAGGTTGTGTGTCTGGACCCCGGCGCCGCATCGCCTGGCGCGTGCTCGACGCTCAATATTTCGGTGTCGCCCAACGCCGCAAGCGTGTGTTTCTTGTGGCAAGTGGTGGAGATGGCCTCGATCCCGTCGAAGTACTTTTTGAGCGCACAGGCCTGCTCGGGGATTCTTCTGCGGGCAGCGCGCCGTGGCAAGAAGCTGCCCGTGCTGCTGGATCGGGTGCTGAAGCAGCAGGCGGATACGCAGGACTGAAGCAGCCCTACGGCACGGTCACGACGACCTTCGGATTCAGTGGCGGCACCGGTCCCGTCGATGTGGCGGCATGTCTCATGGCCGCAGGCCCCAAGCACGACATCCGCACGGAGACGTTCATGGTGCAGTCGATCGCCGGCAGCATCGCCCACACCCTCGACACTGCCAACGGCGGCAAGGGCAGCAGCGAAGACGGTACGGGTAAGGGTGTGCCGATCATCGCTTTCACCGCGCAGGGCAGCGGCGCGGATGCCACGATGGATCGGGCTCCGACGCTGCGTGCAGGTGGGCACCGCAACAGCCATGCGAACGCCGGTGTCGTGCCCGCCATCGCCTTCGCGCAGAACAACCGCGGCGAAGTGCGTTTCGAGTCGGGCCATGGGCAGGTAGCTTGCACCGTCCTTTCCAACGGCAAGCCGGGCTATGGCGTGCCGATGGTGGCCTGCGTTGCCCTGCGGGGACGGCAGCAGGGTCTTACCGCAGAACTGGGCGGCGGCGTATCGGACGCACTGCGCACCAGCGGCGGCGGCGCTGACAAGCCCCATGTGCTGGCACACGACTTCGAGGCGCATTTCCGGTACGACTGGAATGACCCCGGCCCCGGAGATTGGGCGCACTGGCGGGTGCGGCGGCTAATGCCCGTGGAATGCGAGCGGCTGCAAGGCATGCCCGACGACTACACGTTGGTCCTCTATCGCGGCAAGCCCGCCGCAGACGCCCCGCGCTACAAGGCAATCGGCAATTCCATGGCGGTGCCGTGCGTTGCGTGGCTTGGCCAGCGGCTGGTGCAGTGCCTGCACAAGACGGGATCGACAGCTCCGGATTGATGCACGACGTCGCCAGCGGGCTACGCCATTCTTCCTCCTGCATTGCCGACGTGTCGGCAGCAGCCAGCAGCCGGGGTGTCCAGGCTGCCGTGGGTTCTACCCGCGCCACCCACCAGTTCGCCTCGGCATCTCACCGGCGAACGCTGCCCACCGGGGCATCGATGCCTCCTTTTTTTTTTCAACCCACGGGATGGCCGCCACGTCCCGTCGGGGGCATGTCGCCACCCGGTCGATTTCAGGACTTCCCATGGATAACATCACCAAGCAAGACCGCATCACGCTGAAGAACCTCAAGGTGGCCGACTTCGCCAGCGAGGAAACGATGTGCTTCAGCGCCACCGTCGTGTTCGACGGCACTCCCATCGCCGAGGCCCGCAACGACGGCCACGGCGGCTCGACGTTCCTCCACGCGCTCAATGGCAAGGCGGCGCTGCTGGCGCAGGCCGAAGCCTTCGCCAAGGGCCTGCCGCCTGCACCGCTCGACCTCGGCCACGAGGGTGAAGACCCTCATTACATCGACATGACGCTCGACTTCCTGATCGATGAACTGGCCGATGCCATGCACGCCGAGCGCAAGGTGCGAGCCGCGTTCAACCGCGACATCGGCAACAAGGTGCTGTTCATCAAGGACGGCAAACTGCTGTTCATCAAGGGCATCAAGCTCAAGGCCATCGCCGACCGCAAAGCGTACTTCGCTTCGCTGCGCGCCCGACAGGCCCAACCCATCGTCATTCTCGCCGAGCTTCCGCCCGAGCAGGCATTTGACCTGTGGAAGCAGCATGTCCTGGGCGACAAGCCCTCCTGACCCAGCGCCGACGCCCCCTCCTGACAGCCCCGCACTCGATGCGGGGCTTCTTTTTTCCGGTGCCCATCAATCGGGGCTGGGCCGGATGCCGTTTTCCAACTGACGCAGCGCGGCCCGCGCACGAAGCTGCCCGCATGTTCGCTGATTCGTCAGCACATGCCAGCAGCCAGGGTTTCAGGCTGCCGCGGGTCTCTCCTGCGTTGCCCACCAGTCCGCATCGCATCAAGTCTGCGGACGCGCGTCCCCGTGACGTCGATGCTTTTTATCAACCGCGTGCGGGAGCTGCCATCCCGTGAGGGACGAGGCCCCGCTTTTCCAAGGAGCCCGTCCATGTCCCAGCAAGCCTCTTTCGGCCAACTGGCCCTGACCTACTGCGGCAAGTTCCTGCCGCTCGAAGTCCTGCAAAGCGCCGCCGGTCACTACATCGGCACGCGCGATACCGAAGGCCCCGTTTCGCGGGAATCCCGCGAGTACTTCCGCAGCTATGCCGCGGCTCAACGTGCCCTCGAAAGAGGCGGCTGGTCCCAGCTCGCCATTCCCTGATCCAACTGGAGGAATCACGTCATGAATCAGCTACTGCCGCGGGAAGTCGTCGATCAGATCATGAGGGAAGAACAGCATTTCGCTGCCGCGCCCCAAGCCTTCTTCGAGGCCTGGAAGCGCGGTGTCGAGATCGCTGGCCCCGAATGGTTCGGTGACGGCACCCGTGAAGGTCTGAACCAGGCCAAGAGCAAGTGGGATCTGCGTCCCAACATGCTGCAGCTCAACGATGCCCTCGGCGTCCTGAGCAGCGGCGAACGCATGTTCCTGTCCGCCATGGTCAGCTTCTACAACGCGCGCGAGGGCGGTGCCATGCTCAAGCGCTGCCACTTCAACGGACTGTCGGACTTCGACGGTCTCGATCTGCAACGCCGCAAGGTCATCGCCGACCTCCTGGTGAACTACAACGGCTGGTGAGCCGGTTTCCGGCACATCTCCGCCTCTTCGTTCACTGCCCGTGAGGGACATGCGCCTACGCGGCCATGTCCCTCGATTTTCCTTCCGTACCCAGCGCTGATTGGCCCAAGGCCATCAATCAGTGCTGCCTGACGCTTTTCTCACTTTCAACCCACCGGGGTCCAATTCCCGGTGGCGGGGATTGGCTCCATTATTCAATCTGGAGAAATCCCATGTCCCAAAATCCCAATCCCTTTGTCCGCGGCTACTGGAATCTGAAAATCGTCCGCACGCTGTCCATCAGCTACGAGGACGGAAGCCCGCATGTCTGGCGAACCATCCACGTGAGCCAACAGCACCTCTCCGATGAGGAACTGGTTTCTTCCCCCTGCATCGTCACCAGCGAGTTCGCGGTGGTCAGGAATGGCACTGAACCTGTCAGCGCCGAACTGATGGCCGAATGCAATGCTGTTGAAGGCGTCAGCGAAGGCGTAGTTGGTGCCGTGGTCTATGCCATTCATGGCGACGACTTCGACGGCCGCCCGATCCACGTCGGTGACACCTATTCGGCCGAAGCCGCGCGAGACGTGGTGCAGCGGTTGAGTTTCGAGACCGGCTATTACAGCCGATGCTGGGAAATCAGCAGCGCGCACATCAGCCGGAAAACCGGCCAGTACCTCGCCAACCTGGCAGACCTCGCCACGCCGGAGGCCTTTCTGTTCATCGCCTTCCGGGTTCCGTACAGCCCGGCGATCGGCGTCAAGCTGATTTCCACGCCCTGGACGGACCAGAACCTGGAGCATGCCGAGGGCATCGGCGCGGAGCAGCTTCGACAAGAGCACCGGAACAAGGGCATGCCGGACGACCTGGCGAACATCCTTGAACTGGCTGGCCAGGCCGATGTGCGCATTCTCATCCTCGACGCTGATGCGCCCGCGCTACTGGGCTTGCCGCTGGCCGAGTCCTAGCAGTCGCGCCACGCACCATTCTGCCTCTTTGTTCTCCCCCATGTCAGCCCGTCTCCCACCCGGAGCTGGGCTGATCCATTTTCATAGGAGCAACCTCATGTTCCCCGACCTCATCTCGCATGCACCCGACTTCGAGCACCAGCTCGGAGCCTGCGTCAACGCCATGAGCCAGGACGACGCCATCGGCCAGATCCTGGTATTCGAGCGCACGAGAGGCATGCTACACATGCGCCATATCGCCAGCGCCGACCTGGTGGACAGCGACATTGACGACTACGAAATGGTCGTCTTCGACGGTGGCAACACCAGCGGCGACACGTGGAAGCACGTGTTCTTTCCACGTCAGCGCGAACACTATTTCGTGTACGAAGCCTGATCCATCCAGCCCCTTTCGAGGGGCTTTTTCTTGCCCGCAGCGCAGGAAACCGGGTGCGGCGCGGTGCCGTTTCATGCGGGTGAGCCGCCCATTCCGAGGCCATCCTTGCCCCATGTTCGTCGGCGTTGCCGACACATGCCCAGACAGCCGAGACCTTCAAGGCTGCAAGTGCGGGAAACCGTGCTGGTCTTTTTTCTTATCGGACGTTCCGCGTCCATCCACGCCACCCACAAGGGATCTCTCCCTTGCGGGCGGGAATCCCTTGTCCTTCCTCAAGGAGATTCCCATGGACCGTTCCCTCATCAAATCCTTGATGCCTTCGCTTGTCGCAGGCCATGTGCCCCGCAACGTGCGGTCGTTCAAGTACCGCGTGTTCGATGATCAGCCGCAGTCCTCGACGCTGGGCTTCGCCATCGATCCCCAGCCCTTCGACGGCAAGGTGGTCGCGGCGACTGACGATGCCATCGTCGTCAAGCTCAAGCCATCCGAGTTCGCCGTGCTCGATCCCAACCTTGTGACCTCTGTTCCCAGCGAAGGCGCCAAGGTGCGTGTCCAACCCTACGCACGGCGCCGTTTCGACGGCCTGCGCGCGGACACCCCGGAAGAGCGCACGGAGATGACGTCCGACGGCATTCCCTACACCGTCAAGACGCACATCCTTGGCTCCGCGCCCGCCAAGCTGCCCATCCCCAAGCCGCAGTGCATGGAACTGGGCCAGCTCATCGAACAACTGGAGGAAATGCCGGCGCCCGATGGCTTCCGGCGAATCACCCACATGCTGGTCGATGCAGGTGCACGGGATTTCACCTGGGTCGATCCCAAGCCATCCAAGATCATCGAGACGCCTCCGGCGATCAGCTTCACGACCTCGACCGCGAAGTTCAAGGGTCGCGTCACGGTGCTGTACGACCGCGGCGGCGACGCCTACGTGGTGGAACTTCACCGCGATGGCGAATTGGTCGATCGGTACGACGAGGTGTATTTCGACATGCTTGGCGCAGTGTTGGAGCGGCTCATCGACGATGGTCGCTGGCGCCTGATCGACGTGAGCGTGATCGACACCAAGGCTCCCCGGCAGCGCCAAGCGGTGCCGGCATGACGCCTCGAAACGAAGCCAGGCAACTCCACGGCTGACCCAAGGTTCCCGCCACGGCGGTTCAGTCCATCCGGCCAAGTGCCGCACAGGCTCTCCATCCATTCGGTGGAGAGCCTTTTCTCTAATCCGTACAGGAGATTTCAACCATGTCACTGCGATTCAAGGGCGCCGACCTGCGCCCTGTGTTGACCGAAGCGATCGCCAACCAGTGCCGAGCCGTCCTCGTCAAGGACCAAGGCGTGTACATCCTCGCCGAGCGCGAGGAACGCCGCCCGGACGGACGCCAGAAGTTGCTGGCCTATGCAGTCGGCTGCGACCCGGATACCGATCCGTTCGATGACTGGTGGTTCCTCGCCCAACGCGAGCTGGGCGGCGACGACTTCGCCGAGTACTTCGACCCGAAGGACGGCGTATTCACCCGCATCTTGCACACAGCGGACGATCTGATGCTGTCGGCCACCGCCACCCACTTGTCGTTGGAGGTCGTGCCTCCCGTTTAAAGCAGCAGCACGTCCTGCTCAGCCCCCGGTTCCCCGGGGGCTTTCTTTCCTCCGCACAGCGGCTATGTCCCCGCGTGCGCGCTCGTCTCCGGCCGCCAAGGCCTGCCTCGCCGGCCAGCCCGCCGGCATGCCACTGGAGACGACGCATGCACGACCCGTTCAAGATCACCCAGCCCACCTGCATCAGCTTCAGCGGCGGGCGCACGAGCGCCTACATGCTCTGGCGCGTGCTGCAGACCAATGGCGGCCTGCCTGCCGATACCGTGGTCTGCTTCGCCAACACGGGCAAGGAAGTCGAAGCGACCTTGCGCTTTGTGCGCGATTGCGCCGAGCACTGGCAGGTGCCGATCCGCTGGCTCGAATACGTGCCCATGGAACCGGGCTTCGCTCTGATCGACTTCGATCGGGCCAGCCGCCAGGGCGAGCCGTTCGAGGCGCTGATCCGCAAACGCCAGTACCTGCCCAATCCCGTTGCGCGGGGCTGCACGACCAGCCTGAAGATTCGCCCGATGCACCGCTTCCTGCGGCATCTGGGATGGACGGACTGGGACCAGATGATCGGCATCCGCGCCGATGAGCAGCGACGCGTCTCCAAGATTCGTGCGCGCGGCCACTCCACCGAATCGACCCACGAGACCATGTGCATGCCGCTGGCGGATGCCGGCGTCACAGTGCGCGACGTGAGCGCGTTCTGGCAGGCACAGCCGTTCGACCTCGACCTGCTGACGGTGAACGGACGCACGCTCGAAGGCAACTGCGACCTGTGTTTCCTCAAGCCGCGTGGGCAGCGCCTGGCCCTTATCAAGGCCCGGCCCGAGGCCGCCGTGTGGTGGATTCGCATGGAATCCCTGAACCTGGCGAGCAAGCCCAGCGGCGCCCGGTTCCGCGCCGATGGCCCCAGCTATGCCGATCTGGCGCGCTTCGCTGCCGACCAAGGCGATCTGTTCGATGGCGCCGAGGAAGCCATTGCCTGCTTCTGCGGCGACTGATGCGCATGTGCAGGCAACCGAACTCACCATCGCTGCTGCAACTGTTCCCGGTGTCCTTACGCTGTGCAAATGCCTTCGTCCAGGAGCACCACCGCCACCACCGGCAGGTTCAAGGGGCGAAGTTCGCCCTGGCGGTCACGCTGTGCGGCAGCGACGACATCTGCGGTGTGGCCATCGTCGGCCGCCCCGTCGCCCGCCATCTGGACGACGGCTGGACCCTCGAAGTCACCAGGCTCTGCACCAACGGCGCACCGAACGCTTGCAGCAAGCTCTATGGCGCCGCCTGGAAGGTGGCCAAGGCCCTCGGCTACACGCGGCTGATCACCTATACCTTGCCAGAGGAAGGCGGTGCCAGCCTGCGCGCCGCCGGCTGGCGGCTGGTCGGCACGCGCGGCGGCGGCGCCTGGAGCCGCCCCAGCCGCCCCCGCGCCGACACCCCCGACCACCTGCGCGGTCCCAAGTGCCTGTGGCAGGCACCGGGCGCCGTGGACAAAGGGAAGCGCCAGGATGCCGATTGATTGCTGCCGCGCGGGCGAGTCCCGGCCATGCTGATCCCATGCTGCTGACGTTGTCAGCGACATGCCAGGCAACCATCGGTCATCGAGGTTGCGGCGCAGTTCCCACTGCGTGACCGAGCCAGCTCGCACCGCATCCGTCCGCGAGCGGCCACCAGTGATGGTGGCGGATGCTTTCGCCTTATCAACCCACCGCGGGGTTACGCACCTTCCCCGCATGCGTGGGCCTGGTGTGTCTCCGCTTCTTCCAATGGAGATTCACCATGAACACCACTTCCAACGAGAAATCATATTTCGACCTCCACACCTCGGGCATCGGCTATGTCCAACGTGCCCGCGAGGTTCCCGTCCGGGGCGGCCGCCGTGCGCAGCCCTTCTTGGCATGCACCATCGCCGCACTGGTCGGTTCCGCCAAGGACCCCAGTTACCGCTACGTCGACGTCAAGGTCTCGGGTGCCGAGGCCAAGAAACTGGTCCAGCGCTACATCGGCGTTGACGATCCCAAGCAGCGCCCGCTGGTGCGCTTTCGCCTCGGCGACCTGTGGGGCGATGCGTACATCCGCGACAAGGGTGAGCACAAGGGCCAGGCCGCCGCGTCCCTCAAGGCGCGACTGCTCAAGGCCGAGCCGCTCGACCGGGCCGAACTGGCTTCGATCAAGCAGCACGAGCTGATCACCCGCGGCATCGGCTACCTCAGCCGTCCGAAGGACGTCACCCGCAAGGATGGCGATCCGTTCCTGTCGTGCAGCGTCGCGGCGCTGGCCGGGCCTGTCGGTGAACCGGAATATCGGTACTTCGACACCATCGTCGCTACCCCTGAAGCCGAGCACCTGGTTCGCCGGTGCGTGCAGGCCATCGAAGGGGACCGCAAGGTGCTGATCGCCTTCCGTCTGAACGACATGAAGATCGATCCGTACATCCGCACCAAAGGCGAGCGCGCCGGGGAACCGGGAGCGAGCCTTGAATCGACGCTGGTCCACATCGGTCTCATCAAGATCGACGGCACCCAGGTCTATCCGACGAGCCAGGCGCAAGCCGAGGCGCCGCAGGCCGAGGACGCACCCGCGCCCGAAGCCGAGGTTGCCGCCGAAATCGCTGCCGACCAATCTGCCGAACCCGCCGAGCGCGAGCCGGAAGGTGAAGCCGAGGAGCAGGAGCCGGAACTGGCTGCTTCGTTCTGATCCGGCATGGCCCCTCACGGGGCCTTGCCTTTTTCCTATTTCCCAAGGAGAACCATCATGGCAGCCACATCGGCACCTACGAGATCAGTCCTACCCATCGTCGTCCCGGGCCAGCTCACGTTGCGGACCATCCGCGGCAAAAACGGCCCGTTCACGGTCGGTCGCCTTTCCACTCCCATCGGCGAGTTCGCAGTCAAAGACGCGGAGTTGGAGCAGTACCCCGAAGGCAAGTACGACGGGGAATTCGTCATCCGCTACATCTTCGCGAAGTCCTATCCGGTCGCGGGCGGCGCGCGGTTTGAAGTCCGCGCCAACCTCGATGGCATGACGCTCAACGGCATCGACAAATTGAGCCGCGACGAGGCCCGCAGCTTCGCCACCCAGGAAGTCGATCCGCTCGATGAAGAGCAAGGGGCGCAGCCTGCGGCAACGCCGACCAAGCCCGTCAAAGCGTCCAAGCCCGCAAAGCCCGCACCCGTGCAGGCATCGGCGGACCCATTGGTCGATACCACGCCCTTCGGAGTGGATGCGCCAACGCCCGCTGCGGTTGCTACTCCCGGCAGTACCGAGGGTGGCGACGCCGCGTTGTTCGGCATCCTGTGGCCGCTGGGTGAATCCGTGAAACTGGATTCGACCATCGACCGTCGCGCCCTGCGTGAGCAGATCGCCCGCCTGGGCGAACTGGGCTACGCGCTGGACTTCAAGACGCAGGAGTGGAGCCGCCAGGCCGAACTGCAACCTGCGTGATCGCAGACGCCGCATCCGCGGTGTTCTTCATCCACCCGCCGGGGTTCTTTCCCCATGCGGGGGAGACCTCGGCCTTTTCTTTGGAGGTCTCCATCATGTCCAACATCGCTTCAGATACACACCGTTCCGCACTGGATGAAACCGCGTGGCGGGCTGTCTGCGAGACGGCTGCCAAGCAAGCCATCCATGGCTGCGGACAGTCTCACGACTGGTACGTGGAACTATTCAGTTCAGAAGTTGACGCGCAAGTACATCGGTTACCCGAGCATCAGCAGACATATGCGCTGCAGATAGCAGAGGAATACGGGGACTACGCAACACCCGCCGAAAGGCAGGAGACTCAGGACTGGAATGCCGAAAACGGCATTTGCATGCACGGCATCGATCGGGATTGCTGCCCGGCCGGTTGCGGTGATCTTGAGTACTGACACGCGACTTCATCGCTGCTAACGCGGCATTCCATCACCCGCTGGGGGTTCTCCCCCGCGGGGAGGCCTCCGGCTCCACTTTTCAGGAGGCCTTTCATGGGCTGGTATTTCTCCCCCCAATCGCGATCTGAACTGATCGCGGAACTGATCGCACCGCAAGAGACCGAGCGCGCCAGCGTCAAGGTCATCGCCCACGCGCTGCGTGGCAACGTCCTCTGGTCCGTCGCGGAAGTGACGGCCAAGGTCGAAGGCGTGCATCGTGATCTCGCACCGGGTCAATCCCTGCGCTACATCCGCTGCGATCTGCTTGAACGCGGCGGAAGCCAGTGGGGTTACAAGCCACTGGAAGAGTCCATGCACCCGTACTACTACTCGTGCCCACTGTCCTATCTGGATCTCGCACCGGAGCAGTCCGCCGAATGGCGTGCAGGCGTTCGCGCCCACCACGCGCGGCGGCGCACACCGACGGCTTCCACGGCACCCGCCGCAGCGCTGTTGGTCTGAGCCAGGAGGAACCGACATGGACCCGATCCTGGCTGCGCTCCCGCCCGCGTTGTTGAAGCTCGTCGAAGGGAGTCTGTCCAACGACGAAGTTTCTTCCGACGAGGAAATGCTGGCGTACTTCATCAGCGACGGCCTCACCGAGGATCAGGCGCGGCGGGCACTGACCTACCGCGACCAGTACCTCAACAACATCTACCTGGACGGCTTCACGCCGATTACCGCGGTGGACGAGGCACTTCACTTCAACCCGCACACCCGGCAGTTCGAGCCGGACTGAGCGGTTTTCTTCCACCCCTTGGGGCAGTACTTGCCCCAGCGGGCGGTGCTGTTCCCATTCATCCGAGGACACCACCATGCCCGCAGACACTTCTTCCACCACGCTTTACCGCATCGACGAATGCCCCGACGTGATGGCCGACGCTTGCGTCGGCGATGACCAGGGCAACCTCGTCTTCCTCTCGATCTGGGCGCGGGACACCGCCGTCCAGCAGTTCCTCGCTCGCCTGACCCTCGGGCGCGACGAGCAGGGACTGGACCAGTTCCACGTCATCACCGACCAGGGCGGCAGCGTGCCGGTGTTCATCGGCAACGTCGATCGTCTGGAAAAGCGCATGACTCGCGCCTACCGACGAACGCTGTTCGGATCGCTCTCCAACGTGTGGCTGTTCGATCGTCGCTGCGTGAAGCCCGACAAGGCCAACGCCAGCGCGCTCGCACTGCTGCCACGCGGCAACGCCCACCGGCTTGACCGCATGTGGACGCTGGTGCGGGACACGTGCCCGTTGCCGCTGCTCGACCACTGGCGCGAGACCGTGCTGGAACTGCTGCAACGCCGCGAGATGCTGGGCCGCCTTCCGTTCGCCCTCGGGCCGCTGGAAGGCCATCGGCTCGCCATCGACGTGCCGACGCTGACCCTGGCGCTGGGCTCCCTGATCCGCAGTGACGTGCTCACCGCCTATCCATACCCGGCCAAGATCTGGACGCCGGAAGTGGTAGCGGCCTGACCCACCCTCGGAGGCACGCCTTGGTGTGCTTCCGTCTTTCATCCCCGCCAACCAGGAGACTTCCATGGCCCTCATGTTCCCGCGGCTTGCCCGCAATTTCGTGAAGAACGGGTATTTCCCGACTGATGAACCCACGCTCGAAAGAGCCCTCAACGCACTGATGCCCAGCGACGGGCCGATGTGCATCCTCGATCCCTGCGCCGGCGAAGGCGTAGCGATCGCCGAAGCCGCCCACGCCCTCGGGCGCGAGCAGGCCAAGGCGTTCGCCGTTGAGTTCGACGCGGAGCGGGCACGCCATGCCCGTGGCCTGGTCGATCACTGCCTGCACGCGGACCTGATGGACACGATGGTCTCCAAGCAGTCGTTCGGACTGCTCTGGCTCAACCCGCCGTATGGCGACCTGTCCAAGGACGTCAACGGCAACATCGGCTATCAGGGCCAGGGTCGTGCCCGCCTCGAAAAACTGTTCTATCAGCGCAGCCTGTCGCTGTTGCAGTACGGCGGCGTGCTGGTCTTCATCGTCCCCGGCTACGTGCTCGACGCGGAGCTGGTCGGCTGGCTGACGCGCCACTACACCGACCTGCGGATCTACCGAGCGGTGGAAACGCAGTTCAAGCAGGTGGTGATCTTCGGTCGCAGGGTGCGTCAGCGCGAGCAGGCACCCGATGGCGTCAAGGCCGTGCGCAATCTGCTGCTGCAGGTTGGGCTTGGCGAAGTCGAAGCCGAGGAACTGCCGAGCGATTGGCCGTTCCTGCCGTACATCGTCCCCGCCAGTCCGGCCGAGCCGGAGCATTTCTTCCGCGTGACGATGGAGCCGGAGCAGTTCGCCGATGAGGTCGGTCGGCTGCAAGGCCTCTGGCCGTCGCTGGACACGCACCTGGGGGCCGCGCAGCAATCGCTGCGTCCACCGGCGCGTGCCTTGTCCCACTGGCATCTCGCCCTGGCTCTGGCCGCGGGCGCGATCTCGGGGGTTGTGCGCTCCAAGACCGGGCGCGTGCTCGTCGTCAAAGGTGACACCCACAAGGACAAGACGCTCCAGCGGGAATTCACCGAACGCGAAGACGGCTCCATCGCCGAGACCCGCATCCTCACCGACAAGTTCGTGCCTGTCATCCGCGCGTGGGACATGACGCCTAGCTCCGCTACGCGGGGCGAGGTGTTGACCATCCGCTGATCGCTTTTCACCGACGGTTCGCCGTCTTTTTTCCCACCACGGGGCATGCCATCGCCCCGTCGGGGGGTGGTGCATGCCCCATTTTCTTTGGAGCATCACCATGTCCCTCGATCTCGAAACCACCACCGCCGAAGCCACGTCCGTACAGGGCGAACTGCTCGACGCGGAATCTTCCCCACTGACCCTGAGCCTTCAGGATTTCGTCGGTGAGTTCGGCGACGAACTGCTCGACGCCCTCAACAGCGCCAACCCGCCGGTCTATTCCGGCGAGCCGCAGGCGCACCGGCAACTCATCGTCGCCAGCCTCAAGCGCAAGCTGTTCCAGGCCCAGGCCGAAGTCGTCCATGCCGCCGCCGAGCTGCTGATCGACCGTGGCGAGCGCGCCGCGATCGTCAATGGCGAAATGGGCTGCGGCAAGACGACCGTCGGCATCGCCACGGCCGCCGTCCTCAACGCCGAAGGCTACCGCCGAACCTTAGTTCTTTCGCCACCGCACCTGGTTTACAAGTGGCGGCGCGAGATTCAGGAGACGGTGGCAGGCGCCAAGGTCTGGGTGCTCAACGGCCCGGACACGCTGGTCAAGCTCATCAAGCTGCGCGAGCAGATGGGTGTGCAGCCCACGGGCCAGGAGTTCTTTGTCCTGGGGCGCGTCAGGATGCGGATGGGATTCCACTGGAAGCCTGTCTTCACCACGCGGCGCACTCGCCATGGCGACGTGGCAGCGTGCCCTGACTGCGGTACGGTCATCACCGACCTCGACGGCGAGCCGGTCAACCCGGTCGCGCTCCAAGCCGAGGAATACCGCAGGAAGTGCAGCCATTGCGCCGCGCCCCTGTGGACGCTGATCCGCCCGCGCAGCCTGTCCGGCAGCGACCAGTCCTCGGCAGTGCTGAAAGCCCTCAAGCGCATCCCGACCATCGGGGAAGTCACCGCGCAGAAGCTGATGCAGAAGTTCGGCGACGGGTTCCTGGCGTCGATGCTGGGCGACAACATCCACGAGTTCATCAACCTCATGGATGGCAACGGCGAGCTGGTTTTTTCCGATCGTCAGGCCACGCGCATGGAACGTGCGATGGCCAACATGGAGTTTGGATTCGGTGAGGGTGGCTACCAGCCGTCCGAGTTCATCAAGCGCTACCTGCCACAAGGCACGTTCGACCTGCTCATCGCCGACGAGGCGCACGAGTACAAGAACGGCGGTAGCGCCCAGGGCCAGGCCATGGGCGTGCTGGCGGCGAAGGCTCGCAAGACCTTGCTGCTGACCGGCACGCTGATGGGCGGATACGGGGACGATCTTTTCTATCTGCTGTTCCGCGCCTTGCCTGGGCGGATGATCGAAGACGGCTACCGCCCGACCACGAGCGGGAGCATGACCTCGGCCGCGATGGCGTTCATGAGGGACCACGGGGTCCTCAAGGACATTTACTCCGAAAGCGCCGGCACGGCGCACAAGACGGCCAGGGGCACCAAGGTATCGGTGCGCACGGTCAAGGCTCCCGGCTTCGGGCCGAAAGGGGTCTTGCGGTGCATCCTGCCGTTCACGATTTTCCTCAAGCTCAAGGACATCGGTGGCAACGTCCTGCCGCCGTATGACGAGGAGTTTCGTGAAGTCCAGATGGACGTGGCGCAAGCCGCGGCCTACCGTGACCTGGCGGGTCGGCTGACCGCGGAGCTGAAACAGGCTCTGGCGCGACGCGACACGACACTGCTGGGTGTGGTGCTCAACGTGCTGCTGGCCTGGCCGGATTGCTGCTTCAGGTCAGAGACCGTGGTGCATCCGCGCACGCGCAACACCTTGGCGTTCGTCCCCGCTCAGTTCAACGAGTTCGAGGTGACGCCGAAAGAGCGCGAACTGATCGACATCTGCAAAGAGGAGAAGGCCCAGGGCCGCAAGGTTCTAGCCTACACGGTCTATACCGGCACGCGCGACACCACATCGCGCTTGAAGGTGCTGCTGGAGCAGGAAGGTTTTCGAGTGGCGGTACTGCGCGCAAGCGTGGATGCCAGCCGTCGCGAGGACTGGATCGCCGAGCAACTGGACCGTGGCATCGATGTGCTCATCACCAACCCCGAGCTGGTCAAGACGGGACTGGACCTGTTGGAGTTTCCGACGATCGTGTTCATGCAGTCGGGCTACAACGTGTACTCGCTTCAACAGGCGGCCCGCCGCTCGTGGCGCATTGGGCAGAAAGAGTCCGTGCGCGTGATCTACCTCGGCTACGCCGGTTCCTCGCAGATGACCTGCCTTGAACTGATGGCCAAGAAGATCATGGTCTCGCAGTCCACTTCGGGCGATGTACCCGAATCGGGGCTGGATGTGCTCAACCAGGACGGTGATTCCGTCGAGGTCGCACTGGCCCGGCAACTTGTCGCCGCCTGATCCCCACGCCAACGCCGGCCTAGCGCCGCCGGCTTTCGTTGTTCCCACCTTGCAGCCACGCCCACGGTATCCGTGGACTTGGTTGCGCTTTTTTCATCCCAAGGAGAGTTCCATGAACACCCATACCCAAGCCACGCCCGAAACCGTCAATGCTCGCCTGACGCTGGACGTGACCTATCTGCTCAACGGTGAGGCCGCGCTGGAAATGCTGGCACGGCTGCAATGCATGTGCGAACGCGCCGTCGGCGAGGGTCTGCTGACCGGCGATACCGCCGCGGAAGTGGATACCTGGTCGATCGATGTATCTAAGGTGCCCTCGGCGGCTGACCGCGAAACACTGGAAGCCGAGATCGCCACCTTCATGCAACAGCGCATCGAGGACGGCAACCTTGGCGCAGAGGACATTCCTGTGCGCCTGGCGCGCTATGGCCTGATGGCCCCCCAGGCATTCGCCGATGAAATGCGCGAGCGCATGGGGATGGCTGACGAAGCCCCCTCGGGCCAAGCCGTCATCCCCTCGACCGAACCTGCCGACGGCAGCGAGATCGAGATGCAAGTCGCGGTCGCCTGCGCCAATGCCTCCGGCAGCCCTGACGTGCCGGTCTTCAAAGTCAGGATCACCCAGGAGGAATACGACCTGGGTATCCACTACGACAAGGCCAAAGACTTGGCCGAAGAAGCCCGGTACGAAGGGCCGTTCGTCTGCTTCGACGCTGCCGAATATGGCCCCATCCTGTCGGCCGCCCGCGAATTGGGCCTTGTCCCGCAGGTCGTCGCGGTCGATATGACCGATCACCAGATCCAATCTATCCGCTGCGACGCCGGCCAGATCAAAGTCGTCTGTTTCGATGCCAGCGACTTGGGCGGGTATTCGTCAGCAATGGAGATTCGGCCAATCGGCGAGAACGGCCAATTCATCCGCTGTTGGGCGCATATCCAATTGGCGCAGGTCGATCCTGGTCTGAAGCAGGTGGCTCGGGATTGATTCGGTGCAGTCTGACCTACGTTCTCACTGGCCCCTTCGGGGGCCTTTTCTTTGAGCGGGGTGCGGCCGGCAAATCGGGCGCAGCGTAGTTCGCATTGTTTGCTGCTGCACCCGGCCTTAGCGGCGATGGTGAGGGCTCGATGTTTCAGGATGCCGAGCTTATGTGCCCCTCTCCACTTTGGTTTCACCATCCCGAACGCCGCCTGCTGGCGGGAGTACTCGGCCTACTCTGGTCGGTGCTGGCTGGCGGCTGCGCGACGACGACTGCGCCGCCCGCGCCTGATGCCATCGAGGAAGTCTCGGCCGCGCCCGAACCCGAGGCGCCCGAGTACATCCCCGTCGTGCGCTATGGTCGCTACACGCTTGTCGAGCTGGCACCCACGGCGGCGCAGCGGGACCTGCTGTTGCAGACCATCGACGTGTCCATGCCCGAAGATGCCCGCGCCACCGTCGGCGATGGGCTGCGGCATGTACTCAAGCGCAGCGGTTACAGCCTGTGCCAGACGGTGCATGCGGTGATCGAGCTGTACGCGCTGCCGCTGCCGGCGGCGCACCTGCACCTCGGCCCCATGACCTTGCGCGATGCGCTGCTCACACTGGCTGGCCCGGCCTGGGAACTGCATGCGGATGATCGCGCACGGCAGATTTGCTTCGAGCGGCCCGGCGACAGCGTGGCCATCGAACCCGCATCCGTGCGACCCGCCGCTGAGGCGGTGCAGACGCTCCCGCTGGAACCTTCGTTTTCGGGAGGCCAGCCATGAACGCGCCGCAGTCTGCCCGGCGCCCGGCCGCCGCCGTGGTGGTGCAGAGCCTTCTGTGGCTCTGGCTGATCGGCATCAGTGTCTTCGTAGCCTTGGGCTACCAGACCATGAACGACCAGGCCGACCAGGAACGCCTCGATTCCCGCCTGCAACGCCTGGAAGCGCGGGCGGCGGGCCTGGTCGAGACCATCGAGGCCATCCAGCAGCGTCCCGCCGTCGCAACGGCGGCAGACCTCAAAGACACCCGCCAAGTCCTGGAAGCGCGCGCTGCCCAGCTTGAGAAAACGCTGAGCGGCTATGCCGCTGCCGACGACCTTCAGGCGCTGCGCGCGGAGGTCGAGCAGATCAAGGCGCGCCAGACCGCTGCGCCCGTTCCGCGCGCCGCCGCACCCGCCCAGCCGCGCGCATCGGGCAAGGCCGCGGCCAAGCCCGAACCGCCGCCGCTTCCGTTCCGCGTCGTCGGCGCCGAATTGCGCGCTGGCCAGCGCAGCGTGTCCGTCGCGCCGAGCAGCGCGGACTTCACGCCCGACCAGCTTCAGGTGCTGCTGCCAGGTGATGCGCTCGGCCCGTGGCGCTTACAGGCGATTGAGGGCAACACCGCCGTGTTCCAGGCCGGCGACCAGACCCGTCGCGTGGCGATTCCCTGACCGGAGCACACCACATGAAGCCGTCGATCATCCTTTCCGCGCTCCTGCTGGCATCCGCCCAGTTGCCCGCCTGGGCGCAGCAGCCGGCCACCGCCCCGGCCCGCAATGCGCAGAGCCAGGAGCGTCCGCTGGTCACCCGAACCCCGGGCGACCAGGTAGCAAGCGGGTGGGGCCTGCAACCGCAGGAATGGGCGCGCTATCGCGAGTTGATGGACGGGCCGCTAGGCATCTACTCGCCCAACCTGGACCCGCTGTCCGCCCTGGGTATCGAGGCCCGCACCGACGAGGAACGGCGGCGCTACGCAGAACTGCAGGTGCAAATCGAAGCGCGCCGCGTCGAGAAGCTGCTTGCCTATCAACGTGCCTATGACGAAGCCTGGCAGCGCCTGAACCCCGACATGCAGCGGGTGAACCTGCCTGACGACAAGCCCAGCGCCGGCGCAGTGCGCGGCAGCGGCCGCATGGCAGTGTTCGTCAAGGACGGCTGCGTGGCCTGCGGACAGCTCGTGCGGCGCCTGCAATCCTCGGGTACCGAGTTCGACCTGTACATGGTCGGCAGCCGCCAGGACGACGCGCGCATCCGCGACTGGGCCAAGCGCGCACAGATCGACGCGGCACGGGTGCGTAGCGGCAGCATCACGCTCAACCACGACGGCGGCCGCTGGCTGTCGCTGGGCCTGCCCGGCGATTTGCCTGCGGTCGTGCGCGAAGTGAACGGCCAATGGCAGCGCCAACCCTGACGGCGCCGTTGCGCGCTCTGGTGCTCGGTGCTGGCCTCTGCGCCTGCGCCGCCCAGGCGCAGGAGGTTCCGCCACCGGCCTACCAGCTTGCCGCCCAGCGCGCGGGCATTCCCTCGACGGTGCTCTACGCCGTGGCCTTGCAGGAGAGCGGCATCCGGCGTAACGGACGCATCGTCCCGTGGCCTTGGTCCCTCAACGTCGCCGGCCAGTCGCGCCGCTACGCGACCCGCGCCGACGCCTGCGCCGGTTTGCAGCAGGCGATGCGCTCCACGCCGCACACGCGCATCGACGTGGGCCTGGGCCAGATCAACCTCGGCTACCAACAGCAGCGTTACGCCAGCGCGTGCGACTTGCTCGACCCGTACCGCAACCTCGCCATCGCTGCCGAGATTCTGAAGGAGCAGCACACCGCCGGTGAGGACTGGTTGCTGGCGATCGGCCGCTACCACCGTCCGGCGGGCGGTGAGCCCGCTGCCCGCTATCGCCGCAGCGTGTCCCGCCACCTCGCGCGCGTGCAGGGCACGCACCCAACCGCCGCGGTCCTCGCCGCGCGCCAGGAGACCTCCCCATGACGAAATCCCATCTAGCCCATCTCGCGGCGAAAGGCCTGCTCGTGCTGCTGGCTGGTCTGCCGCTGGCCTCGCGTGCCGGCGAGCCGCTGATCGTGGTCGAAGACCGTGGCGGCACGTCGGCGCTGCCGTACTACGAAGCCCTGAACCTTCAGCCGCGCGCCAACGCTCCGGCCCGGTCGCCCGTCCCGGCGCCTCAGATCCCTGCCACACCGGCGGACGAGGCCGCGATGCTGCCGGTGCGTAGCGCCAAGCTCACGTCCGGCACCGTCGCGCGGCGGGTGATCGAGGCGCCGGGCCTGCGTCCCTTTGTGGTCGTGGGCGACGACGAGGCTTCCCAGGCCTGGTTGCGCCGCCATGCAGCCTCATTGCGCGAGCGCGGCGCGGTCGGTCTGGTGGTCAACGTCGAGACCGTCCAGGGCCTGGAGCGGCTGCGCGCACTGGCACCCGGCGTCCCCCTCGCGCCCGTGTCCGGTGACGACTTGGCCGAGCGCTTGGGCCTGCGGCACTACCCGGCGCTGATCACGGCCACCGGCATCGAGCAATGAAGCCATGTCGGGGAAACAGCCGGTCGAGGTGCTGCTTCGCCCAGCGGTGGAGCTATATACCGTCGCGGCGTGTGCGGGCGCCGCGTTTCTGTCCCTGGTGGCCCCGTGGTCGCTCGCGCTGAGCCCCGCCATGGGTGTCGGCAGCGCGTTGGCGTTCGGGGCCTATGGCGCGATCCGCTACCGCGATGCCCGCGTCATCCTGCGCTACCGGCGCAACATCCGCCGCCTGCCGCGCTACGTGATGACCAGCAAGGACGTGCCGGTCAGCCAGCAACGTCTGTTTGTGGGGCGCGGCTTTTTGTGGGAGCAGAAACACACCCATAGGCTCATGCAGACATACCGGCCGGAGTTTCGGCGCTACGTCGAGCCGACGCCGGCCTACCGACTGACGCGGCGCCTGGAGGAACGGCTGGAGTTCGCGCGGTTCCCGCTTTCCCGGCTGCCGAAACTCACCGGCTGGGACGTGCCTTTCAACCCAGTGCGCCCGCTGCCGCCCGTGGGCGGACTGCCTCGGCTGCACGGCATCGAACCCGAGGAGGTGGACGTCAGCCTGCCGCTCGGCGAGCGCGTCGGGCACTCATTGGTCTTGGGGACAACCCGCGTGGGCAAGACGCGGCTGGCCGAACTGTTCGTGACCCAGGACATCCGGCGAAAGAACGCGGCGGGAGAGCACGAGGTCGTGATCGTCATCGACCCCAAAGGGGATGCCGATCTGCTGAAGCGGATGTACGTCGAGGCGCAACGCGCGGGCCGCGAGGGCGAGTTCTATGTCTTCCATTTGGGCTGGCCGGACATTTCCGCCCGCTACAACGCCGTGGGGCGCTTTGGACGTATCAGCGAGGTGGCGACCCGCATTGCAGGGCAACTCTCCGGTGAAGGCAACTCGGCGGCTTTCAGGGAATTTGCCTGGCGCTTCGTCAACATCATCGCCCGCGCCTTGGTGGAACTGGGGCAGCGTCCGGACTACATGCTGATCCAGCGGCATGTCATCAACATCGACGCGCTGTTCATCGAGTACGCCCAGCACTACTTCGCCAAGACCGAGCCCAAAGCCTGGGAGGTGATCGTCCAGATCGAGGCCAAGCTCAACGAGAAGAACATCCCGCGCAACATGATTGGGCGCGAGAAGCGCGTGGTGGCGCTGGAGCAGTACCTGTCACAAGCCCGCAACTACGACCCTGTGCTGGACGGTTTGCGCTCTGCCGTGCGGTACGACAAGACGTATTTCGACAAGATCGTCGCCAGCCTCTTGCCTCTGCTGGAAAAGCTCACGAGCGGCAAGATCGCGCAGCTCCTGGCCCCGAACTATTCCGACCTGGCCGACCCCCGCCCGATCTTCGATTGGATGCAGGTCATCCGAAAGCGCGCAGTCGTCTATGTGGGCCTGGACGCGCTATCCGATGCCGAGGTCGCCGCAGCGGTCGGCAACTCGATGTTCAGCGATCTCGTTTCGGTGGCAGGCCATATCTACAAGCACGGGATCGATGACGGCCTGCCGGGCGCATCGGCTGGCACGCGCGTGCCGATCAACGTCCATGCCGATGAGTTCAACGAGTTGATGGGCGACGAGTTCATTCCGCTGATCAACAAAGGTGGTGGCGCCGGGCTGCAAGTCACCGCGTACACGCAGACCCTCTCGGACATTGAGGCCCGCATTGGCAACCGCGCCAAGGCCGGTCAGGTCATCGGCAACTTCAACAACCTGTTCATGCTGCGCGTGCGCGAGACCGCGACCGCTGAACTGCTGACCCGGCAACTACCGAAGGTCGAGGTCTATACGACCACCATCGTCAGCGGCGCGACCGACAGCTCGGACATTCGCGGGGCGACGGATTTCACGTCCAACACTCAGGACCGCATCAGCATGTCCAGCGTGCCGATGATCGAGCCGTCGCACGTCGTCGCCTTACCCAAGGGCCAGTGTTTCGCATTGTTGCAGGGCGGCCAGCTTTGGAAGGCTCGCATGCCGCTGCCGGCACCGGACCCCGATGAGGTCATGCCGCAGGATCTGCAACAACTGGCGGGCTACATGCGCCAGAGCTACAGCGAGGCCACGCAGTGGTGGGCGTTCACCAGTTCCCCGGCGTTGCAGGACGGGGCCTTGCCCGACGACCTGCTGGATGATGCCGCTGCGGCCGAACCTGGCCCGGTGGTCACCGACGACAGCGCCGGCAATGAGGCCTCGCCATGAAGGATGCCGCCTCGACCGCGCAGCGGGAGCAGAACCAGCGCCAAGGCCTGATCGTCGGCACCATCACCTTGCCGTTCCGGCTGCTGGGGGTGCTGATCGGCTCGCTGCTGTTCTCCATTGTCGTGGAGTGCGTCGGAATGCACCTGTTCTGGAAGGACGAGGGCTGGCGACACTCCCAGCAGATGTTGCAGTACGAGTTGGGGCACCTGTCCAACCACTTCACGCGCAGCGTGGTCGTGCAGGAACCGGGGCGCACGGCGCACGAGCTGGTGGATACCGGATACGAATGGGTGTTCGTGCGCTCGGGCTTGCTGGAGCGCATGAGCCAGACCGCCGAGCGCGCCCGTGCACCCAGCCACGGGCAGGCACGCAACTTTCGCTACTACATCAGCCAGGCCTATGTCTGGACCGAGAGCTACCTGATCGCCGCAGCCTTCACGACGCTGACCTTCCTTGTGCGCCTGCTGGTCCTGGTGCTCACGTTGCCGCTGATCTTCACTGCGGCGTTCGTCGGCCTGATCGACGGCCTAGTGCGGAGGGACGTGCGGCGCTTCGGTGCGGGCCGGGAATCGGGCTTCATCTACCACCGCGCGAAAGCCAGCCTGATGCCGCTGGCTGTGCTGCCCTGGGTCACGTACCTGGCGCTGCCGATCTCGGTGCATCCGCTGGTGATCCTGCTGCCGAGCGCCGCCTTGCTGGGACTGGCCGTGAGCCTGACCGCAGGCAGTTTCAAGAAGTACCTGTAACCCCTTCGGGTCTGCCAACGGCGTCAGCATGAATTACATCAACGCACTGCGCTGGCGCCCACTCAGTTTACGAACCCGGTAGTGCAAGCGTAGCTGCTCTGCCTGGCGCCTTTGTCCTTGCCAAGAAAAGTCGCTGTTGGGCAGTGGAGAAAGAAGGACCTCCGTAGGCATCTCGATGCCTTGCACCATCGCATCGTCAAAGACCCATGCGATCGGATGTCGCCAGTAGTAGCACCGCTCGGACAGGAGCCAGAAATACGTTGGCGCGAATAGCGCCAAGACTGCGAGTGCTGTGAGCGTCAGAAGGAACATAGGGCTTGCGAGTATTGAGTGAGTCACTTCCCGATCGGGGAGTCTATATCTCCCATAAATCCGGTCATCCGCGGGTTCCTATTGTTTGCGGCCTAAAGCAGCCCTGATCTCCACGATCGAGCCATTGCTGATCACACAGGAATGGCGCGATGGTGGCTTCAACCTGGTTGCGTGCCGCGCATCGCGGCGTGCCCACTTTTCTCGTGACGGCCCTCCTGCTGGGCCAGTCCCCGATGGCGTTGGCCGAGCCCCCCGCGCAGCGCCAGGAATTGGTCGCGGCGCTGCGCCAACTCGACGCGCTGGAGCGCACCGTCGCCGACAGCGCCGCGCATGCTCCCGTCCAGCCGGGCGAGCGCTACCACTTCGATTACCCGCGGCTGCTGGCTGACCTAGCGCGCGTACGCGCCGGCATCCAGGCGCACCTCTTTCCTTCGCGTGCTCAGCCGCGCGACCCCGCCGAACTGGCCGGCGACTACCGCACCGAGCGGGCCGTCGAGCCATCGCCGACGACCGCGGAGGCCAAGCCATGAACGGCGCCCAGGTCTCGGCATTTCAAGCCAACAGCGGCATCGCGCCTTCCGCGATGGCGACCGTCTTGGTCGGCGTCGTGTTCGCGGTCCTGCTCGTCTGGGGCGTCTGGGCCATCCGAACGGCCTACGTGGGGTGGTCCGAGAGCCGCCTCAACCAGCGCCAGTTCCTCGGCGTCTGCATCCGCTTCGTCGCGATGTACCTCGTCCTGAGTTTCTTCCTCCTCTCCTGACCTGAAAGGCCTGACCATGCAAAACCGCATCCTCACTTCCCGTTTTGTCCAGCGCGCCACCGTGGCTCTGGGCGCCGCCGCGCTGCCCGCGCTGTCGTCCGCGCAGGGGTTGCCGCAACTGGAGAACCCGACCCGCGGCACGGGCAACGGCATCATGGAAACGATCAGGAACTACGGCTACGACATCATCATGCTCGTGGCCCTGCTGGTTGTGGCGTCGATGTTCATTGGCGTGTGCTACCACGCCTACGGCACCTACGCGGAAATCCACACTGGTCGCAAAACCTGGGGCCAATTCGGCCTCACGGTCGCCATCGGCGCGGTGCTGCTCGTGATCGGCATCTGGCTGCTCACCGAAGCCACCGGCATCCTGTAAGGCGAGGCCGGTATGTCCGAGCAGCAGCACGTCCGTGCTGACGGGACGGTCACGTTCCTTCCGCACCGGCTCAACCGCCATCCCGTTGTCGCGCGCGGCCTCACCGCCGACGAGCTGTGGATCTGCTGCGGCCTGTCCGGCGCCGCCGGCCTGCTGGTCGGTGCGCCGCTGTCCTGGGTGTTCCGCACGATCGCGCTCGCGCCCACGTTCGTCGTGCTGGGCGTGGCCTTCGGCGTGTTCATCGGGGGCGGCATCCTGCGTCGCCTCAAGCGTGGGCGTCCCGACACCTGGCTGTATCGGCAACTCCAGTGGCGCACCGCCACGCGCTATCCGCTGGTGGCGGGCTGGGTGGGCGGCCATGCGCTGATCTCACGCTCCGGCTTCTGGACCACCCGAAGGTCTGCTGCAAGGGGGGCACGATGAGCCGCTTCAAGAACGAGATCACCCATCTGCAGGCGCACATCAAGACGCTTCGCCTGGGTGTTGGCGCGCTGGTCATCGTCGCCCTGGTCATGGGCGGCGGCTGGTGGAGCGCTCCGCGCGACCTGACCATCCACGTCCCGCCTGATCTGCGCTCCGGCAGTACCCGCAAGTGGTGGGAAGTGCCGCCCGAATCGGTCTATGCGTTCACGTTCTACGTGTTTCAGACCCTCAACCGCTGGCCGACGAATGGCGAAGAGGACTATGCGCGTAATCTCCACACGCTCTCGCCGTACCTCACCCCATCCTGCCAGGCCCTCCTGCGAGCGGACTACGACTATCGCCGCTCCACGGGCGAGCTGCGTCAGCGCGTGCGCGGCATCTACGAAATCCCCGGTCGCGGCTACGGTGACGACCCCACGGCGCGCGTGCGCGTGGTGTCCGACCGCGACTGGGTGGTGACGCTGGACATCACCGCAGACGAGTACTACGGGGCGGAACAAGTCAAGCGGGCTTTGGTGCGCTACCCCGTGAAAGTCACGCGGGTGGACATCGATCCCGCTCGCAATCCGTTTGGCCTGGCGCTCGACTGCTACGAGGGTGCGCCCCAGCGCATCAGCACACCGGAGCCGTCGCGCCCGGCACCTGGCGGCCTGTCTCCGCAAGCGCCTCAAGGAGAAACCCCATGAAGCACCTTGTACTCGCACTGCTGGGGCTGCTGGCCGTCGCCTCGGCTCCTTTTGCCCAGGCCGTGGAGATCCTTCGCTGGGAACGCATGCCCCTGGCCGTGCCCCTGCGTGTCGGGCAGGAGCGCGTCGTGTTTATCAACCGGAACGTCCGCGTGGGCGTGCCCGCGGGCGTCGGCGAGCGCTTGCGGGTGCAGAGTGCGGGCGGCGCGGTGTACCTGCGCGCGAGCGAGCCGATCGAGCCCACACGGCTGCAATTGCAGGATGCCGACACGGGCGCGCTGATTCTGCTCGATATCGCGGCCGAGCCGGCCAAGGACGGCGAAGCCGAGTTGGAGCCGGTGCGCATCGTCGAGGGCGACAGCGCCCCGACGCGCTATGGCGATCAAGCCGACGGAGCAGACGACGCCCCGGCGCGCGCCCAGGACCAGGCAGGCGCGCGGGCAGCGCGGCGTGAAACCCCGGTTCCGGTCGTGCTGACGCGCTTCGCCGCGCAGAACCTCTACGCACCGCTGCGCACCGTGGAGCCGCTGCCGGGCGTCATGCGGGTGAACCTGCGCCGCGATCTCGACCTCGGCACGCTGGTGCCGACGCTGCCGGTGCGCGCAGTTGCGCTCGCCTCGTGGCGTCTGGAAGACCAGTGGGTCACAGCCGTGCGCCTCACCAATAGCAGCGGCGGCTGGATCACCCTCGACCCGCGCGTGTTGCAGGGCGATTTCCTCACCGCCACCTTCCAGCACGAAGCAGTCGGCCCGCGCGGGACGCCAGAGGACACGACCGTCCTGTACTTGGTGACGCGGGGGCACGGCCTCGCGCAATCGCTGCTGCCGGCGATCAACCGCTTCGACCCAGCCGTGCATCTGCCGCAGCCCGAAGCCGAGGCCACCGACGACAAGGAGGCCCGCCATGCGCAGTAACGGACTCCTGAAGTGGTTAATGATCCCCGTGGCCCTGCTGGTGCTGTTCGTCGCCATCCGGCTGTTTTCGGGTGGAGGCTCGTCGGCGCCGCCCGCTGCGGATGCCGGCGCCAAGCTCACGCCGGAGGAAATGAAGGCGCTGGGCATCGAGGGCGATACCCCCCGCGATACCGTGGCGACGCTCGTGGCGCAGGTGAAGCAGTTGCGCACCGAACTGCAGACGGCGCTGTCCGACAACAAGTCCCAGCGCGAAGAGAACCAGCGCCTGCGCCAACGCGAGAACTCGATCGACCAGCGCATCAATTCGGCGCTGGAGACCGAGCGCTCCAACCTGCGCCGCGACCAGCAGCAGGCAGCCAGCGAACGCCAGCAGACCGAGGGACTGCTCGCCGACCTGCAGCGGCGCCTGGAAGGCATCGGCGGGCGCGGCGGCGGCCACGCCGATCTACCCGTGGGCCTGGGACTGCGTAACGGCGACGAGACAGGCATGGAAGGCGGCGTGCGCTGGGTCGAGCCGGACGACGCGAAGCCCGCTGATGGGCGTAACGGCAGTCGTGGCACGGGTGGCGGCATGAGCTTTCCGACGAGCTTCGGCCCTGCGCAGAGCACGCTGGAAACCACGGCACAAACCGTGGCGAACGCGGGCGCCCGCGCCGCAGGCGTCAAGAGCGCCAAGCCGGTCTATACGGTGCCGACCAACTCGACGCTGATGGGATCGGTGGCAATGACGGCGCTGATCGGCCGCGTGCCGATCGACGGTACGGTCAACGATCCGTATCCGTTCAAAGTCCTGGTCGGTCCCGACAATCTCACGGCAAACGGTATCGACATTCCCGACGTGGCGGGCGCCGTGTTTTCCGGCACGGCCTCGGGCGACTGGACGCTCTCTTGCGTGCGCGGCCAGGTGCGCAGCATCACCTTTGTGTTCCATGACGGGACCATTCGGACAATTCCCGAAGACCGCGACGGCAACCAGCAGAACAACCAGCAGCAGAACTCTCAAAGTGGGGGCCTGGGCTGGATCAGCGACCCGTATGGCATTCCTTGCGTCAGCGGAGAGCGGCGCAGCAACGCCCAGCAGTACCTCGGCTCACAGGCGCTGATCACCGCGGCGGGTGCCGGCGTCGCCTCGCTCATCGACAGCGACAGCGGTCAGATGTCCTACGTGGGCGCCGATGGCTCCATCGGAAGCGTCGGCATCTCGGGCAACGAAGCCGTGGGCCGCATCCTGGCCGGCGGCGTTCGGGACATGGCCGATTGGGTGAACAAGTTGTACGGCCAGGCCTTCGCCGCCGTCTATGTCCAACCCGGCGCAAAGGTCGCCGTCCACCTCGAAAAGCCGCTCGCCATCGATTTCGATCCCGAAGGTCGCAAGGTCGATCACCGTGCAGGAGAAAGCCATGCTCTCGAACTTGAATAAGGGCCTGGCGCTGGCCCTTGCCGTCGCGGTGCTCGGCGGCTGCGCCACCAGCAAAGAAAAGCTGCTGCCCCACGGCGACAGCACGATGATGGACATCTGGCAGCAGAACGCCGGTGACGGCGGCGGTGGCGCCGGCCAGGTGGCACGCAGGCAATTGCTCGACGCGCGCCAGAGCCTGCGCCGGCCGCTGACCGAGATGGATGTACAGGCCGCGCCCGCCGAGCAGATGCGCTACACGCGCACAGCGCGCAACGAGGTCTATCGCCAGTTCCAGCGCCTGCCGAATCCCGACCTGGTGATGTACGTGTACCCGCACCTGGCAGGCACGGACCCCGTGCCCGTGCCGGGCTATACGACGGTTTTTCCCTTGTACCAGCGCGTGCAGTACGCCATGCCGGGCGAGCGCGTGGAGGACTACTGATGCGCTGGAAACTCCCCTGGCACAAGTCGGCCGCGCCGAAGCTGGCCGCATCCGGCGCAGGCGATGACGAGCGGCCGGAGGGCTGGCAGCGCCACGTCGAGGCCTTGCGCCAGGCCGGCATCCCAGAACCCGGCACGGCGGTCCATGGCCGCAGGCCGGCGACCGTGGCCGACGAGCAGGCGCTGTACGACGTCGCGCCGTCGTTCGCGGAATTCCTGCCCTGGGTGGAGTTCCTGCCCGATTCGAAGTCCATGCTGCTGGAAGACGGGCAATCGGTCGCGGCATTCTACGAGCTGGTGCCGCTGGGCACCGAGGGCCGGGAACCCGGCTGGCTCGCGCATGCCCGCGACGCCTTGGAGAACGCGCTCCAGGACTCGTTCGATGAACTGGACGAGAACCCCTGGGTACTCCAGCTCTACGCCCAGGACGAACCCAGCTTCGACCAGTACATGCAGACCCTGCGCGACTACGTGCAGCCGCGCGCCCGCAATACGGCTTTCACCGAGTTCTACCTTCGCTTCTTCGGACACCACCTGCGCGCGGTAGCGAAGCCGGGCGGACTGTTCGAGGACACGGTGGTCACGCGGCTGCGTTGGCGCGGCCAGACGCGGCGCGTGCGCATGGTCGTCTATCGCCGGGCCACCGGGCAGGCGAGCCGCCGCGGCCAGACGCCCGAGCAGATGCTGAACATCGTCTGTGATCGCCTGTGTGGCGGGCTGGCGAACGCCGGCATCCAGGCCCGGCGCATGGTCGCGGCCGACGTCCATGACTGGCTACTGCGGTGGTTTAACCCGCGTCCCACGCTGCTCGGCCCTGGGGTCGAGGACCGCGAACGCTTCTATGCGCTGGCACGCTACCCCGACGAGACAGAAGACGGTGAGATCGAGCTGGCGAGCGGACGGGATTTCAGCCAGCGGCTTTTCTTCAGCCAGCCACGTTCGGACGCGGAGCACGGCACCTGGCACTTCGACGGCATGCCGCATCGTGTGCTGGTCACTGACCGGCTGCGCATGCCGCCCGGCACGGGGCATTTGACTGGCGAAACTCGCAAAGGCGATGCGATCAATACGCTGTTCGATCAGATGCCCGAGGACACGACGATGTGTCTGACCATGGTGGCGACACCCCAGGACATCCTCGAATCGCACCTGAACCACCTGGCGAAGAAGGCAGTCGGCGAAACACTGGCATCGGAACAGACGCTCAAGGATGTGCAGGAGGCCCGCTCGCTGATCGGCAGCGCGCACAAGCTGTACCGGGGAACACTGGCGTTCTATTTGCGCGGCCGGGATGAAGCCGAACTGGACCGGCGCGGCCTTGATCTGGCGAACGTGATGCTTAACGCCGGTTTGCAGCCCGTGCGCGAGGACGATGAAGTCGCGCCTTTGAACAGTTATCTGCGCTGGCTGCCGTGCTGCTACAACCCGAGCCAGGATCGACGGAACTGGTTCACCCAACTGATGTTCGCCCAGCACGTGGCGAACCTCTCACCGGCCTGGGGCCGCAGCCAGGGCACGGGCCATCCGGGCAATACGTTCTTCAATCGAGGCGGCGGGCCGATCACCTTTGACCCGCTCAACCGCCTGGATCGGCAGATGAACGCGCACCTGTTCCTGTTCGGCCCCACCGGCTCCGGCAAAAGCGCAACGCTCAACAACCTCTTGAACCAGGTCACGGCCATCTACCGGCCGCGCCTCTTCATCGTGGAAGCCGGCAACAGCTTCGGCTTGTTCAGCGATTTCGCCAAGCGCCTGGGCCTGACTGTGAACCGGGTCAAGCTGGCCCCAGGCTCGGGCATCAGCCTGGCGCCGTTCGCCGACGCGCGTCGGCTGATCGAAACGCCGAGCGACGTGCAGACGCTGGATGCCGATGTGCTGGACGAGGACATGCCACCCGATGCATCGGCCATGGAAGCGGACGAGCAGCGCGACGTACTCGGCGAGTTGGAAATCACCGCACGGCTGATGATCACCGGCGGCGAGGATAAAGAAGAGGCCCGGATGACGCGGGCCGATCGCTCGCTCATCCGCCAGTGCATCCTCGACGCCGCCGAGCATTGCGTGGCCGAGAAGCGCACGGTGCTCACGCGCGACGTGCGCAACGCGTTGCGCGAGCGCGGCCAGGACCCAACGCTGCCAGAGATGCGGCGCGTGCGGCTGCTGGAGATGGCAGATGCCATGGACATGTTCTGTCAAGGCACCGATGGCGAAATGTTCGACCGCGACGGCACGCCGTGGCCCGAGGCCGACATCACCCTGGTCGATCTGGCGACCTATGCCCGCGAAGGCTACAACGCGCAGCTTTCCATCGCCTACATCAGCCTGATCAGCACGGTGAACAACATCGCCGAGCGCGACCAGTACCTGGGCCGCCCGATCATCAACGTGACCGATGAAGGGCACATCATCACCAAGAACCCGCTGCTCGCGCCCTACGTCGTGAAGATCACGAAGATGTGGCGCAAGTTGGGTGCCTGGTTTTGGCTCGCGACGCAGAATATAGACGATCTGCCTCGCGCCGCGGAACCCATGCTCAACATGATCGAGTGGTGGATCTGCCTGTCGATGCCGCCGGACGAGGTGGAGAAGATCGCCCGGTTCCGCGAACTCTCGCCCGCGCAGAAGGCGCTGATGCTTTCGGCGCGCAAAGAGGCGGGGAAATTCACCGAGGGCGTCATCCTCTCCAAGAGCATGGAAGTGCTGTTCCGCGCCGTGCCGCCGAGCCTGTACCTCGCGCTCGCGCAAACCGAACCCGAAGAGAAGGCAGAGCGCTACCAGCTCATGCAGCAATACGGCTGCACCGAGCTGGAAGCAGCTTTCAAGGTCGCCGAGAAGATCGACCAGGCACGCGGCATCGAGTCGCCGGCCTTGGAACTGTCGTAAGCCGGAGAACACCATGGAGCAGAAGCGTCCTTCCATTCCGATACAAGTCCAGGCGTTCCGCCGTCGCCACAGGCGGCCCCGCTGGCCTTGGGCCTTGACTGCTGCGCTGGTCGCGCTGCTGCTGATCTGGCTCGTGTCCCGGTCGCCCGGCGAATCCTCATCGCATTCGCCCACGCCGGCTAGCACGGCGCAGATGGCCGGGCCGCCCTGGAAAATGGGCAACCCCGAGGGCCGTTTCACACTGACGCTCTATGCCGATCTGGAATGTCCGTTCTGCCGGGAGTACTTCCCGCAGCTCAAGCGCTGGGTCGGCAGCAACGCCGACGTGACCCTGCAATGGCACCACCAGCCGCTGGCTGCGCACGAGCCGGCCGCGTTGGCCGAGGCGCGTCTGGTCGAGTGCGTCGCCGAAGCCGGCGGGCATGCTGCCTTCTGGCGAGCCGTCGAGTGGGTCTATGCCCACACGCGCAGCGACGGCCTGGGACTGCCCGATGGCCTGCGCTACCCCGAATCGACGCCGGCCGTCGAGCAGTGCATGGCAAGCGAGCGGGTCGACGCGGCCATCCGCGCCCAGGCCGCGGAAGCCACGAAAAGCGGCGTGACGGCCACGCCGTCGCTGCGCCTGCTCGATCGCCAGATGGGCCAGTCCATCCTGCTGCAGGGACCGATCGAAGGCGATGCCTTGCTGTCGGCCATGGACATGCTGTCCGCTGATGAACCACCCGCCACACCCGCCACCGAAATGCCTGCCGACGTTGTCGGCGACATGCCCAGGTAGCCCGCGGTCCTTGAGGCTACGGCGCAGTCTTCTGCGCTGACCGCTCCCCGTTCTCTCCGCATCCTGGCCGCGAACAATCACCGCTGCGTGGTGGTGGATGCACCTTGTTCCGTTGTTCTCATCCCCAGGAGGGCTTGCCCTCCCAGGGCGTGCGCCCTCTGATCTCATCATCCGGAGGTTCGCCATGTCTCTCGTCGTCAATGACTCCTGCGTGGAGTCGCTTTCCGCTGTCGCAGCCCAGCATGAGGACTGGATCATCCAGCAGGCTATCGCGCTGCTGGAGAGACGGATCTTCAAAGTCGGACCGTGCCTCAGCCGACCGGCCGCCGTGCGGGACTACCTGCGTCTAAAACTGGTCGCTGAGCCCAACGAGGTATTCGCAATCGTTTTCCTGGACAGCATGCACCAAGTGTTGGCCTACGAGCCGATGTTCAGGGGCACGATCAATTCGACTGCGGTCTATCCCCGTGTCGTCGTGCAGCGTGTATTGGAGCTGAAAGCCGCCGCAGTGGTCTTCGCGCACCAGCACCCCTCGGGTGTCACTGAGCCGTCGAGCGCCGATCGTGCGCTGACCCAGCAACTGCAGGCAGCGCTGGCGCTGATCGATGTTCGGGTACTGGATCACATCATCGTTGGCCAGGGGATTCCGTACTCCTTCGCGGAGCACAGCTTGCTGTAGCGCATCGTTCATTGATCACAACGGGGGCTTCGGCCTCCGTTTCTTCCTTGCCCCGAAGCAAGCAGGTATGCGGGGTGTCCGCGATGCGCATTGTTTGTGGGGGCTGCACCGGATTCGGCGTTTGACTATGGCCCTGATCAACTTCCGGGGCACGTGTCATGCCAGCATCTTTTCCCAGGTTCGCGCCAAGCTGGCGAGCCCTTGGCCTGGCCGTTGCACTGCCGGTGTCCTTGGGTGTCTTCAGTCCGGCCACATTCGCTGCCGATGTGCTGGTCATCACCGACAGCCGCCATCCGGTCAAGACCATGGGCGGCGAGCGGCTGATCGAGCTGGACGAAGCGCACCGGATTGAAGCGGAGCTTTCTGCGGAACTGCCCGCCGAACCCGAGCAGGCGACCGCCATCGTCAAGCGCCGACTGAACAGCGGCGGCACCGATCTCCAACGCCGCATCGCTTCCGCCTACCAGGGCGTCACCGACGCATGGAGCCTGGGCATCACCAGCGTCCCGGCCGTCGTGGTGGATCAACGCTACGTCGTCTATGGCGAACCGGATGTGGCCCGCGCAGTCGCTCGCATCGAGCAGCACTGGAGGGCCCAGCCGTGACCCGCCCATTCGACCTGATGCGCCGCCTGCGTGCTGGCGTGGCGTCCGTTCTGCTGCTCAGCGCCACGGGCAGCTACGCGCTCAACACCGCAACCATCGTCGGCTCGGTGGCATCGCCAGACTGCCTCGAATACCGCGTCGCCGGGATCTGCTACTGGCTCTACTGCACCTGGACGGGCTGTACGGTACGCACGTCCATCAAGGTCCGCCACTACATCCCCGATGCGGTCGTCTCCAGCTACAGCAACACCGGCGAAAACCCCTGGATCGAAGTCCGGCCGATGAGCACGCCCAACCCATCCGCCCAAGCCGGCGGGGACGGAACGACGAACGAGGACCACGAAAACAACCTCGCCAAGTTCAAGAACGCGGACGTCATCGGCCACCCGGGGGCCGAGGTGTTCAACCAGTTCGCTTCGTCGTCGGGCTATTTCTGCCAAGGCGCGGGCACAGCCTTCATGCCGTATCTGCTCAGCACGCTGGACACGCTGGCCTGGCGCTACAACGTGCCCGAGATGGCCTACCCGGAGGCGCTGATTCCCGGCATGCGTGAGGTCGGCGCACGCACCACGATGAACCTCTGGGGCAACGTGTATCCCCGCGGGGGTTTCCTGCACCAGACCGACGACCACAAGGCTGGTGCAGTGGTGGCCCAGCGCGCAGGCGATGTCGTCACGCGCCGGGGGCAGATCCACGTTTATCAGCCGCTGCTCGCCAACTCCCGCGATGGCTACTGGCCGGCTGGCGCGCTCATGGAGAGCGACGCCTCGACGGGCAAGTGGCAGGAACTCACGCCTGTCCTGTCCTCGTCCTGCGCGGTGTTCCCCCGCGATGGCTCCCTGACGCAAGCCCAGCAAGGCGACTACGCCTGGGCGCTCTGGCGGCCGTATGCCTGCTGCGAACGCCGGGGCCAGGTGTTTCTCGGCAGCGTCGATTTCCTCTGAGGTGGTGCCATGAAGTTCCGTCCTGCATTCAATCCGTTCTCCCGCCGGGTACGTCGCACGAGGATCGTCCTGGCGGTGGCCGGTGCGCTCGCGCTGACGAGCGGTGTGGCCTGGGGCCAACTGGGCTACCAGACCGGCGGCAGTGTCATCGGCGATGACGTCATGTACTCGATCGGCGGCGGAAACGCCGTGTCGATGGGACGTGCGGCTGGCATGCGCTCTCTCGGGGTCGGCGTGGGCTGGAACAGCAACTTGATCTGCGGTGACATGAGCATCCAGACCACGTTGAAGAATCAGCTCAACGGCGTCACCAACGGCTTCCAGCAAATCATGTCATCGGTGATCCAAAGCGCCACCAGCGCGGTGGCGTCGTTGCCGGCATTGATCATTCAGCGGGCCGATCCCGGCCTCTACAACCTGCTCACCAATGGCGTGCTGCAGGCACGGCTCGATTTCGACCGCTCCAAGCTGACGTGCCGTGCCATGGCGGAGAAGATGGCCGAGACGGCGGGCGGGCAACTCAGCTGGAGCCAGATGGCAGAAGGCTTGGCGCTGCGCGATGCGGTGTCGAGCACGGATGCGGTCTCGGCCATCGAGCAGGCCGAGACGCGCCGCGGCAATGACGGTGTGCCGTGGGTCGGGGGCAGCAACGCGGGGGGCTCCGGCCAGCCCGCGATCAAGGTCGTCGGCGATGTCACCCGCGCCGGCTACAACCTGGTCAACGGCCGCAGCGTGACCGATACGTCCTCCATCGCACCGACCAGTTGTAGCAGTCTCTCGTGCCAGACTTGGACCTCGCCGCAGGCCGCCGTCGAGTGGGCCACGCGCGTACTCGGCGAGAAGGAACAGCGCACTTGCGATGCCTGCACCAAGACCGAGACGACGCCCGGCGTAGGGCTGACGCCGCTGATCCAGGAAGAATACGACGCAAAGCTGCAGGCGCTCCAGGATCTGGTGTCCAAGGCGAAGAACACGACGCCCGAGAACCTGCGCGAGGCTGGCAGTGCATCGCTGCCCATCACCCGCGGCGTGATCGAGGCGCTGCGCGACGAGCCAGACCAGCACCTGCTGTCGCAGCGCCTGGCGTCCGAGGTCGCGCTGTCCTCAGTGCTGGAGAAGGCGCTGCTGCTACAGCGCACGCTGCTCACGGGCAAGAAAGAGCCCAACGTCGCGGCGAACGAGCTTGCGGTGGAGGGCGTGAACAAGGAGAGCGATACGCTCGACCGCGAAATCCGCAACCTCAAGACCGAACTGGAGCTACGGCGCGAACTGGCGAATAACTCGCCCATGGCCATCATTCAGCGCCATAGCACGCGCGCGTCGGGTTCGCGTGGCATCTACGAGGGTGATCCGGTGCCCGACCGTCTCGACCAACTCCAGAAGGGCAATCCGGGAGGTCGGCCATGAGCGAGGCTCGCATGACTTGGCGTCCACTACGCTGGCTGTTCAGCCGGCACGCGGCGAAAACCCTGCTATGGCTTGTGCTGGTCGTGGCCGCCGCCGTAGGGGCCAACGTTGCGGGCATCTACCTGGTCGGCAGTGTCGCGGCCTGGGAGCGGTGGCTGGCCGCGTCCGCAGGGTATTTCTTCATCTGGCGACTGTGCCTGTACGGCGGTACGGCCTATGGATGGGTCTGGATGCGCCGTCGGCTGCTGGCCCGCGAAGACAACACGCAGGCGCGACGTCGGCTGATCCGCGCAGAGGTCGCCGGCGTCCTTGCCATTGTGGCGCTCGAAGCCAGCCTGTTGATGCAGGCCGCTTGAGGGGAGATCGAGGCCATGACGCTTTTCACGACCGACTACCTGGAGTACTACCTCACCCTCGTGTCCTGGATCGTCAACAACGGCATCTGGGCCGTCCTGGTGTCCAGCGGGGTGTTTGCGCTGCCCTTTGTGGCGATCGTCATCCAGGAATGGCTCAAGGCCAGAGCGGAGGGCGCCGACGAAGGCAACAAGGGCGTGCTCTCGGCGGCGCGCATCGAGAACCGAGTATTTGTGGCCATCGTGGTCGTCATGTTCGCCGGTATTCCGTTCATCGATGTCGACCTCAACACTATCCAGTACGACAGCTCGCGCTCGGCGCAGTGCCAAGTCAGCGTGCCGCAGCCAACGGAGACGGGCTGGTCGCAGTCCTTCAGCAGCATCAACAACCAGTCGGCGAAGGTTCCGGTCTGGTGGGCTTTCATGCACGCGCTTTCGCGCGCCGTCACGAGCGCCTCGGTGGCTGCGATCCCGTGCGGCACAGATCTGCGGCAGATGCGGATGGAGATCGATGCAACCCGTATCGACGATCCGGTGCTGGCTCAAGAGGTGGCGGATTTTTCTCGGGACTGCTACGGACCGGCGCGCGCCAAGCTGTTCATGCAGCGCCCGGATCTCGATGAGCAGCAGATGCAAGACGTGACCTGGATTGGCTCGCGCTTTTTCACGGACACGGGTGGCTACTACGACAGCTACCGCTCCAGTACGGCGCGCGAGGCATGGCCCTATGACGACACCCGCGATGCTGGGCTCGCGCAAGTTGCCAATGGTGGCGGCTACCCGACCTGCAGGCAGTGGTGGTCCGACGGCAGCAACGGACTGCGCGCGCGGCTGCTGGGCCAGGTGGACCCGAGCCTGCTGAATCGCCTGGCGGGCTGGGCTGGCTTCCTGAGCCGGGCTGAGGTAGATGACTCGGTGATCCGCGCCATCGCCTCGCCTCGCCAACAGAAGCTCAACCAGGGATCGGTCTATACAGATTACGGTGGCCAGATCGAAAAGACCGACCCGAACATCGTCACCCGAGCTGCGAGCGATGTTGGCCTGGCAATCGGATCACTGGGCTACTTCCCCGCCATGGACGCGTTACGCCAGGCTCTGCCGATGGTGTTGTCGCTTCTGAAGATGGCCCTGGTCATCTGCATCCCACTGGTGCTCGTGGTCGGAACCTACGGCCTCAAGACGGTGATGACTGCATCGGTGGTGCAGTTCGCGCTGTTCTTCGTGGACTTCTGGTTCCAGTTGGCTCGCTGGATCGATAGCACGATCCTGGACGCACTCTACGGCTGGGGCTGGGGGTGGAACCGGCCCCACTCGAACTTCGACCCCGTCATGGGGCTCAACAATGCCTTCGGCGATATGTTGCTGAACTTCGTGATGGCAACAATGTTCATCGTACTGCCCCTGTTCTGGGTGACAGCCTTGGGATGGGCTGGCTACGCTGTCGGGAACCTGTTACAGGGCCTCACGATGGGCACCGCTGGTGCCCGGGCCGCAGGCGGCAAGGCCGGCGACCTGGCGTTCGGCAATGCCATGAAGTGGGCAACGACACCCGGAAAGAAGAAATAGCACGCCCTCTGTTGCATGCGCTCAGGGCTAAGTGTTCTGGGGATCGTTGGGGTCGTGCGGGTCGATCCGATGTTCATCTACGGTATAGAGACCGAAACCGACATGGCCATCCCGCCATTCCGGCTCTGGCGTCGCCAAATCATCGGTATCGTAACCATGGGCCACGAACACAAGAAACACCACCAGTAGGGCCAGCCAGAAAGCGAAGTAGAGCAGCACGCCAAGGACACTCAGCTTGATCGCCGACAGCAGTACTTGAGCCACACGCGCCGGCAAGCCCTGCAGAACAAGCCAGCACGAAAGCCGGCGCTCGCCGCGCGCATAGGCGCGCCATCCACGGCCAACGCTGCGGCCGAGGCGTTCTGCGGTGCTGATGCGGGGTGTCGTGTTCATGGTCGTCTCCTGCTACATGAGGAATGCCTATTCCAGTTTGCTCCAATCCTGCTTGCTTGCCTGCACCAATACGTTCCAATCGTCTGGCGGATTCCCACGCCCGAGCATTTTCTCGAACACGGCATAGGGATCTGACTTGCTTCCCGAAGACCGCAAGGTCTGCTCATCATTGACCCAGGCGTACACGATGACCTTGGCCTTCGAGTCGTACCGAAAGAACAACCGGAACCGCCTTCCGATCTTGGCCCTTCGCCAGTGCCGGTGGGCCAGCCCCAGGGTGTTGCCCTGGCGGTACTCGTCGCGTGCCGGATCACCGGGCACCACATCTAATATCAACTGGTTCAAGGCCCGGAAGAGCTTGACGTTGGCGTTGGACTCGAAGCCCTCCGGGTCGTTCTCCTGCGCGCGCCGTGCGGCTGCGTGCAGCTTCTGCAACTGCTCGATCACACAGTCGTGGAACAGCAATGCCCAGCCATGCCGTTGCATCAGAGTTCCACTTCGCCGTCGATTTCCTCGTCCAGCTTCACGCCGTGACCCGCTTGCTCCAGCATGGCGCGAGTTAGATCCTCGGGCAGGCCATGGACGTTCCGGCCCGCCTCGATGTCGCGGGCCAGCAGACTCAGGAACGCACCGATGGCGGGGTCCTCGTGCTCGGCGTCGGCACGGGTCACGACGACTTCTCCGTCACGCAGGTCGAACGCAACCTTGCCGCCGGCATCGACACCGAGCGCCTGCCGGATGGGCTTGGGCAGCGTGATCTGGCCTTTGGAGGTCAGGGTGGCAACTTCATGAATGGCAGGCATGGCCGTTCTCCTAATAGCGATGCCTCCATCGTAAGGAATATTCCTTACGATGTCAATATGGGGTCTCATGGCGTCCTCCCGAGTCCAAGAACTGGCCCATCGTAGGGCGGGAACACCAAGCCTTCACGCATCAATCCGGCCCGCCGAATCCCGCATTGGCCGTGGACGGTCAATGCCCCACGCCCTATACCCAAATGGTTAAAGGCCAAAAGGCCGAAAGGGCAAGGGAATGGGGTGCAAGGGGAAAGGCCCTACCTCGAAAAGGCGAAAAGGCCTCCCGGTCGGCCCGCCACCAGGACACCCTACATGCTCTCACTGTTCCAGCGAAAACGGGCCTCGGCCGCTGCCGCTCCGCCGCCAACACCCGCCACCGATCCCCCGAAAGGGCGGCTGCGGCCCGAGTCGGCCGCATCGCTGCTGGCGACACCGCGCCGGCAGAAGCTACTGGAGCACATCTGGCAGCGCACGTCGCTGTCGCGCAAACAGTTCGCCACCCTGTACCGCATGCCGCTGGAGCGCTACGCCGAGCTGGTCCAGCAGTTTCCCGCATCGGAGGCCCATCACCATGCGTACCCCGGCGGCATGCTGGACCACGGCCTGGAGATTGTTGCCTACGCCCTCAAGCTGCGTCAGTCGCACCTCCTGCCGGCCGGAAGCACCCCCGAAGACCAGGCGGCGCAATCCGAAGCCTGGACCGCCGCCGTCGCCTACGCGGCGCTGCTGCACGACATCGGCAAGCTCGCCGTCGATCTCCACGTCGAACTGGCCGACGGCAGCACCTGGCACCCCTGGCACGGCCCCCTGCACCAGCCGTACCGCTTCCGCTACCGCGAGGACCGCAAGTACCGGCTACACAGTGCCGCGACAGGCCTGCTCTATCGCCAACTACTGGACGCCCAGCTTCTGGACTGGCTCAGTGGCTACCCTGCATTGTGGGGGCCGCTGCTCTACGTCCTGGCGGGCCAGTACGAGCATGCCGGGGTACTGGGCGAACTCGTCGTGCAGGCCGATCGCGCCTCCGTGGCGCAGGAACTGGGCGGCGATCCGGCGCGTGCCATGGCCGCACCTAAGCACGCATTGCAACGCAAGCTGCTGGACGGGTTGCGCTACCTGCTCAAGGAAGAGCTGAAGCTGAACCAGCCGGAAGCCTCCGATGGCTGGCTCACGGAAGACGCTTTGTGGTTGGTCAGCAAGACGGTCTCCGACAAGCTGCGCGCGCATCTGCTGTCCCAGGGCATCGACGGTATCCCGGCGAACAACACCGCCGTATTCAACGTGTTGCAGGACCATGGGATGTTGCAGCCCACGCTGGACGGCAAGGCAGTCTGGCGCGCGAGCGTCACCAGCGCGACCGGCTGGTCCCATTCATTTACCCTGTTGCGCCTCGCTCCCGCGCTGATCTGGGAATCCGGCGAGCGGCCAACGCCCTTTGCGGGCACGGTAGTGATCGACGCGACGCCCGCAGAGAACGACGCAGGTGCGCCGGCCACGCCGCCTGTGGCCGGTGTACCACCGTCCCTCGATGGCCAGGAGATGCCGCCTTGGGAGAGCGGCAGCACCGTCGCCGCTACGCCGCCCGCAGTCGACCCCATGCCGGACGTTATGGAGGACATGCTGGCGATGGTGGGCATGGACGACTTGTCCAGCGCCAAGGAAGAGGCGCAGTTCGTCTCAGGCAAGGCGCCTGCCACACCTCCCAAAGCTCTCACGCCAGCGAGGGCCGCAGCGCCACCACCATCGCCCGCGCCCCCGGCGGCACTTTCGTCCTCCGGGGCACAGCCATCCGGCGAGCATTTCATGGCATGGCTGAAACAGGGAGTCGCCTCGCGGCGGCTCATCATCAACGATGCGAAGGCGCTCGTGCATACGGTCAGCGACACGGCCTATCTGGTCAGTCCGGGGGTGTTCCAGCGCTATGCGCAGGAACACCCCCAGGTGGAGTCCCTTGCCAAGCAGGATGCGCAGCAAGACTGGCAGTGGGTGCAGAAGCGCTTTGAGAAACTGCAACTGCACCGCAAGCATCCCAATGGCCTAAACATCTGGCCATGTGAAGTGACAGGACCCAGGAAGTCAAGGCGTTTACATGGTTACCTTCTGTCCGATCCCCACCTCATCTTCGTTGAAGTCCCACCTGACAATCCGTACCTATCTCTCGGCGTCGCATCGTGACGAACACGACCACCGCCGAAGCAAGCGCAATGATCGCTGCCGTCAAAAAGGCGTGTGAGAATCCCGCGCTATAGCCATGCTGTGCAAGCGAAGTAATCGTGGCCGCGAGGTCGGGTGGATAAGCCCCGACGGCACGCTCAAGATCTCCCGCTGCGATGCTGTCGACGAATCCAGGCTCTACCGGCAAACGCTCCGCTGCCATTGCCTGTTCGAGCGCAGAGCGTACGCCACTGGCTAGCACCGCTCCCAGTCCGGCAAAACCGAGCAGAATTCCAGAGAAACGTGACGTAGTGCTAATGCCGGATGCCATTCCTGCCCTATGCCTGGGTACCGTGCCCATGATGGCCTTCTGCGTTTCGCCGTTGAGCAGCCCGCCACCTGTTCCCAAGATTGCCATCCCGACGATCAGCAACAACTCTCCCGGTTGTCGGGCGGCGAACATCATGGTCAAGTTCCCCAGTGCAACGATTGCGAGCCCCAGAGTCAAGATGCGTGAGCTGTCCAAATACGGCGAGAGTCGCCGGCCGACTTGCGGAAAAATCAGCATGGCAAGAGCAAAGGGCAGCATGCCGATCCCCGCCGCAAGTGCTCCATTGCCACGGCCGTTTTGCAGAAACAACGGCAGCAGCGATGCCATGACCTGGGCCGACGAGGCGTAGGCGAACATCGCCAACACGGCTCCCACGAAGGGCCAAGCCGTGAAAAGCTCAAGATCGAGCATCGGATGAGTGCGACGCCGTTCAACCCAGACAAAGACAGCGAACAACAACAGGCCGCCCGCAATTCGCAACAAAACTGGGCCGCTCATCCAACCGTGGCTGGGTCCGACGATCAGGGCCCAGGTGACACTAAACATTGCTAGTGTGAAGAGAACGATTCCTGGGATGTCCAAGGTCCGCGGTGTTGGGTCACGCGACTCCTCCACCAGCGTAAGTACCGCTATCGCAAGCAGTACACAGATCGGAAGGTTGATGTGGAAAGCCCAGCGCCAGCCGAGCACGCTGCTGATCGCTCCACCAATCAGCGGCGAGACGACCATCGTGAGCCCCATGATGCCACCCCATATCGCCCACGCACGGCCACGTGCGTTTTCATCGTGGAATGTGTGTCCGATGATGGCCAAGGCAGGGGCGAGAAGGAACGCGGCCCCAACTCCCTGAACCGCCCTAGCCAGATACAGTCCCGGTGCCGAAGGCGCCAGACCACAGGCCAGCGATGCAATTGCAAAGAGTGCTATCCCGAAAAGAAAAACCCTTCGTCGGCCATAGCGGTCAGCGATGGAGCCGGCGGGAAGGAGTAGGGCTGCGAAGCATAGAACATAGGTACTGATGACCCACTCCACTTCGGCAAACGAGGCCTGTAGATCCCTGGCGATGGTTGGCAGAACGATACCAACGACGTTTGTGTCGAGGACGGTCATTGCGCAGCCGGTTGACGCGACAAAGAGAATTGCGGTCTCTTTCCTCATCGCGGGGCGGGTAACTGAATTATTCATCGTGGGATCGGCTATTTGAGTGCCGCTATGCCGGCTTGGGCGATTTCTTCATCATGCTGGGGGGTGTCCGCGGATACTCCGATGGCCCCAACAGTGTGTCCGTTGACGACGATAGGAAGTCCGCCACGCATCAGGACGAAACCTTGGGCAGTGATGGCGGCAGGTCGAGAACCGTTGATCGCATCCTCGAGCGCACCGCTGGGACGTCGAAAGAGCGCAGCGGTGCGCGCCTTACCTGGAGCGAGTTCTACACCTGCAGGCACAGCCGCGTTGTCCATGCGAAGCAGAAGGATGGGCGAACCGGAACTGTCGACAACGGCAATTACGCACGGCCAACCAGACGCTTGTGCCTTGGATTGCGCAGCTGAGAGGACCTGTTGTGCGGCAGCAAGGGTGAGCACCGGCTGGCTAGGCAACTCGACTGCGGCCGCCGGCAACGAAGCCAGTGCAAGTGAGCCAGCAAGCGCAAGTGCCGCTGTCCGATGTGAAAAACGAGACATCACGAAACTCCAATGAAAGTAGATTTCTGTCATTGAAGCAGGGCCGATAATTCAGTTCAATAAAGCAGTTTGTTAAGATAATTCAGTAAAAATGAATAGAAAACTCGATAGCCATGGACATCCGTCATCTCCGCTCGTTCGTCACGGTTGCAGAAAATCTGCACTTTTCACGCTCTGCTGAGCAGCTTGGGCTATCTCCCCCGACATTGACTGCGCAGATTCAGGAAGTCGAACGCTTGTTGCAGGCGCGGCTGTTCCCCGATGGCCAGGTCAAATTCCCCCACCCTTGGCCACCCCAAATTCCCCCAGGCAGGACGACCAGATTATGACGAC